>CAMNNA010000021.1 GCA_946545285.1 uncultured cyanobacterium | reverse complement strand
TTGCGACAATTTTCCATTCACCGTTGATTTTGTTTAGATTCAAGATGTCTGTAAATTTGTACCCATGCCAATTATCTTCAATAACTTGAACAACAGCAATAGTTTTTTCTAACATTAAAACATCAATTCTTGAAATATAATCGTCTCCACATGAGCCAAATGTATCAATAGTTTTATAAAATTCTTCTATCGGACCGGATTGATAAGTTTTTTCATTCAATTGACCGAAAAAGCAAGCTTTTTCATAAAAATAAGGCTTTATAATTTCACTTTTACCGGCTTTTACCGCTTCGCAAAACTTTCTTGCAACCTGCTCTACTGCATTGTACTCTTTAATATCATCTCTCATAAAAACACCTATCTAACTTTATTATAACAATTGATTTTTTCTTGTATATAACTATTTATAATTCTTTTAAAAACCATATTGGGTACTTGGCTATACTTTATTACAATCATTCCAAAATACTAGGCACAATAATAATATCAAATTTATTGAAACATTTCAAATCTATTTCAAGCGACCATATTCTTCATTACTTAGGGGTTCAAGCCATTCGTTTGAAGTGTTAATTCCGTCAATTTCAACTGCAATATGTGAAAACCAGCTATCAGGTGCCGCACCATGCCAGTGTTTAACATTTGCAGGAATATTTATAACATCACCCGGTTTCATTTCTACAGGTTCTTTGCCCCATTCCTGATAATATCCTCTGCCGCCTATTGCAATTAAAATTTGACCACCGCCTTCTTTTGCTTTATGGATGTGCCAGTTATTTCTGCACTTTGGTTCAAAAGTTACATTATACATTTTTACTTGTTTTGTTGAAATAGGTGAAATATAACTTTGTCCGATAAAATATTTTGCGTATGCATCATTTGTATTACCGATCGGAAACATTATTGTTTTTTGATATTCTTGTAACGTAAGCATTTTTACCTCTTTCTTTTTTAATCCAAATGCAAAACATAAATCTGATGTTATAAATAAAACTGCAAGTGTTAATAAAAATATTTTTTTCATAAATTTTACTCCTGTTTATTCTCATTTATTACATCTTTAACCGCTTTTAATGCTGCAAATGAGTTTGGAAAACCAACGTATGGCATAACCTGAATAATCGCAGCAGAGATTGTTTCGATTGAATTACCGGCTTTCAAATTTCCTTTGATGTGGCTTTTTAAGACCCCTGTATTGCCTGTTGTAGTTAAAATTGCGATTGTCATAAGTTCGCGCTTTTTAAGATCTAAACCTTCTCTTGTATAAAAATCACCGAAGCAAACTTCTGTTAAAAATCTTGCAACATCACTTCCCATATCATCAGGTAAACCCTTCATATTTTGAACAATTTCATCACCATACATAGGGTTTTGTATCTCAAAACCTTTTTTATATCTGTCATTTTCGTTTGTTGTTTTTGTGTTTTTTAACTCTTTTTCCAATCCTCTTTCTTTTATGACTTCGTTAAATACAGAAATTGCATTCAAAGTCTTTGGAAAGCCTATAAACGGTGCGCATTGATAAATCGTTTCTCTTATTTCAATCGGGGTATTGCCTGCATTTAAGGCTCCGTTTATATGTGCTTTTAACTGCGGCAGCGTCTGCATAACAGTCAAACTTGTAACAGTCAAAAGTTCTCTTGTTTTTATATCCAAATCACCGATTGCAAATACTTCGCCAAAAATATATTTTTGCAAAATATCCATAAAATCTTTATCCGGACCGTTATTATTTTTAGTTGTTATATTAAACAATGTTTCTAAATTTTTATCGGCAATTTCTTGTCTTGTCATAGATTTACTCTCCTTTGCAAATGCACCCATATTTAACATCAAAGCAGATATTAAAACAGTAATACACAATTTTTTAATCATATAAAATCCTCACATATTGACATTACGTCAATATAAATATATCGTTTCATTGACTCTATGTCAATTTAAAGTTATTTTCCATTTACTTACGGGATTTACCCTTGTGTTTCGGCAGATAAAAAAAAGAAACACAGACACAAGTAATCATTTTTTGTACATTTTTAAAGTAAACAAACAGTAAAAACTCTCTTTACTTAAATAAAGAGAGTTTTTAATTAAAAAAAGCATTAAAGAATTAAACGACATCACTATTATCTAAGCGCATAACACCATAAGACAAAAGTGAAAGTAATATCGATCCAAACAAGGCACTCAAAAAACCTTCAACTTCAAACCCCGGAGTTATCGCACCCGCAAGCATAAACAATAGTGCGTTCAAAATTAATGAAAACAATCCGAAAGTTATAAAATTAATCGGGAAAGTCAAAAATTTCAATATTGGCTTTACAAAAATATTTATTAACCCGATTACCACAGCAACAAGCAGTGCACTTAAAAATCCGTCTACAGAAATCCCCGGAATAATCCAAGCGACAAAAATAATTAAAAGAGCGTAAACTAGCCATCTTAAAAGAATTCGTACCATATATGCCTCCTTTTATTCTATTTTAAAACCCATCCTGAAAAAATTCATAAGAAAAAAGAGGTATATTTAATAGCCTGATAAGATAAAAATAATTAATCTTTACCTTGAGCTTTACCGGTCTGATACCCCGGGACAATCAATGCCAGCGGGATAAAACGACCCAAAACTGAGGCAAACGTCGAATTTTCATTCATCATTGACACGCCCATGCATAAATCATCCAGATGCGGAGCAAAATCGGTCGCTTTTAAATTTCTTTCAACTTTTTTGTGATATATTTTATCATTTATAAAATTAGAAACTCTATTTCCCGCCCAAATACCGATACTTAAACAAAATAATGTTGCTACTGTATTTGGCAGATTTTTTAATCCTGAATTTAAATACTTTATCAATTTAGATTGCCCTGAAATTTGAGGCATGAATTTTTGAAGTTTTGGCATTTGACCGGATAACAATTCAGATCCTGCCCAAACACAAGATACAGGAGTTAAAATATTACCTAAAACCTGAGTTAAAACTTCTCTTTTTTTTGCTTTTAAGTTTTCCTTATCAACAATTGCACCGCCAACAAAACCGCCAGCTATTGACCCGCCTGCTATGGATAATATCTGCGGAGCTTTATAATTTATAACATTTCCCTTAGATTTATCAAAGGCAAATAACGCGGTTTTCATAATCGGAGTTTTAAGTATTTTTGCAGGATTCAGACTAAATCCCGCTTTTTTTGCCCAAAAAGCAACAACAGGAGCAGAACCGATTATTGATGAAGACAGAATAACGGCTTTTTTACCCGCAGAAAGTTCACCGCTGCGGTTTGAATCCCCTCTTAGCGAAACATTAGAGGTCATATATTTTTTATGAAATTCACTTATTTCTACATTCTGAATCATTTTTGGATAAAATCCTTCTTATCTTATGCGATTATAACAAAAACCGAACATAAAGAATATTGCTATCAGGATATATTTTAGTAAATATTTGTAACATCTTTAATATACTAGTGTTCTAATGACCACTAATTATGTAACAATTTTTTAACGCCCCCTTAAATTTAGGCAAAAAATTTAATTTAGGAATATTAAACCAAAATGTAAGAAAATAACAAGAAAGATTTTATGGTAAAAATCCCCGCAATAAATACAAAAATTATGACACCAAGAAATTTCGTCAAACAAATGGCTAGTGACGGTTTTTTACCTGTTATTGCACTGGAAGCCTTTGTAGAAGCCGGAAGAACATATCAGGCATATAAAAGAGGAGGATTTGACGAAGCAAGAGAAAGAATCACCGAAGAATTTTCCGGCGCAGTATTTTGGCTTGGCGGGGTAACCGGATTAAATTATGTATTTGAAAAACTCGGACAAAAAATACTTAATTTACCGAAAATCAACGTTGCGACTTCATCTGATTCAGTCAGAAAACCTTTAGAAAACTATTTGCACAAATATAACAACATTACTCAAAAGAAAATATCCGCATTCAAATTTGCCAAAGTAATGTCGAGTGTTATTTTAGCAAATGCGTTTATCGGATTTGTACTACCAAAAATAAATCAGGCAATTACAAGATCTTATCATAAAAATAAACCTCAAACAAATTCTATACAGTCAAATGATGTTTTAATGCAAACCCCAAATATTAACGAATTTATTGATAATTCTAAAAAGAGGAACGAAAATGTAACTTTTGGCGGTGCATTAAATTTATTATCTATTGCAGATAAATTTGAAAACGACAGAAACTGGAGACTTTTGGCAGTTGATGCCGGCACAGCATCAGGCAGAGCAATTTCTGCAAGAAACAATGATGAACGAGTAGAAATTCTATTTAGAGATTTAGGCTCAATTTATTTCTATATGTTCAATATGCCTAATATGAACGCGTGGTTAAATAAAATTCAACAAAAGGGAGTAAGCTCAAGACTTGACCCTGTAAATGCTAAATTCGCAAGTGAATATTTAACAAATTACTTTGAAGAAAAGAAATTATACGGTGTAAGTATTGAAACATTTAAAAAAGAAATTTTAGGAAACGAAAATGCTACCCCTGAATCAATTAAAGCATTAATTAAAGATAAAGATGCAATTACATTAGAAAACTTCTTGAATGAAACTAAAAAAGTTGTTTCAGAATCTGAGTTTGAAAGAATTTCAAAAACAGCACAAAAAATGTCCGAACTTCAACCAAAAGTAAAAGATGTTTCGATTCTTACAAAAAGTCAAGTTAAAGACATATTTACAGGCGGACACATTAACGATCCGGAATTTTTAAAAGCATTCTTTGAAAATACATTCGGTAAAAAATTCACCAACGCATTTAAATTTATTGCTCAATCTGATATGGATTCTGCAAAAGCTGATTTGGTAAGATATGTGGAAGGAATTATAGAAAAAGCAAACAAATCAGGCGATATTGTTATCACTAAAAAAATGGTTTCAAATGCTGTTAAACACAACTTTAAGATGAATATATTAAACTGGGGTTCAGGATTTGCAGTATCGGCATTGTTCTTATCTACAATTATTCCGAAACTTCAGTATTTAATAACAAAATTAAGAACAGGACAGGATTCATTCCCAGGAACTGCTCAATATAGAGAAAATAAAACCGCTTAGAGTTACATAAATTTTATATTTGTATTATAATCTACATGTAGTAACAGTTAGAGGGGTCCGCCTCAAGCGGTTAAACAAAAGTAATACGGTGAGTGTTTTTGCCGTAAGTACTGTTTAACTCTAAAAGGACAGAAAAGGAAAAGAAATGGAAAAAAATCAAGAAACTTTGTCGATTTTACGACATTCAACATCGCACATTATGGCGCAAGCCGTACAAAGCTTGTTTCCCGATGCAAAGTTAGCTATCGGGCCGTCAACTGCAGAAGGTTTTTATTATGATTTCGATTTGACAGACGGTCATGCTTTTACCCAAGAAGATCTTGCAAAAATCGAAGAAAAAATGAAAGAAATTGTTAAACAAAATCTTACATTTGAAAGATATGAAATTCCTGATGTTGATGCTCAAATTAAAGAATTCAAAGATCAAGGAGAAATCTACAAAGCAGAATTATTAGAAGAACACAGAAATGATAATCCGACTTTGTATATCACAAAAGATAAAGACGGAAATGCTTTATTTAATGATCTTTGCGCAGGTCCGCACTTGCCAAATACATCATATATTAAAGCAAATGCATTCAAATTATTAAAAGTTGCCGGTGCATACTGGCGCGGGAACGAAAAAAACAAAATGCTTCAAAGAATTTATGCAACTGCATACTGGAATAAAGAAGATTTGCAAAGCTATTTGACATTTTTGGAAGAAGCAGAAAAACGTGACCACAGAAAACTCGGTAAACAATTAGACCTGTTCTCGACTCGTGAAGAAATGGGAGGAGGGCTTGTATTGTGGCATCCGAATTTGGCTTGTGTGCGTGAACAAATTGAAAACTATTGGAGAGAAGAACACAGAAAAAGAGGTTATGTAATCGTTAACACTCCTCAAATTGCAAAATCTACTCTTTGGGAAATATCAGGTCATATGGATCACTACAAAGAAAATATGTTTTTTGTACAAAAAGATGAAGATTCAGACGATCAATATGTTGTAAAACCAATGAACTGTCCGTTTCACATTTTGATTTATCAAGCAAACAGATATTCTTATCGTTCATTGCCTTTAAGAATGGCAGAATTAGGAACTGTTTACCGTAAAGAAAAATCAGGAGCATTATCCGGTTTAACCCGTGTTCAAGGCTTTACTCAAGACGATGCTCATATATTCTGCACCCCGGAACAGTTGGTTGATGAAATCAACGGAATTATAGATTTTGTAGCTGATACAATGGCAATATTTAATATGGAATTTGAAGTTGAATTATCAACAAGACCTGAAAGTTTTGTCGGAGAAATTGAAAACTGGAATAAAGCTGAAGCAGGATTAAAAGAAGCAATGGAACGACGCGGAATGAAATACGACATCAATGAAGGTGACGGTGCATTCTACGGACCGAAAATCGACTTTAAAGTTAAAGATGCAATCGGCAGAACTTGGCAGTGTGCAACAATTCAACTAGATTTTAACTTGCCTGCAAGATTTGATATAAAATATCAAGACAAAGACGGTCAATTAAAAACACCGTTAATGCTCCACAGAGTAATTTTTGGCTCAATGGAAAGATTCCACGGCATATTAATTGAACACTATGCAGGTGCATTCCCGACTTGGCTTGCACCGACTCAGGTAAATGTTGTACCGATTTCTAATGAAAAACACGCAGATTACGCGCAAAGCATTTACAAAAAGATGCGTGACGCAGGAATAAGAGCCCAATTAGATGACCGCTCAGAATCTATGAATTACAAAATCAGAGAATCTTTACAAGATAAAAAGATTCCTTATGTTTGTGTAGTCGGTGATCGCGAAGCTCAAGAAGGCACAGTTGCCGTTAGAGCACGCGGAATCGGGCAAATCGGTGTGTTTAAAGCAGATGATTTTATTTCGAAAATTGAAAATGAAATAAAATCTCGTGCAAACGAATCCTTTGCTAAACAAACAGCAAATGTGTAAAATATTAATATTTTAAAACATAAAATAGTGGAAAATTTAAAAAATTTTTCCACTATTTTTAATATTATCAAAATTTTAAAATAATTAAATTCCAACTATTGCATATAAATTATTTTTGTGCTTGAATCAAGTCATAGCCGAAGTAATTCCTCTTTACAACGGTTTAGATAAATCAGCAAGCGGCGGTTGATTTATTGCCAGTGTAAAAGATTAATATAAAAAGGAAGAAAAATGTTAAAAATCAGATTAAAAAGATTAGGTGCAAAAAAACAACCTTCTTACAGAATTATTGTTATCAATTCTACAACAAAACGTGAAGGAAGACCTATTCAAGAATTAGGATTCTACAATCCGAAAACTAAAGAAATGAAATTTGATTTAGCATCTGCTAAAGAATGGATTTCAAAAGGTGCACAGCCAACAGAACGCGTACAATATTTAATGAAACACTGCAAAGAAGACGGAACTCTTGATTACAAGAAAAAAGAAACCGTTAAATTATCTAAAAAAGCGTTGGCTAAAAAACAAGCTGAAGAAGAAGCTGCAGCAAAAGCAGCTCAAGAAGCTAAAGCAGCAGAAGAAGCAGCTAAACAAGCGGCTGAAACAGAAGAAGCAGCGGCAGAAGCTCCTATTCAAGAATAGTTTTAATAAACTTTTTATAAAAATAACGTATTCTTTATTGGGAATACGTTATTTTTTTATTTAAAAACATTCAAAAAATTATCCCAATCAAATTTTGTCTTTTCTAAAATTTTCTTATAATCTGATACATCCTGATTAACAAGTTCTGCAGAATTAATAAATTTTTGATCATTCAAATTTTGACAAGGAAGATTAAATTTATTAGCTAATTTTTCAACTTTTGGATCATAATTAAGCGCCAATATTTTACAGCCGCTAAGCAAACCGATAATTAACGAATGAAACCTCATACCTATCAAATATTCACAAGACGAAATAATTGATATAACCTTATTACTATCAATATTTTTATGCAAATTAACAGTATAATAAGGATCAATTTCGCGCAATTTTTCACAAAAGTTTTTACACACATCTAAATCAATAGAATCTTGCAAAGAACACACTTCAATTTCGTATCCTGAAAAGTTTTTATCAATAAATCCCGCCAATTTTGATAAAAATAAATCATTAACTGAATCAAAATTTCTCAATTGAACACAAACTTTTTTGGATTTTGCAATCGGCTCAATATTCAATCCGAAAACAGGATCACAAACCAAATCGCAATTAATCCCCCAATTTTTTAGCAATTCATAACTTTTTTCATCTCTAACACTTATATAATAAGCCCTTTTTAGAATTAATCTTGTTAGAAATCTACCCAAATTACTATTAACAGGACCGATACCTTGGGCGAAAATTATATTTTTTTTATGAAAAATTAACCCGATTGAAAGGATAAAAAGATAATAAACTAAACTTTTGAAACTTGTCACATCCTGCAAAAGACTTCCGCCTCCGCTTACTAAATAATCAGATTTTTTTATCGCACCGATTATATTTAATAAATCAAATGTTTTTACACAAAAAATATGTTTAAATTTAGATTTAGTATAACTAATATCAGATGTGATAACAGATACAACTCCACCAATACTTTGAAGTTTTTCAACTAAAACAGAAAGTATCGCCTCATCTCCGAAATTTTTAAATCCAAAATACCCCGAAAGCACAAATCTTTTTCTCATTAAAATTCCTCAGTTTTAAAAAGGTTATAAACCTCATCATGGTAAGGAGTAGATTTCACCGCCCCAATTCCTTGAGCCTGCAATCCTGCAGTTATAGACGCAATTTTGCCTGATTCAAGCATATTAGAACCGTTAGCAAAAGCATGCAAAAACGCACCGTTAAATACATCTCCTGATGATGTCGTATCGACAACATTTTGGGTATAAAAATTTACAAAGGTAATTTTTCCGTCATGACAGACAAAATATCCTTTATCATCACTTGATTTTATAACCGTAATACTTACACCGCAATCGGACAAATATTTTGCAATATTTTCCAAAGATTCAGTCTCAAAAATATTTTTAGTATCATATTTTGAACTCATAAACAAAATATCAGTCATTGAAATAATTTCATCAAAATATTCTCTGGCTTCTTCACTTGTTGAAATTAATGATGAATAATTTGGATCATATGCGGTTATAACACCGTTTTCTCTTGCAATCTTAAAAGCATATTTAACAGCCTCTCTTGAGCCTAAAGAAAGAGACTGAGTAACTCCTGAACAATAAATTATTTTTGACTGTTTTATATAATCAGCGTTTATATCATCTACTGAAAGCTTTGAAGGCGCTATTTTTTTTCTGTAATAAATAAATTCTTTATCGTGAACATCCGTGCGCGAAACCATATAAATTCCGTTAGGATCATTTACTATCCTTGTGCATGTGGTATCTAAACCTTCTTTTTCCCAATTTTGCAAAAGATAATTTTTAAACGGATCATTTCCTAAACATGTAATAAACCCGACGTTTGACCCCAGACGGGATGCTGAAATCGCTACCACTAACGAATCACCGCCATAGTATTTGTGCAGGCAATCAGAATCTGCCAATTTTTGATTGGAAGAAAACTCAACCAAACATTCGCCAATAGTAATTAAATCAAATTTTTTATCAGACATAATTATCTTAAATTCTCCAAAGTAGTTTTTATTCTTTTTGAAATTTCATTATAATCAGAACCTTTGAACAAATCTCTGCCGATACCGACAGCCAAAGCACCTGATTCTATATAATCCTTTACACTTTCCAATTTAACTGCTCCTTGTACTATAACATTTAAAAACGGCATAGGTCTTAAAAGATTTTTTATATAATTCGTTCCGCCCATTGCCTCAATCGGATAAATTTTTACAATAGGAATTCTGGATTTCCATGCCTGATATGCCTCATTAGCGGTTGAAGTTCCGGCAATAAACGGTACTTGTCTGTCTTTGGACACTTTTACTAAATTTTGCTGATAAATAGGAGAAGAAAATATTTTCGCCCCGCAATCAATTGCAGTTTGAGCCTGCAAAGAAGTAATAATACCTCCGGCACAAATTATCGCTTTATCTGATAATTCTGAAATTACATCAAATATCTCAGGAGAAGAAACATTTATCTCAATAACGTCTAAACCGGAATCAATACATAATTTTCCTAAATCCAAAGAGTTTCTTTTGTCAGCACTTCTTATAATCGGAAAAATTTTATTTTGTGATAATTTATCTGTTAAGTTCATATTCTAGCCTTTTTTTTCGTTTTATTATATCATAAAATAAATTATTAAACAAAATTGGAGGGGGCAGATTTTGAAAAAACTCAAAAACATATTATTTTACCTTATTTCCGGAATAATATATTTTGTTATGACAGTTATAATTGCACTTTTGTGTGCAATATTTTTGGAACCGGAAGCTAATAATTTTTTAATAAGAAACTTTGCATCCAACAATCCCCCATCAACGGATATCTATGAAGTTATTATTGATGATTATTCAATAATGAATTATAAATGGCCTTGGAATAAAGATAAATATGCAGATATTTTGGATTATTTTTATACATACTCTAAACCAAAAGTTATCGGGCTTGATATGTTTGCACAAACATTTAGCAAAAACGGAGAACCCGATGAATATAAATACATAAACCAAATTTCAAAAATGGATAACTTGGTTTCGGCATTCATTCCGTCTGTTGAAGGGAATGAAGAATATGATTTTTTAAAAAAACATTCTATTGATATAGATTTAAGAACAAATATTGCTGATGAATCCTACAATTCATTTGGAATAAATTCACAAAAGCTTAAAAAAGCCACTAAAAATTACGGATCTGTCAAAGTTCCAACTAACGATATAGAACAAAACTTATACGATTTTAGCAACATTGTAAAAATTAAAGATAAATATTATCCGTCTTTAGCGCTGAAAATGTACCTTTTGGCAAACAATACAAATAAATTAACTATTGATGATAAGTTTATTTATAACAGTAAAACCAATTTAAAATTACCTTATACGTATTCTGATGCGACACTTAAATCTCTCATCCGGTATTATTACAATCCTCAATCTGATTATTCACACCAAAGTATTTCAGCATCAAGAATACTTGACAGTTATTATGCCCTAAAATCCGGAATAACGCCAAAAACTAATCCTGAAAAATTCGGCAATGATAAATTAATAAATCCAAAAATATTTAAAAATAAAATAATTATAATAGGATCAAACTTATCCGGACCGTCTCAAGATGTCATAAAAACACCAATGAACCCTCGTCATCCCGGAATAGATGTTCAGGCAACTATTTTTGATAATTTAAATTCAGGACATTATTTGGAATTTTATTGGGAAATATCTATTATTTCGCTGTTATTACTATCTTTATTCGCATTTGTTTTTATATTTAAATTCAAATTTTTAAAAGGATTAATATCACTTGTTATACTGGATCTGATTTATTTAGCTTTTGCAGGATATATGGCATCAACAGGTAAATTAATAAGTCTTGCAATTCCTATTGGAGTACAGTTTATAAGCGCTATTTTTGGTTATTCATTTAAATTCTTAATTGAAAACAGAAATAAAGAAAAAATCAAACAAGCAATGGGAAAATATATTTCTCAAGATGTCATGAAAAATGTAGTTAAAAACATAGACAATCTTTCTTTAGGAGGAAAAAGAGCCGTTGTAACCGTACTATTTTCAGATATACGGGGATTTACAAGCCTTAGTGAAAAAATGAGTGCAGAAGATGTTTCAAAGATATTAAATGAATATTTCAAAGAAATGGAGCCAATCATAACAAAATACAACGGGATTATAAACAAATTTATCGGGGATGCGGTCATGGCAATATTCGGAGAACCGATTAATGATGATAATCATCCGCAAAATGCCGTAAAATGTGCTTGTGAAATGCTTCAAAAGCTCAATTATTTGAAAGAAAAATGGCTTAATGAAGGGAAACCTAAAATTGAAATCGGAATCGGTATAAATACAGGCGAAGTTTTTATTGGAAATATCGGAACAGAAACAAGAATGGAATACACCGTAATTGGTGATACGGTAAATCTTGCAAGCAGAATTGAAAGCTATAACAAAACATATAAAACAAACCTTTTAGTCAGTACCTCAACTTATTCATACATAAAAGATATTGCAGATGTAATCAAAATAAGTGATGTACAAATTAGAGGAAAAGCAAAGAAAACTGATATTTATGAAGTCTTAAAAATTAAATATTAAAGTTTTCTATAATTTTTACGATATAATATACATATAAAAACTTACAAATATTAAGAATTGTTACATTAAATATGAAAAATAGTCAAATTTTCAGCACAAAATGTTTTTTAATATTTGTAGGTTCAAGTGTAAGGAATTAAAAATGTTTCGACAAACTCTGGATCTATATATCAGAAGAATCTTAGATTTTCTGGCATACACAAAAAATTACATAATAAGAAAGAATCCGATTCAATCAATTATGAATTCAGTGGTAGAAGGAATTAAAGATTTTCTGACAATCAAAAAGAAATTGAAAATGGCGCAATACAGATTGAATTACCACAAACATCAATTGGAAAAAATGGAAAATCTGATAGCCCAAAACAGTGATCACAATTTCTTAAAAGGTGTAAATTTAGATCAAAAAAGGTAGGAAAAATATGGGTTTGCTTATTGGTATAATGCGAAGACAACAACTTACAATGATGAAATCAACGCTGTCTTGGCAGTTGATGTTGATCGCAAATGCAATGTCTCAAGCAACTGAAGCTAATAAGCAGCTTATGGCTGTCGGAACTGATTATGAATCAGATTCGATGCTTTCAAAAAAATTGCAGCAAAGGCAGTATAAATTTAAACTTTTGGAAGAAAAATTAGCATTGCAAAAAGAAGATATTACAACCAGACTTCAGGCAGTAGAAACAGAATTAAAATCTGTAAATGAAATGATTCAAAACGCTATCTCAGAAGTCTTTACATATAAAGCCGCTTAATTAAATTCTAAACACCGGTATTAATAAAAAGGCTTATAACATCATTCATTGCAGAAAATTGGAATTGATAAACTTTAGATTTATTTTCCAATATTCCTATTTGTTTTTTGTATTCACTAATTGATGTTTGGCATTCTTTGACTTGAGAACTAAGTTGCGCTTGAAATTGCCTTGCTTCTTCAATTACATTTTTCATTGAAATTCCCAAGGCTTCCATAGTTTGTTTAATAATAATAGCACCCGTCTGTTTTGAAACACCTGCAGGAAGTTTTGCAATAAGATTATTTAAAACTTCTACATTAGAAGGCAATTCAAAACCTTCTTGCGGCATGACCGGAATATTATTACGTTTTAGGCTTTGTTCAAACGCCTCATCAACAAAAGATTTTGAAATACCTGAATGAAATGTTTCAGAAGCGGAAAATGTCGGCTGGCTGATTTCAGGTTTTGCAAAACTATCATGAGTAAACGGTGCCGACGACTCAATATTTCGGATCGGTTCAGGATTTATATTCGGTTCAAGTGAAGGAACTTCATATGCTTCGGGTACCGATTCAGATTCTAAACTACCTAAAGCAGAAGTGTTATTAGATGATAAATTATCAGAAACAATATCAGAATGCACAGAATCATCAACAACAGACTCCATAACATCTTCTTTTATCTCATTTTTGGATAGATCAACATCACTAGCCTGCATTTTTAAGGCTTCAACAATCTTTTTACCAACATTATCATCAATTCTATCAGCCACTTACAAAATCCTCATAAAAAATTATCTACAACATGATTATATTAAAAGGATTTATTTTTTTCAATACCCATGATTTTGTCTAAATTAGAGATATTGCGAACACGAAATTACATGATAAACTTCAATTATAAGAAAGGGATAAAATGGAATTATTTGAAATAAAAGAATATAAAGAACTGGCTTCCGGAGAAAATACAAATCAATCAGCATCAATAGGTTCGCTTGAAGGAGAAATTGATTACGAAATAGTTTCTCACAACAAAGATTTAACTTACACAGATATAATAAATCTTTCTGCAGTTTTAAAAGTTATGGGGGAATTTTTTGATGTTGCATGCAACGTAATATCGAATTCCGGAGTGATATGCGCGGTATCATTAGGAAAAGATTCTTATGATGCCTATATAAAAAATTCTGAAACTGACCCTCTTTCAATAGTAGGGGCAACCGTCGGTTTTACCAAAACAATAAATCTTGAATTGGCAAAATTACTTCATTCGATGAAAATTAAAAATATAATCACATCAAACTTTGACAAAGATGCTTATCAATATTTACTGGATACAAATATTAATTTAATCAAAATAAACACATTACTTCACGAAATCCAAGGATTTAGTGCAAAAGATATTAAAATAACACCTTTTGGAGCTTTGGTACAAGACAGAAATTTAAATATGCTCTCTAAAGAAAATTTTAATGTCGTTTCAGAATATAAACCGACAAAAGAACAATTGGAAGATGCGATTTTTGCATGGAAGGTTTCAAAACACCTGTTATCACACAGTGCAGTTATTGCAAAAGATTTATGCGCAAAATCAATTGCTCAAGGGTTTGCTAATCAGGTAGAAGCTTGTGAATACGCACTAAATAAAGCTTGTGAGAATTCCAAAGACTCTATACTGGCAGTAGACGGAATTATTGAAAATCAAGCATGTATAAATGCCTCAATCCAAGGAAGAATAAGTGTCATAATTGAATCGGGCGGAGGGAAGAGTTCAAGACAACTATTGGATTTTGCAAATAAATACGGACTTGGAATTATTTTTACAGGCTTAACTAATTATAAATTTTTTAATTAATTTGAAAGGACGAAAGTATGAACATAAAACCGTGGGATGAATATTTTTTGGATCTGGCAAAAACTTGCGCAAGCCGATCAAACTGCCTTAGAGCACAAGTTGGAGCAGTAATCGTAGGCCCTGACAAAAAAATAAAAGCAACAGGTTATAACGGAACACCGTCAAAAGTAGAATCGTGCGCCGAAAGAGGTGAGTGCTACAGAATTAAAAATAACATCCAATCCGGCACAAGATACGAAACTTGCAGATCTATCCACGCTGAACAAAATGCAATCATTCAAGCCGGACAAGATCGCTGCAAAGACGGGACTATTTATATTTGGGGTCACAATTTCATATGCATTCTTTGTAAAAGATTTATCGTTCAATCAGGAATTAAAAACTGCGTCCTAAAAAAAGATGAAAATTCTGAAATACTTTACGTTTCTGTTGATGATATAAGAAAAGAACTTGAACAAGATTAATTTTTTTACAATTAAATAAAAACCAAGCGAAACCTTGTAATATAAAGGTTTCGCTTTTTTGTAAATAAATGTAACATTAATCAAAAATTACGCAATTTTATATATAAAAAATACTTTATTAATATATACAAAATATATAAACTACCTTCTACTTTCTACCTACTAACCTTTTACACGAGGAATTGTAAAAAATTCCAAGGAAGCTTCTTAATTTAAGAGGCTTTTTTTTTGTGAAGGGGGGGGGGAAAAATATTACGCATTAAATTAGAATATAAAAATGGACGCATTTTTAAAGTGAAGTAAAGAAATCATTTATCACAGACTCGATTTTTTGCGCTGAATCACCGGTCCCGTATGGATTTTGAGCTTTTAGTCTTGAATCAGCTTTGCTTTTATCCAATATTTCACAACTAAGGTTTACAATTTTATCATAATCCGCACCGACAAGAACAGAAACGCCTGCATCTATCCCTTCTTGGCGCTCTGTTTCATATCTCATAACAAGAGTAGGACAGCCAAAAGTCGGCGCTTCTTCCTGAATCCCGCCGGAATCAGTCAAAATTAGTTTTGCGTTTTTCATAACATAAACCAAGTTCGGATAATCCAACGGCGGAAGTAAATTTACATTTTTGAATCTGCCCAAAACAGAATAAACCTTATCCTTAACGTTCGGATTCGGGTGGACAGGCAAGATAAAATTATGATCCTGATATTTATTTACTATAAATGAAATAGCATTTAAAATTTCGTCAAGTCTTTCTCCGTGATTTTCTCTGCGGTGGACTGTTATTAAAACAGTATTATCACTTACTTTGATATTATTGTCTTCAAAATATTTTTTAGCATTTTCCATAGTAGAAGGGCTCAAGCAAAAAAGAGCATCCGTAACAGTATTTCCTGTAACAAAAATTTTATTTTCGTCAATATTTTCTTTTAATAAAGCTTGTTTATTTTTTATTGTCGGTGCAAAATTCAAATCCGCCACACGGGAAGTCATTTGACGCATAACTTCTTCAGGAAAAGGTTCAAAAATATCATAAGAGCGCAATCCGGCTTCTACATGAAATACCGGAATTTTGTTGTAAAAACTTGTCAAAGCCCCGCACAAAACTGTCATAGTATCGCCTTGAACAATTGATGCATCTATTTTATATTTTGAAAAAAGTTCTTTTTCTAATCCCGTTAAAATTCGTGATTGAATTTCGGATAATGTTTGGTTTTGACGCATACAATCTAAATTTACATCAGAATCAATTCCGAAATAACTTAAAGTTTGATTTGATAACTCTTTTTGCTGTTCAGTATTACAAACGACAACATTATACCGGTTCGGGTATTTTTTTAATTCTAAAATAACAGGAGCTAATTTTATAACTTCAGGTCTTGTTCCAAAAATAAATGCAATAGTTTTTTTGTTCATACAATTGATTTTATATAAAAAAAATGACATTTGCAATTTAAATTATTTAAAATACTTTAATTTTATACATACCTGATAAAGTTTTTAACGATAACTTTGTTTTATCAGAAATTAATTTAGACGGAACACCTTTAACATCAATAAAATCCGTTAATTCAGTTCTGTTTCGAACATTTAACAATCTATAGCATTTTGCTAATCTGGCTTTTACTGTATGATGCGAAATTGATAATTCTTTTCCAATCTCACGGTTTGATAATCCCTTTTTTAAGTACATAAAAATGCTTAAATCCATTTCAGATATTGATTCTTTATTTTTCACAAAATCTCTCTCTATTCTTCCACTTTACAGAATTATAATAATTTGCAGAATTTTTTAAAACAATCTACCAAACGGCTATAATTCATAAATAGAAAAATAGCTTTGTTGGGGAATGATTCTTAATATGAATCGAGAAATACTATAGCTGAAAGAAAAGAGGTATATTATGAACATTTTAAGAATTATTACTTACCTATTAGTTATTATAGGCGCAATAAATTGGGGGCTTGTCGGATTTTTCGGATTTGACTTGGTTGCATCAATATTTGGAGAAATGACACTTGTTACAAGAATTGTCTATGGTTTAATCGGAATTAGTGCAATAATTTCATTGATATCAACAAGAGATATTTTTTATGACAACAGAACTCTATAAAACTACGTTACAACTGATAAAAAGCGGAACTTTAAAAAGTTCCGCTTTTTTTGCTTCATAAAAAATTTTTTCAGCTAAATTCTATTATGCCAAACCCCGCCATCACGATCAATAACAGCATCATAGCATGACCAAATTCTAAAAATACCTGTCAGCCCTAATAGAGCATGGGTAAGATTTTTTTCATAGCTTTGATCATTAATTGCCTGACCTATTCCGGGCCAAATTAATAAAGATAAAGCCCCTGCACCAATTGATCTTCCTGACACCTTTCCGTTTTTACCGTGAGTACCGGCAAACGCAGGAGAACTTAGAACTAATAAACTAATGACTAAAACAGACATTAATATTTTTTTCATACAAAACACCTATCCTTTCAAAATTTAAAATATCACAAAAAATGCAAAATTATTTTTCAATCAAATCAATAAAACTTTTTACTTTTCTCAAATTATTTTTTGATAAAACATTAAGCTTAGTATTTATTTCGTAAATCAATGCTGTTTTTGAAATATCGATTTTATAACTCGAATCATCAAAAAAGTAGCTTATCGGAATTTGAAAACAGGATGCAATCATCTCCATTGTTTGAGCAGAAGGCCGATGTTTACCGCTTTCTGCACGTGCAATCGTTCTTAAGTCAAGTCCGACTTTTTCTGCAAATCCTTCTTGTGTTAATTTATTAGCTCGCCTTAAAAACAATATTTTGTCTGCAATATGGCGGGTAGTATTTGCACATTTTGTTTCAATATTTTCCATATGACAAAATTATCGGTTTACAGATCATTTTTCTATGTCAATATTTTATATATATTCAATATTCTGTCATATAGTATATTTTATAAATTTATCTGAAACTGAGATATATATAATTAAAACAAGAATTGTAAATATTTGTAAATTAATAGCAATTTTGTATGGCAGAATTTTTTTAATAATTTATAGAACGCAACACAGGAGATTAAGCATGGATAAATTAAACAGATTGTTAAACGGGACATTAGCAGGTCAAATTGCTAAAAAATTGGATGAAGCAGACGGTAAAAAGGATGGGAAAATCAGTGCAAGCATATGGAATTCCTTTGTTAAAGACAAAGGAGGAAAAGAAATAAAACAATTTATTAATGTTTACGATGCAATGAATTCAATTACGACATATGCAGTCAAAGAATCAAAAAAATCTACAGAAAATAAAAGTATTAATCAAATGGCAACAGACTGGCTGAAAGCATTTGATAATAAAAATGATATCCCAAAAGATGCAAAGCCTGAAGATGTGCCCAAAAAAGCCGAAAATATTCCTCAAAAAGATGAAACACCACCTTCGGGAGCAGATAAAGAAACAGTAAAAAAAATAAATACCCCGAACAAAGAAAATGCAGGTAAAACAATTACTAATCCTGACGGAACAAAGACGAAATATGATCAAAACGGTTTTATTATAGAAATAAGAGATGCAAGTGGCGAGGAGATCACCACAATAGATAGAGACAATAATGGTAAAATGTCCGAATGGGTAGATTTTGTAATTGACCAAAATGGTACCTGGACAAAATCTATAAATAGAGACGATCAAGGAAATGTCATTAGATATGAAGAATATGAAAGAGATAGTGCCGGAAAAGAGACAAGAACTATCATAAGAGATGCGCAAGGAAATGTTACAAGAATAACAGATCATGATGAAGATCTTATAATTTATAGAGATGCACAGGGAAATTTAACAGGATACACAGAAATTACTAGAAACTCCGAAGGTTTCCCTAGAGCAATACATCGAGATAAAAATGGTAAAGTATTGTACTATGAAGAAGAGGATTATGATGAAAAGAATCAAGAAATAGTAACGATACGATACAATCCGGACGGAACAAAAGCAAACGATTGAGATTATAGGTCGTATTTTAACCCGACAAATTTTAAATAACTATTATTGGAAGTTAGCCGACCGGTGTGAGCAAATAACGAGTAATTCAAGAAGCGGGGATTAATCACTTCTTTAAAAACTAATCTAAAAGTGTTGAATTCTTAATTCGGAGAAGCGGGGATTAATCACTTCGCTCGCCTTCGACGTGACTTCGCTT
>CAMNNA010000020.1 GCA_946545285.1 uncultured cyanobacterium | reverse complement strand
TGATTGTTATGGGCGTAATCGGAGTTGTTGCAGCGCTGACTATTCCGACACTGGTTGCAAATATTAAAAGCGCAAGATATAGAACACAATTTAAAAAATCAATCTCAACTCTTGCCCAAGTCGGTAAACTTAACCTTGCAAGATATGATTGGACGTTTTCTGATATTGAATGTGATGCCGGATTCCCAGAATGTGGTGGTGACAGAAATCCCGGCCATGACCATCCGGATAAAATAAAATCATTAACTGCCATGCTGAACGCTAATTTAGCCGGTGCAACATATTATGAGCACGGTGGGTGTTATGCCTACAAAGAAGGTGATGAAGATGATAAGAATTTGGTATATTCTGACGCTACATATGGAAAAGATCATGGTGATACATTCCAACATATTTTTACGTATAGAAGTGTTCTCTTACCTTCAATGTTGATTTATACTTTATCAGATGGAAGTTTGCTTATGATTTCTAATACTTATTTTGGATTGTCATGTGCTTTATCTTCAGGAGAATCTTTAACCGAAAAATTAAAGGATAATAATTTTAAATATACTTGCGGAGCTTATATAGATGTCAATGGAACAGACGGCCCAAATGTAGAAGTTGGCTGTGCAGACCAAGATACAAAACTGGACCCTGAACATCCGTGTGTAGTTGACAATAGCAGTATCTCTGATATTT
Source organism: uncultured cyanobacterium (assembly GCA_946545285.1). GTDB lineage: Bacteria > Cyanobacteriota > Vampirovibrionia > Gastranaerophilales > Gastranaerophilaceae > Zag111. Next base: position 19,040 of record CAMNNA010000020.1, on the reverse strand, counting down.
TCCCTATTGTATTTTATAATGACACAGTTTCACCTGCGTCAAATGCTGCTGCGTATCTGTTAAATACTACAAAATAGCTTGAATAAAATTTTTATTACAGAGCTTTTTCAATATTGCACACACGGAATTTCCAAATAGGATTTTTCCCGTTGAGGATGCATTTTTTCATGGTTTGAATTACAAAAATGTCGTCTTCTTTAAACTGACTTTCATACATTTTTAAAACTTCATAGTTTAATTCAAGCAGGCTTTTTCCTAAAGGTAGAGTCAATTTGGAATTCCATTCATTAGTTCCTGCGCTGCCGTATTTTGTAAATAAATATCCGTCTTTTTGCATATCAAAATAGATATTTGGATTTTTTAAATCAGCCCAAACTTCATAGTATACAATTTTTGTACTTCTATTTATTCCGATTTTTTTTGCTATGAGTTTAAATAATGTATTTGTTATGAATCTATGTTCGTGGTGGCCGTCTTTTGGATGCGGAAGAAATATATAATCGTACTGTTTCAGATTCAAAACTTTGCAATAGTCATCAAGCATATCAATCATTTCATTGTCAAATCTTAAATGTGTGCCTGTGGTTTCAAAAATCCAATGATTTTTTATTCCGATATAATCCATTACTTTGTTAAATTCATTAATTCTAATTTCGGAACGTTTTTTAGCTAAAGCTAAATCGCCTTCTTCGCTGACTCCTGAACTTCCCATACAAATACAATCAAAATTATTAGAGTATTTTATTAAAATTCCTCCTGCTCCGATAATTTCATCATCCGGATGCGGTGCTATCATTAAACATTTTGTGTTTTTAGATATTTTTAGAAGGTTTTTGTGCTTTTTCTTAAATCTTATTCCTAATAATCTTAAATATGTAAAGTTTGAGTCATATCCGTATTGAAAAATTGCGCGTTTTATTTGTTTTGAATTAATTTTTCTTTTAATCGTATAATTGTCATCTGTTTTTATAAAGTCAACGTCTTTATAATATCTGAAAATAAAATTTGCAAGATCTTTTAATAAATCAGACGGCAGATAATTTTTATTTATCCCTAAATTCGCACAGTAAACAGCAATATGAATAGGGATGTAAAAAATATTGTCATTAGATTCAATACATATAATCTCGTATTCATCATTATGTTCAACGGCAAAATATTTATCATTTAAATATGATATTTTGTTATTTTTTATAAAATAAATTTTGTTCATATTTTAACGTTCTCTTTTTACATCAATTACTTGTCCTGTCAGATTCGAAAGCAATGTTTTTAAAGATGCAACAGCAACTTTTTCCGGCTGTAATAAACTTCCTTCGGGTTCTTTTCCAAAAGCTCTGAATCTCATTGGAGTCGCGCATCTTTCTGGGTTTATTGTGTTTATTCGTATATTATCAAATGCTAATTCTTCTGCTAGCGCCTGAGATAAATTTACTATTCCGGCTTTTGTCGAAGAATAAGTTGAATATAATGCTCTGCCTCTTGTATATGAACTTGAGGTAAATAATAAAATTCCTCCGTGTGTTTCTTTTAAATAAGGAATACTTGCTTTTACCACATTAATAGATCCAATATAGTTAATTTCGATTTCTTTTTTAATGTCATCAATTTGTCTGTCTTGAAGTTTGCCGATTTTCAAAACTCCTGCTGAATTTATGACATAATCAATTTTACCGTTTTGATCATATACTGTTTTTAAAAATTCGGAAACTGTATCATATGAAGTTATATCGCAACCGTTTCTTGAAGATGCGCAATATACCTTTGCTCCGTATTTTTCTGATTCTTTTGCAATACAAAGACCGATTCCGCTTGTACCGCCAAAGATTACAACAATTTTATCTTTGAATTTTTCTAATTCTTCATTTTGAGGGTATGTTAAACTTTTCAGTTGAAATAATTTATCCGCCATATAAATGTCTTCAGGATAAGTAATTTTGATGTTTTCATCAGATCCTTTTACAACAAAAACTTTTGCTAAATTGTTCTTTATAATCAGTCCGCAATCGTCAGTAAAGTTGTTATCGTTTCTGGATAATTCGTGGGCCTTTTTCAAAAGTGACAGTTTAAAACATTGCGGTGTTTGCCCTCGCATTAATTTGGAACGATTCGGAATACTTTCAATAATATCGTTTTCTATTTTAATAACGGTGTCTGTTGACGGAATTGCAACATCAATAGCATCATATTTTTCTAATGCTGCAATACAGTCTGATAAGATTCTTTCAGACAAAAATGGTCTTGCGCAGTCGTGAATGATTACGTTTGCTTCTTCATCTGTTATTGATGATATTGCGATATAGGAGCTTTCTTTTCTTGTATCACCGCCATTCAGAAGTTTTGTAATTTTTTTATAGTTATTTTTTAGTAAAATATCTTCAACAAAATGTCTATATCCCGGTGTGATGACAAGAATTATTTCATCAATGCCATTATAATTTTCAAATATAGTTAATGTGTGTTCTAATACTGTTTTACCGGCGATTTTAACAAATTGTTTTGGAATTTCGTTGCTGTAACGACTTCCTATTCCTGATGCTAATATAATTCCGTAATTTTTCATTTTTTCTCTTTCTTTTTATTAATAAGTTTTTTTATTACAGCCCTATCTTTAAGTGATAATTTTACGTATCCTCCGTGTCCGAAATCAATTTTTTTAGGATAGTTCATATAATTTCCGAAAACTTCTGTTAAGTGTTTGTCCGGATTGTTAACGCTAGGGAATTTATATCCTTCAAATTCGATTTCTTTTATAGGCAATATTTCATCATAAGACATAACCCAATTGTTTCTTATGTATGGTTGATGTCCAAATTCAATTCCGTATATCAAATCTTTTTGATCAGTATCATTGTCAAAAGATTCAGAAATTTTTGTTCTTAAAGGTTCGTATTTTTTATAAAGATCTAATCCGTCTTTATATTCAATTTTATTTATAAATTCTTGTCTTAATTTCTGTAAATTTTGTGTATAAACTATTTTTTCTTCATCATATGTAAATTTTTTACAATAATCATAGATAAATACATCAATACATAAATAAGGACATTTTTTGTGGCTAATTTTTAGAAGATACATTCCTTTTTCATTAAAATGATGTTTTAAATATAAATCTTTATTTTCGACTTCATCTTCAAATATTTTTGTTAATTTTTCAAAATCATCTCTTAGCATACTAACATCAATATCATCATCCCAAGGAATATACCCTTTATGGCGGACTGCACCCAATAATGTTCCGTAATCTAACCAATATTGTAAATTATTCTTTTTACAAACTTTATCGAATTCTTTTAAAATTTCTAAATTTGCCAATTGCATATTTCTTATTTGACCGGTGGCTTTTGGCAAAGTTGTAATATCCCGATTCTCTTTTTTGTAGCGATAAAAAGGGTTTAACATTAATTTTATTGCATAAGACGGCCGCGGAGCACAAAATTTAATTCCGCAAAAATACAGTTTATATCTAATTTTATCATCACTCAATTTAAAAGAAAAAATTCCCGTCATAGCTAATAATTCCCTTTTATAATTTCAAGTATTTGTGGATATTTTTTTATCATTATACCAAAAGGATCTTTATTTTCGTCCTTTTCTAAAAACATGTTAACACAACCTAAAGTTTCTTTACCAAAATCCATCTGATAAATATTTCCTCTGAATCCTTTAGCAACCCCAATTTTTGATTTATTTAAAACTGCCATTGCCCAAAAATAAATATCATCATTTGTCGGCAATAATTCATTTGCAATATTGTAATTTAATACATCTTTATATAATGAATGAGGGGGATATAGGCATCCGGTCCCGCCAAGCATTTGATTAAAATAATCCGGTTTTGATAAATCCATTCCTTCTGATTTTCTGCTTGAATAAACATTTATTTTGTCATTATTATCAAGATACAATCTGCGCGGTCTTTGGCATACTATGCAATGATGTTTTTCATAAGCTTTGTACAAAGTTTCAAGCCAATCAGTTTCATAATATATATCATCATCCGCTGTTATTATAATATCATTTGGAAATTCTTTCAGAGCAGGCAGTAATTTTTTATATGATTTAAAATCTTCACACCATTTTATTTCAAGCCCGAATTTTGTTAATTCGATTAAATTTAGAGGTAACTCATTTTCTTTTTTTGGAAATTGTTCTTCTGCTAACCATAAAATTAGTCTGTCCGGCTTCATTGTTTGCTGTAATAATGTGTTAATTGATAAATGCGCACAAGAAATTCTTGCCGGAAAGCTTGTTAATGAAACTATTATTTGCGCAGGTCTTTTTTCTTTTGTTAATCCGTATTCAAAAGCCGGTTTGTATTTAAAATTACAATTATGTTTTATCCCTATTTTAATTCCAAATAGTGTTAAAATATAATGCCCGTCAAAATCTTTGAAGCCAAACCATTTAGACATTTGTTACATCCTCACTATTTATTGGCAGTAATTTTTTTAGAGAACTATAAATATTTTCAGTATTAATATCATTAACTAATACTTCTACATTATACAAATTTTTGTCAGGCGCCCAAAACGGGGCAAGATCATTTTGATAAAATAAACAAACAGTCGGCGTTCCGATTGCATAACCAAAATGCATTGTTCCGGTGTCAACGCTTATCAACGCTTCAGCATCTTTTAAAACAGCCCCAAGTTCTAAAATACTTGTTTTGTTAACCATATTTATAAAATCACAGCCTGAATTTTCTAATTCGTGCGCATATTTTTCGCAATTTTGCCCTGCCCCGACATATACCACTTTATAATCGGTTTCAGAATTTATCTTGTTAATAAGATCTATTGCTGTATTTATCGGCATATCTTTTTCAAGTTTTTTGCTTGTCGTGCAAAGTACAATATATTTTGATTCTTTTACCGGGTTTTCGATATTTTTTGGAACATTATATTTTATAGGGAAATTTTTAATATTTCTGTTTGTTAAACCCTTTAAAAGATTGTTATGTTTTATTTGAGTATGAATAATTGATTTATCAAGCGTTCCCATTTTTATGAAACGGCTTTTCAACATTTTTGCAATCTTCTTATTTCTGGAATTATGATAGGTAACAATGGATGCGAAAATATTTTTGTATTTAAAATCTTTTACGAATTTTAACTGTCCTAAAAATCCTTTATGAATCCCATTTTTATCAAAAACAACTACATCATCTACGCATTTTTGGTAACGAGCAACATCTTCAAATCCTTTATTTACAACAAAAACAATTTTGGATTGCGGAAAAGCCCTTTTGATGTTTTGGCACAATGAATTACACAGCAAAACATCTCCAAAATATGAAGTATTGAATATAACAAATATTTTTTCATTGTTAAACGGAATATTTAATGTTTTTATTTTAATCCCGAATAAATAAAATTCTTTATAATCCAAATAATGTTTGATACCCCATAAAAAGTGCCTTTCTTTTAAAATCGGGAATTTACCGATATCAATATTATTTTTTCTTGCGATATCCAATAAAAGCAGGTTCATTTCGATTTTATCATTTTGTTTTGCTATATTCCCGCCTGTTTTTATTGTGGAATTTGAATTTGAATAATAATGATAATGAGCATCAGGAACAGTAATCATAGACTGTTCTTTAATTATAACTTCAAGAGTATAAGGCGCATCTTCATAAAATACTTCTTCGGGGAATCTTATATTTTTAATATTTTCGAATCTATACAATTTACTGTGGGTTTCAAGATGCATTTTTAAGCCGCGTAAAATATTATTTGATCCTTTATAAATTTCTTCTTTTTCAAAAACAAGATGTTCTTTTACTTTGTTATCATAATCTCTTGTTGCACAAGCTGACGCAATATTTACATTATTTTTTACGGCTGCATTATAAAGTTTTTCGCAGTAATCTTCATCTATCCAGTCATCACTGTCAACAAAAGTAACAAATTCTCCGGTTGCTGCTTCCAGCCCTCTGTTTCTTGCAGCTCCTTGTTTTTGATTCTCTTGGTTAATAACGATTATTCTTTCATCATTTTTTTTATATTTTGACAAAATTTCCGGTGTATTATCTGTCGAACCGTCATTAATTACTATTATCTGAATTTCTTTTAATGATTGATTAATAAGTGATAATAAACATCTGTCAAGGTATTGTTCATTATTGTATGTTGCAACAATAATTGTAACTTTCGGATTTTGTGCAGATATTTTATCTCCAATTTTTTTAATATTATCCAACCTTATGCCGACTTTCATTTAAATGATATCAAATGCGCTTAAATAATACGTTTTATGTATTGATTCTTTAATTTTACCACAAAAAAACAGTTATAAAATTGATTGTAAAAAAATGTGATAAAATTTTTAGATTACATTTAAAACGGATTCATAAGAATCAATTTCAATTATATTTGATTTTGCGAATAATTTTTCTTTTGTAATATCAAGTTCTGATTTATTTTCTTTAACTGCATAAATTTTTATATTATTTTTTAATGATTCAAAAACAGGAACTGAGCCAAGACTGTTATATGGCATAATTAAATAATCAAGATTTTTTATATTTATTCCTTTTGTTAAATCTGTTGTAATTTTTGGTGCTAGGGATAATCCGATTAATATGCATGGCAAAAATGTAGGGGTAATATATTCGGATGCTGATTTTGGATCTGTTAAATCCGGATATATTTGATAATCTTTGAATGCGGGTGAATGCGCGCAAGGAATTTTGTATTTTTTTGAAATATAATGCGAAATTATTGCTTCTACTCCTCCGACAGGGTCTGTTCCTTGCCCTTGCGAGTAATTCGTGTTCAATTCTTCCGGTTCTTCAAAATAGCATACAACAGCAATTGCTTCGCATCCGTTTTTAATTAATTCTTCGCATGGTTTGTCAAGGGTTTCTATATTTTTTACATTTCCTGTGGATAGTCCCTGATCAGTTATATAAAATTCTACCCCGACTTTTTCATCAGTTATTTTGTATTCTGAAATATCAATCCCGTAAACCGTTTTTACTGCGTTTTGAGTATTGATATGAACATTTAAAACATCTTGAGGAATTGCTTTATCATAAATTATTCCGATTTTATTTGAATTAGAAGGAACAATATTGATCTGTCCTTTAAAAAAACTGTCTAAACTGTAACCTTCAACATAATACATATTATCAGTAATTCCTGAAAATCCTCCGGCATTAACTACATTAGGATTTACTATTAATTTGCTTTTTTTTGAGAATTTTCTTGCATAAGCGCTTGCATCTCCTGCGTATCCGCCAATTGAAGCTCCGATTCCTGTCGGAACTATAAATGCTCCTAATTTTTCGTTATTGTACGTCATTTAAATAATTTTTAACTCCCTCAACTATTGATTTTGCAACATTTTGTTGAAAATCTTGGTTTATAAGTTTTTCTTCATCTTCAGGATTTATTATATATCCGACTTCTACTAATACACAAGGACATTGATGGTTTCTTATAACTGCAAAACTTTGTTTATGAATGCCGGAATTTTCCGTTTTAGTATTTTTAACAATTGATTCAAGTATATGTTTTGCAAAATTTTTTGAATCCGGATAAAAATAGTAAACTTCTGTCCCTTTTTTATCAACATTAGCTAATGTGTCAGGTAATGCATTTGAATGTATACTTATAAATAAATCAGAATCATTTTTATTTGTAAATTTTACCCGTTCATAAAGTCCGAGATCTGTGTCTGTTTCTCTTGTTATAAATACTGTCGCGCCCTGCTTTACTAATTCATTTTTTAGCTTATTTGAAATTTCTAAATTTAAATCTTTTTCTTTTTCTCCCAAACATCCTATTGCGCCGTATTCTTCACCTCCATGCCCCGGGTCAATGGTTATTTTTATGTTTTTCAGATTTTGGTTAGAATCTGTTTTGGGAAATTTTTTTACTTCTATATTTAATTCGTTATCTGAATTATAAAAAACTTTGTATCCAAACGGAACAGGTTCAGAATTTATATGAAACTCGTATCTTCCGTATTCAAAATCTTCCATGTTATATAGAACAATGTCATATCCGTGATTTTGATTAATTATATAGGGGGTTTTTTGATTTAATTTTAGTTTATATATTCTTTTATTTTTAGTTTCTGAGTAAGTATAAGAAAGAATTTTTGTCCCTATCATTTCTTGATCGGATGTTTTTTGGGTAAATTTTTTCAAAATCCATGCGTAATCATCTTGGGCTAATTGGATTTTATAATATTGTCCGTATTGACCTAATACCTTTAGTTTTGTATCTTTCGATATTGTTCCGAGTCTTGCCCAGCTATCTTCTGATGGTGAATTTCTTAGTAATGCATCGTCGGTGTTAGTACTAATTATTGTTGGGGAATCAAAAATTTCGTATTCCGCGGCAGGAATCGGAGCAGAATTAAATTTCGGACGATAAATAGTATAAATTTGTGTTTGTATATTGTCAGATATTACAAATTTGTTTTCACCTTCTTCTAAATTCACAATGTATTTAAATGCGCCTGTTTTGTATATCGGAACTTTTTGTTCGTTTATAAATAAAGTTTGGCTATCATTTTCTTTTACCCCTCCAATAAAAAATGTTTTATCAGAATTTATTGTTACGTTATTTGATTTTGGGTAAACAATTTCAAACCCGTAACATAATGAAGGTGTTAGAGCAAGTAAAAATCCCAATGTAAATTTAAAAAAAGATTGATTCATATATTTAATAATACAATAATAATTTTTTTTCGTAAATTTATTTAATAATTGTGATATTTGAAATTCGTTATGCTAATATGTTAATTAAGGGATAAGGGATATGAAAAAAGAGGTTCATAAAAGCCGAAAAGGAACTAAAGACCGCTATTGTAATAATACAGTAGATATATTAGAAATAATTTTTATAATAGCTGTTATAGTTTTAATTATCCATTTGTTTATAATTCAGATTTTTGATTTTAGAAATTATAAACAACGCGGTAAAATGCAAAGAAATACCCATAATTTTATGGTTCGCGGGGATATTTATGACAGAAACGGCATAAAACTCGCTACTGACAGAATTTATTATAATATTTATGCCAGACCTGTTGATTATTCTGATAAAGAAACACCGGAAAAAATTGCAAAATTGTTTGCGCCGGTGTTAAAGATTTCGGAATCAAAACTTTTAAATATTTTATCTAATAAAAAAATAAAAGTTATTGCTGTTAAAAAAGATGTTGATCGTGATACAGCAAAGAAATTAACAGAAATAATAAAAGAAAACAGTTTTCGTTCCATCTCTTTAGATAAAAAAAATACAAGAGAATATCCGCAAGGTGGATTAGCGGCGCATGTATTGGGTTTTTATAATTTTGATGCAGATGTTTCTAACGGTGTAGAATTAACAGCAAAAGACAAATTAGAAAATGTTGTAAAATCTTCAGGCTATCAGCAAACTCGTGATGGAAAGGTTATTTATCAATTTTCGACAGATCCTGTTGTTCCGACTGTTAATCCCAAAGGACAAGATATTACTTTAACTATAGATGCGGCGATTCAACACGTATGTGAAAAAGAATTGCATAAAATTATCTCAGAAAAAGATGCTCTTCGAGGAACTGTTGTTGTTATGAACCCTAAAAACGGAGAAATTTTAGCTTATGCCGTTTATCCGACTTATGACCCGAATAAATTCCAAAAAGCATCCAATACTCAGATAAAAAACTGGTCATTAACTGATGTTTATCCTCCCGGATCTACATTTAAAATTATAACTGTTACAAGTGCTATGGAGTTAGGTAAAATTAATGAAAATTCTATAATTAATGATTCGGGACGAATGAAATTCGGGAATTATACCATTGAAAATTATGATTATAAGCAAAAAGGTGCTCCTGGAAATATAAATTTAGTTTATCTTTTTGAGCATTCAAGCAACATTGGTTCTGTTAATGTAGGTTTTTTAATGACTCACAGAGAGTTTTATGAAATGCTCAAAAAATTCGGATTTGGGGAAAAGACAGGTGTGGATTTACCCGGAGAATCTTCAGGGCTTCTTGCAAGTCCAAAATATTGGGACAAAGGGTTACATATGACAATGTCATACGGATACGGAACATCCGTATCTGTCATGCAGATGGTTTCTGCAGTTTCTGCGCTTGCCAATAAAGGAGTTAGAGTAACTCCTCATATTATAAAATATTCAGAATCAGAATTAGAACAAAAGGTAAAATATATTCCGACAATTTCTGAAAAAACTGCTAAAACTATTACCAGATTACTTGTAAAAAGTGTTAATAACGGGAAATCTGTCATAAAATCCGATAAATACAATATTGCAGCAAAAACAGGAACATCACGAAAACCGTTAGAACATGGCAGGGGATATTCCGGAACTATGTACACCTCAACAATTGGTTATCTTCCGGCTGATGATCCTCAAGTTTTAATTTATGTTGTTGTTGATAGTGCTAAAAAAGGTCCTGTATGGGGAAATACTGTTGCAGGTCCGGTTTTTCATGAAGTAAGTGAGCAGGTAGCAAGAATTTTGGATATAAAACCTGATAAAATAAAGTCTACAGATGGTAAAATACAAAGGAGATAATTATGAAACTGGATGAATTGATAGAATATTTAAAGTACAAAGATTTGATAAATTTTAAAGATGTTGAAATTACCGGAATTTCTTATAATTCCCAAACAACAAAAAAGGGCGATATTTTTATATGTCTAACCGGTGAGCATACGGATGGTCATAAATTTGCTCAATCAGCGATTGATTCAGGAGCGGTTGCATTGTTAGTTGAACATAAAATTGACGGAGTTGATGTTCCTCAGGTTCAAGTTGATTCTACAAGATTAAAAATAGCGGATATTGCAGACAGGTTTTACTCAAACCCGTCTAAAGGCTTAAATTTAATTGGTGTAACAGGTACTAACGGTAAAACTACTGTTACTCATTTAATTCAAAAAATCCTTGAACAAAATAATCAAAAATGTGCACTAATCGGGACATTAGGATATAAACTTTCTTCAACAAGCGAATATCGTAATGCGAAACACACAACGCCCCAAGCTCCGGAACTTCAAGCAACATTAAGAATGATAAAAGACATAGAAAAAATTGATAATGTTGTTATGGAAGTTAGTTCTCATGCGTTAGAACAAAACAGAGTCGGCGGATGCAGATTTAACGGTGCAATTTTTACAAATCTTACGCAAGATCATTTGGATTACCATATTACTATGGAAAATTATTTTAGGGCTAAAGCAATGTTATTTCAAAATTTGGAACAGGGAGCTTTTGCTGTTATAAATATTGATGATGAATATGGTCAACGCTTTAAATCTGTTACCGCCGAAGGGGTGAAAATATTTACTTACGGGGTAAAAAATAACGCTGATTTAAAAGCATCTGATATAAGTTTTTCTCCAAATGGCGCTGAATTTAAATTGCATTATGATAATAAAATTTATTCTTTAAATCTTCATATGAACGGGATGTTCAGCGTTTATAATGTATTAGCGGCGTTGGGTGCGTCTGTTGCCCAAGGTATAGATTTGAATTTAGCAATTAATGCGCTTCAAGATGTTCATGGAGTAGCAGGCAGATTTGAAGTTGTTAATAAAAAACCTCTTGTAATTGTTGATTATGCTCATACTCCTGACGGATTAGAAAATGTTTTAAAAACAGCAAGAGAAATTACTCCAAAAGACGGTAAATTGATTTGTCTTTTTGGATGCGGAGGAGATAGGGATGCCACTAAGCGTCCGAAAATGGGTGCAATCGCACAAAAACTTGCTGATAAAATTATAATTACAAGTGACAACCCAAGATCTGAAAATCCCGAACAAATCATAACAGATATTATTGCAGGGCTGCAAACAGTTTCACCCGATTTGGTTACGGTAGAACCAGACAGAGGAGAAGCTATTGCTATATTAAAAAATATTGCAAATAATAATGATGTTGTCTTAATTGCAGGAAAAGGTCACGAAGATTATCAGATTTTAAAAGACAAAACTATTCATTTTGATGATAGAGAACAGGTAAGAAAAGTTTTTGCGCAGAAGGTAATATAATAATGATAACGGATTTATTAGTTGAACAGCATTTTCATGGCGGATTTGGGGTAGATTTTAATAAAGCTTCATCCGATGATATATATTATCTTTCCCGTCAAATGTTAAAAAACGGAGTTGGGTATATTTTTCCGACTCTTGTCACTGATAGTGTTGAAAATATTGTTCGTCAAATAAAAATTATAAAAAATTGTGCTCAAAATCAAACTTCCGATATGGCGAGAATTTGCGGAATTCATTTAGAAGGTATATTTATAAATCCGCAAAAAGCAGGAATACATGATACTTCATTATTTTTACCTCCAACGATTGAAAATTACCAAAAACTTGAAGATGACTTTATAAAAATAGTTACTCTTGCGCCTGAATTAGATAATAATGGGACATTAATTAAATATTTACATTCTAAAGGTGTAAAAGTGCAGGCAGGGCATTGTGCCGGCGCAAATTTAGAAGGAATTGATGCTGTTACACACATGTTTAACGCTATGGAAGGCATTTCACACAGAAAAAAATCAACAGCGTTGACCTCGCTTATTGACGATAGAATTTATACAGAAATTATTGCTGACGGAATTCATGTTGGGGATGACGCGTTAAAATTATTGTTTAAAGCTAAACCTTCAGATAAAATTTTGTTAATTTCAGATTGTTTGCCTTGTGCAAAGAGTGATTTGAAAGAATTTGAATTCGCAAATCACAAAATATGTTATGACGGAACAAAGGCAACAGGCATGGACGGAACTCTTGCGGGAAGTTCTAAAATATTGCCAGAAATCATAAAAATTTTAGGTCAAAAAGGTTTATTTAATCCTGAATTTATAAAAAATTCATATAAATACCACAATTTATCTCCATTTGGGCAAATTGTTTGGGATGATGAATTTAATATTGTTGAAATTAAATACTAATCGTCTATAAGTTTGAAAATTTCTGTTTTCTTAAGGTTCAGTAATTTTCTCGCCCATTTCAAGCATAACTTGAAGTGTAAGTTTTAGCTGATGCTTGTAATTTTCTCTTGCGCGTTTTTGTGTTTTTGCGCAAAATGTAAAACTGGGAATTTCTTTTATTTCGATGTAGTGATAAGGATTACCCGTAAAATCCAAATCTTCTCCTTCAATTATTGTCCAGTTTAAATTTAAATAATAGTCTAAATCTTTCTTTTGTTCTGCCATATCTTAATTATCTAAAGAACTGTCACTCAATGGTTGTGAAATCATTATCCCTTCACCGCCTACAACATCGGCCTTTTGTCCGTTTATGTATAAATAAGCCGGGATTGAAGTGTTTAATTTTACTGTTTTTATCAACTGATAAAGCCTTTTATACAAGCTATCCGCCCCGCCGCCTGTAACATATGCTGTGTTTATGTTAATTATGATTCTATCCGGATTTTCCGATATATTTATAATTTCAGCATCAAGCGGAATTTCTGAATATACTCCATATTGTTTTTCATCATTTTTTGGACCTCTAAATAAAGAATAAAGCGCAAATTTGATCTTTGAACCGTCAATATCTTTGTTGTATTCACGCTTTACGGCCTTATAAACTTCTTCGTTATTACTGTTTTTTCCGATAAAATATATATTTACGTATTCTTTTGCTTTGTTTTCTTTCTTTTCCGGAATAGTTTCTTCTATTTGTGTTTTTTCGGAAACATCAATATCATCAGGTTGAATCTCAGGTTTTGGCATCAAAAGATTGTACCCGACAAGCCCGATTACCAAAAACATTACAACTCCTGTAATTAAAAGTATTAATTTTTGTTTTTTATCCATTTTATTTTCTCCTAATCTTTAGGAATAACCACTATACCTGATACGTTAATAATATTGTTTTCTATGTAAATATTACTAACAGAAACCTTTGCGCTTTTATTATCCAAAATATTCATTGAAAAATCAAGCGGATTTAAATAATTGATGATAAAATCAACTTTTTTTAAGTCTAAATTAAACGATTTTGAACTTAGTCTTGTATTTTCAAAATCTATCTTTCCGTCTTTTACATTCAAATCAGCGTTAATATATAAATATTTTTCGGCCTTTATAAAAGGAATGGAAATTCCGATAACATAAGAAAATTTGTTCGAAGTAATAACTGCCTTAGTTGATGAAACTTTTACCCCGCCAAAACCCAAACGATTTACATCATTAATAATTTTTTTGTATTTGTCTGTATTCATTGTATTATTGATGTCATCCGCGCTTATAGTTAATTTTACACTCATAGGAAAATCTTGCTTAAATACAACATTTCCGCCCTTTTGCTGTATGTAATTAAAGTCACATAAAGTTTTTACATCAACTGTAGATAAATAAATTCCGTTTGCAACTACATTATTTCCATTAACTTCAATTGATTTAAAAATCCCGTTTTTGAGATCTTTTGCACTATATGATTCAACTTTTACTTTTAAATCTTTTCCCGTAACGTTTTTTTCAATTTCTTTTTTAAGAATATTTTGTGCAACTTTTTCGCTGATAAAATTTGCACCGGTAATAGTACTTAAAAAAGACATGAATTTACTGTTTGTGTCGTATGGTTCTACGCATGTGTATTCACATGCTCCAAAAGCTGTCATACTGCTTGTAATACCTGCTAAAATTCCTAATACCAAAAATAGTTTTTTCATTTTTAACCAAACACTTTCTTTACTAAAATTTTATCTTTTTCTGTCCTTCCTAACCCGTATATTTTATCATTATAAATAAAAAATACAACCTTACCGGATTCTAAATCGGAATTTTTTAAACTCATTCCATGCGAAACTTTTTCTTTTTCTTCGCTGTTAAGGTTAATTATTGGCAAATTCAAAATTTTTATAGGATTTATTAATTGTGATTCAATATCTTCAGGTGTTTTTAGGTCTTCTAATTTTAGAGAATTTTCAACAGAAAAATTATCTGATTTTGTCCTTATTAAATCTGTTAAGTATCCTCCGCAATTCAGATTTTTTCCTAAATCATAAGCGATTGATCGTATATAAGTTCCTTTTGAACAATTTATCAATATTTTTGCCTGCTGTTTTTCACAATCAAATTCTTTCAATTCTATATTAAAAATCGTAATTTTTCTTGGCTTAATTTCAACCTCAATCCCTTTTCTTGCATAATCATAAAGCTTTTTCCCGTTGAGTTTGATAGCTGAATATATAGGAGGGATTTGTTCTATTTCTCCTTTAAAATTGTTCAATTGAGAAATTATGTTTTTTTTAGTAATTTTATTTGCAAATTTTTCTGTAATATCACCTTCAATATCATAAGTTGAAGTATTTGCTCCAAACTGAACGGTTGCTAAATATTCTTTAGGACCTTGTGGTATATAATCTATAAGTTTGGTGGATTTCCCCAGACAAACTACCAACACCCCTTGAGCAAAAGGGTCTAATGTGCCGGTGTGGCCAATTTGTCTTATCCCCGTAATTTTGCGAAGTTTTGCTATTACATCAAATGAAGTCCATCCTTTAGGTTTATAAATATTTAAAAACCCAAACAATTACTTAATTTCTCCTTTAGATATTTTATTTAATATATCCATAACTTTGGATGATTCTTCCAATCCGTTTGTATAAACAAATTTTAATTCCGGCGTTAATCTAAGGCGAAGTTGTTTTCCAACTTCATAGCGAATTTTTGGAGTTGATTTTTCAATTATTTGTTTTGTCGTTTCAATATCGTCGTTTGATCCAAGTACACTGTATATAACTTTTGCAAAGGAATTATCGTGTGAAACTTCGACATCAACAATCGAAACAACTCCGCGTAATCCGCGGATTTCTTTTCTCAAAATATCTGAAATGTCGCGCATCAGTTCTTTTCTAACTCGTTCATTTCTTAATGTCATAATAAATTCTCCTTAACAAAATTATATCATGAAAATCGGTTATAAAATTGCACCTTTCGGAACAACTGTTACACCTCCTTCTGAAACGTGGAATCCTCGTTTCAGATCTTGTTCTTTGTCAAATCCTATTTTACAATGCGGAGGAATTATAACATTTTTATCAATGATGGCTTTTTTAATTTGGCAGTATCTTCCGACTTCTACATTTTCCATCAAAATACTGTCTGTAACACTTGAATAACTGTTAATTCTTACTTTTGGGGATAATACACAATGTGAAAGTCCTCCGCCAGAAATTATGCAGCCTTCCGATACCATTGAATTTGTTGCCATTCCGACACGATCTCCTTCTTCCCAAACGAATTTTGCCGGAGGATAGTTATAATTAAATGTTCTTAAAGGCCATTCTTTTGAATAAAGATTTAATTCAGGGTCATAATCGAGTAAATCCATGTTTGCCTGCCAGTATGCATCAATACTTCCTACATCTCTCCAGTAGCCTTGCTCTGCTTTGTTCATACCGGGGAAAGAATTAGTTGCAAAATTATAAACATAAATATTTTTGCCTTCTTCTAAAAGCATAGGGATTACGTTTTTGCCAAAATCGTGCGAAGAATCTTCTTTTCTTGCATCTCTATTTAAAGCATCTAATAATATTTCTTTATCGAAAATATAATTTCCCATTGATGCCAGACATTTATCAGGTTGTCCCGGAATAGATTTTGGCTTATATTGAGGCTTTTCAACAAAATTTATAAGTTTCCAATTTTCATCAACTTCCATAATTCCGAATTCCGATGCTTCTTCAATAGGAATAGGAATAGCTGAAATTGATAAATCAGCCTTTTTTTCAATGTGAAAATCGAGCATTTGGGAAACTTTCATTTTATAAATATGATCTCCCCCAAATACACAAACATATCTTGGATCTTCATCTGTAATATGGAAAATATTTTGGTAAACAGCATCGGCTGTTCCCTTATACCAATCGTTCCCTGTTCTCATCTGCGCCGGTGCTAAGTCCACATATTGATCCAAAAACGGCGATAGTGCCCATCCTCTTGTTATGTGTTTATTTAAAGAATCGGATTTGTACTGGGTCAAGA
Source organism: uncultured cyanobacterium (assembly GCA_946545285.1). Taxonomy (GTDB): domain Bacteria; phylum Cyanobacteriota; class Vampirovibrionia; order Gastranaerophilales; family Gastranaerophilaceae; genus Zag111. The sequence goes on along the minus strand of CAMNNA010000020.1, from coordinate 2,063 downwards.
CTTTGATTTTATAAAATCCGGAGTTTATAAAATTATTAATAACAAAATCAATAATCCTATATCTTCCCCCAAACGGGACAGCAGGTTTTGCACGATCTTTTGTCAATGGGTATAGTCTTTTGCCTTCTCCGCCTGCCATAATCATAACCAAAGTGTTGTCTATCGCCATGTAAACCTCTTTCTATATTTTTATATATTGATTGTATAATAAATATTTTTATAGGTCACTAATTCTAAATAATTATTTTTTAATTTTATGTTTTTATCTAAATGTCTTTACATAAATTAATCCAATTATTTGTAAAATTTTATGTTTATGTGATAATTTATACAGTGCTAGATATTAATGTTTGAAGAAGTTCAAACTTATCAATATAAATAGCAAAAGTAGTACATATATAAGATAAAAGAAGGAAAAGAAAAAATGGGAAGACCAACTCCACTGGAAAAAATTAGAAACATTGGTATTGCAGCCCACATTGATGCCGGAAAAACAACAACAACAGAACGTATTTTGTTCTATACCGGTAAAACTCACAAATTAGGTGAAGTTCACGATGGTGCAGCTGTAACAGACTTTATGGAACAAGAAAGAGAAAGAGGTATCACAATTCAATCAGCGGCTGTTACTGCTGAATGGAAAGGACACCAAATCAATATTATTGACACACCGGGCCACGTTGACTTTACAATTGAAGTTGAACGTTCTTTACGTGTATTAGACGGTGTTGTTGCTGTTTTTTGTGCGGTAGGCGGTGTTCAATCTCAATCAGAAACTGTTTGGCGTCAGGCTAATCGTTATGAAGTTCCTCGTATGGTTTTTGTTAATAAAATGGACAGAACAGGTGCTGACTTCTATCGTGTAGCTGAACAAATTAAAACAAGATTAGGTGCTAACGCAGTTCCTATTCAGTTACCTATCGGTGCTGAAGATAATTTCAAAGGTCTTGTTGATTTGATGACAATGAAAGCTGAAATCTATACTAACGATTTAGGTACAGATATCAAAGAAGAAGACATTCCTGCTGATTTACAGGAAAAAGCTAAACAATACCATGACGCTATGGTTGAAGCTATTGCATCTGAAGATGATTCTTTAATGGAAAAATTCTTTGAAGATCCTGATTCAATTACTGTTGAAGAATTGAAAGCGGGACTTAGAAAAGCTGTATGTAATAATAAAATTGTTCCTGTTACTTGCGGAACAGCATTTAAAAACAAGGGTGTTCAATTGTTATTGAATAACGTTGTTGATTATATGCCATCTCCGGTTGATGTTAAAGCTATTGAAGGTGAAAAAGAAGACGGTACAAAAATTGAAAGACATTCATCAGATGATGAACCGTTCTCTGCTTTATCATTTAAAGTTATGACTGACCCGTTTGTAGGCCGTTTAACATTTTTAAGAGTTTACTCAGGTAAAATTACTTCAGGATCTTATGTTTTGAATTCAACTACAGGTAAAAAAGAACGTATTTCACGTTTGGTTCGTATGTATGCTGATCAAAGAATTGAAGAAAATGAAGTTTATGCAGGTGATATCTGTGCTGCAGTAGGTTTGAAAGATACCACTACAGGTGATACTTTGTGTGACGAAAAAGATCCGATCATCTTGGAAAGAATGACTTTCCCTGAACCGGTTATTTCAGTTGCTATTGAACCGAAAACTAAAGCTGATCAAGATAAAATGGGTATTGCTTTACAAAAACTTGCTGAAGAAGATCCAAGTTTCAGAGTTAAATCTGATGAAGAAACAGGTCAAACAATTATTTCCGGTATGGGTGAACTTCACTTGGACATTATTGTTGACCGTATGTTAAGAGAATTCAAGGTTGAAGCAAATATCGGTAAACCTCAAGTTGCTTACCGTGAAACTATCAGAGGTACTGCGGATCAGGATTCTAAATTCATTCGTCAATCAGGTGGTAAAGGTCAATATGGTCATTGTAAAGTTAGAATTTCACCGGCTGAAGAAAATGCAGGATTTGTATTTGAAAACAAGATCGTTGGTGGTGCTATTCCGAAAGAATTTATCGAACCTGCAAGAAAAGGTATGGAAGAAG
>CAMNNA010000019.1 GCA_946545285.1 uncultured cyanobacterium | reverse complement strand
CAGTAAACATTATTGCGCAGGCATCCAAAATTTTTGCATTATATGCCAAAACCGGTGTAGGAATAACTTTATCACTATACAAAACTTTAAACCCCAAATCCGCTAAAATCTTTGCACACTGTGTTGAAAATTCCAATGCCATATTACGCGGGTCATAACCAATAATTATCGGTTTATAAATCCCGTAATTGTCAAAAACATATTTCCCTATTGCTTTTGTGACAATTTCAACATTCTTTTCGTTAAAATCTTTTCCGACAACCGCTCTCCAACCATCTGTGCCAAATTTTATACTGCTCATTTTGCCCTTCTTTATTCCTTTTTGTTTTAATTTTAATTAAAACAAACCAAGCAAGCAAGTAAAATAATAACAAAAAAGCGGTACGAAATCGCACCGCCTTTTTAAGTTCTTTCATCAAAACAAGATACTATCCTAAAATATCATCAGAACCGTCGATATTAAAATCCGGAGCACCGAACATACCTTCGATTTCTTCTAATATTGCAGATGGTTTTCTTGCTTGATTTCTTTGTGCTGCCGCACGTTTATGTTCTTCTCTGTCGCGTTCTTCATTTGCGTTTGTCAAATGATGGAATCCTGTACCTGCAGGTATCAAACGACCGATAATAACGTTTTCTTTCAAACCTCTTAATAAGTCTTTTTTACCTTCAACAGCAGCCTCTGTTAAGATTCTTGTTGTTTCTTGGAATGAAGCAGCAGAAATGAAACTTTCTGTATTCAATGATGCCTTTGTAATACCTAAAAGCATATATTCACAAGTTGCAGGAGTTTTGCCTGCTTCTTCAACCGCTTTATTGGCATTTTCAAATACTTGAACTTCAACCAATTCTCCAGGTAATAAATCTGTATCACCTGAATCAACAATCTTAACTTTCTTAGTCATCTGACGAACAATAACTTCAATGTGTTTGTCGGCAATTTCTACACCTTGTGAACGATATACTCTTTGTACTTCGTCTACCAAGTATTGTTGAACTGCTTCTGTTCCTCTTAATCTCATAACTGATGCAGGATCAGGAGAACCTGAAGTTAATTGTTCACCTTTTTTAATCTTCTGACCGTTTGAAACAATTACGGTTGAATCTATTGCATACTTAATTTCTGTTGAAGACCCGTCTTCATCAACAATATACAATCTCGGGAAACCGTCATCATCAATTTCGATTTTAGCTGTTCCGTCAGTTTCTGCCAAAATAGCGCAATCTTTAGGTCTTCTGCCTTCTAGTAATTCTTCAACTTTTGGCAAACCTTGAACGATATCGCCTGTTTTTTCTCTTTCATAAGTCAAAGATACAATCAAGTCTCCTCTTAATACCAATGACCCTGAATTAATTTGAAGCATTGTACCTGGGCTGATTAAATAAGGTCTGCCGTTTCTGATTGAAACAACTCCGTCACTTATTTCAGTAACAATACCCGAAATCGGAGCTGTTGTTCCGCCTTCAGAAAGAACCTTATCAGTTTTAACAAGTTCGCCTTTTTTAACTACCGGTTTACCTTTAATTTTTACATCAGTTTTATAATCATCTGAAATTAATAATAATCTTCTTGCTTCTTCATCGCTTCCGCTTATTGATGCCACCGCATCATGTCTTGCAAGAACTAATGTTTTTGCAACAGGAGTTTTAGCATCAATAGTTTGACCGTTTGTTACAAGCAATTCTGTTTGTAGTGAATCATTTGATGATCCTTCAAGTTCACGACGAACAATTAAGTTTTCAAGAACAACTATTCTTAGTTCGCCCTTAGAGTCAAGTTCTACCATCCCTTTCAAATGAGATAAATATCCTTGCATTTGAAGAACTAAACTTGTTCTTGTAATTGTCGCTCCGTCCATATTACGAACTCTTGCACCGTCTTTATACTGCAACTGAGTAACAGGAACAATATCAATTAATTCATCAGTTGTATTGAATTTGATAGATACATCTTTTTGTTCAATATCTAAAACTTGAACCGGTCTGACTAAAATTTGAACCGGTTGGTTTTCAATTGAATCTTCATCCAATCCCATTGAAGAATCCATATCTTCATCCAAATCATCAATAGCCAAATCTTCTACCGCAGAATCCATAATAGTAACTATAGATGTTGTTTTAGCCTTGATACCGTCAGCGATAACAGCGCCTTTTTTAATAACTTCACCTTCGTCAACTTTCAATTCTGAAATATTTGATAATGTATGAATTTGTCCCGGTCTGATTGTAACTTCGTGGATAATATCGTTAAATTCTTTGAATTCAACAACACCGTCTATATGACAATAAATGTCTTTTACTACTTCAGTTCCGGCAGTTACTGTTGTTCCGTTCTCAACCATTTTCAAAGAAGAATCTTTGTTAATTTGGTGGACTTCTTCAGGTATAAATACCACTTTACCCGGTTTAGTTATGATTTGATTTTCGTCGACTTCAACGTCAACATATCTGATTTCGCCTGAAGACGGAACAGAACAATCATCATCAACAAGTTCGGCAATAATCATGCCGTTTTCAACCGTTGTATCAACCGGAGCTTTAACGATGTATTTTTCACCGGTTTTGTTAACTGTCCAAAGCTGTTCTTTTTTGGTTTGTTCGAATTTAGCATTTTCAGGCTGTAAAGATGCAATTACAATTGTTAATTCTTTACCTGAAACAATTTTCTTAATCTTTTTGTTGTGGAATTTAGCATCTTCCAATACTAAATCTTCGCCCAAACGAACTTCACCGCCGTGTTCACAAATTGTAGAAGTTTCAGCTAATTCCTGACCTTCTTTAACCTTTTGTTTATCTTTAACAAGAACTTTTGAACCGCCAGGTAATGCATATACATCACCGCCCAATACCCAAACAATACCTTGTTTGTTTGAAGTTCTCAAAATGTTTCCTTGTCTGTCTTTTTTCTCATCCGCTTTGAAATCTTCAAATACAATTTCACCGCTTAAATCTGAGAAAATATCTTTTGTTGCTTTTTCTGTCAAACGGCTGCTGTCACCTTTTGAAGACGGTGAAAATTCTGCCATTTTAAATCCTTTCGGAATTTCTTGACCGTCTTTAACAAACACAGTAGCGTTTGAAGGAATATGGTATTTAGTTGTACGTTTTTCACCTTTAACTTCTAAATCAGCTTCGTACATTGCAACTTGAACAACTTCACCGTGGCGAGTTCTCAATTCTCTTGTTTTGATTTTAGAAATAACTTTACCTGCTTCACGAGCAACAACTTCTTTCATTGCTTCTTTAACACCGACAGCACCACCTGTGTGGAATGTTCTCATTGTTAACTGTGTACCCGGTTCACCGATTGACTGAGCCGCAATAATACCGATTGCTTCACCGATATCAACAGGTTTGTGAGTTGTCATTGCCCATCCGTAACATTTTTGACATACACCGTATTCAAGTCCGCAAGTCAACGCTGAACGAACTCTCAATTCTTGTATATCAAGTTCTGAAATCTTCTTAATATCATCTCTATTTAATGTTGTACCGTTTGTGATAATTACATTACCATCTTTATCTAAAATATCTTGTGCAACTGTTCTTCCCAATAATCTGTCGATTAACGGAACAATAACAGTATCACCGTCCATAATAGATGTTAAGTTAATATATTTGTCAGTATGACAATCTTCTTCTCTTATAATTACATCTTGTGCAACGTCTACCAAACGTCTTGTCAAATAACCTGAATCGGCTGTTTTTAACGCAGTATCTACAAGACCTTTTCTTGCACCGTAAGATGAAATGATGTATTCAGTAACTGACAAACCTTCTTTAAAGTTTGACTTAATCGGCAAGTCTATGATTTGACCCTGAGTATCAGCCATCAAACCTCTCATACCGACTAACTGTGATACCTGTGATAAGTTACCTCTGGCTCCTGAGAAAGCCATCATATATACAGGGTTCAATCTGTCAAAATTTTCAACCACTTGTTCTGTTAATTTTGCGGTAGTTTCGGACCAAGTGTCAATAACCTTTGTATATCTTTCTACTTCGGTAATTTCACCTTTCAAGTATTTTTCTGTTGATTTTTCTATTTCTTTTTCTGCTGATTCCAATAACTGTTTCTTTTCAGGAGGAACAGATAAATCAGCTATTGAAATGGTAGTACCGGAAATTGTTGCATACTTGTAACCCAATGATTTTAAAGCATCCGCAAGATTAGCTTCCTTAGCACCGCCAAATTCCAAATACATCTGACCCAATAACTTTTTCAATGAACCCTTGTCCATTTGTTTGTTAATGAAATCAGGTACTTTTTTTGCATGTGTATATGTCATTTCCATTCGTTTTTCCTTTTTATTTTAGTTTTTCTTTCTTACTGCCTTAGTGCCTTAACGCCCTATTGCCTTTGTTAAACTAACGCTTTTCTTATTTCTTCGTTAAATATAATTCTTCCGACTGTTGTTTCAATTCTTTGACCTTTTTCATCTCTTACAACAATTTTGTCGTGAAGTTTAATAACTTTGACTTCAAACGCTGCTATTGCATCTTCAAAGCTGTAGAAATATCCTTGTACTTCCTGATTAGGATCTTTCATAGTTGTTAAGTAATACATACCCAATACCATATCCTGTGAAGGAGATACAATAGGTTTTCCGTTTGCAGGTGCAAGCAAGTTGTTTGTTGCTAACATCAACATTCTTGCTTCAGCTTGAGCTTCGATTGATAAAGGTACGTGAACAGCCATTTGGTCACCGTCAAAGTCTGCGTTAAACGCCGTACAAGCTAACGGGTGAAGTTGAATAGCACGACCTTCAACAAGTTTCGGTTCAAATGCCTGAATACCTAATCTGTGAAGGGTCGGAGCACGGTTTAACAATACCGGATGTCCGTCAATTACTTCTTCTAAGATATCCCAAACAACTGCTTCCGATCTTTCGATTTTCTTTTTAGCTGATTTAATGTTTTGAACATATCCGCGTTCAATTAATTTATTAATAACAAACGGCTTAAACAATTCGATAGCCATTTCTTTTGGCAAACCGCATTGATTCAATTTCAATGACGGTCCGACAACGATAACTGAACGACCTGAATAGTCAACACGTTTACCTAACAAGTTTTGACGGAAACGACCTTGTTTACCTTCAATAATGTTAGATAATGATTTTAATGCTCTGTTGTTAGGACCGACAACTGTTCTTCCGCGTCTGCCGTTATCAATCAATGCATCAACTGCTTCTTGAAGCATTCTTTTTTCGTTTCTTACAATAATTTCAGGAGCACCCATTTCCAAAAGTCTTTGTAAACGGTTGTTTCTGTTAATTACACGTCTGTATAAATCGTTCAAATCAGATGTCGCAAACCTTCCGCCGTCTAATTGAACCATCGGTCTTAAATCCGGAGGAGTAACAGGAATTACATCCATAACCATCCAAGTCGGATTTGTTTCTGATGAAATTAAGTTATCTAATAATCTTAATTTTTTAATTAATTTAGCTTTTTTCTGAGCTGCAACGTTGCCTTGAAGTTCAGTTCTGATTTCTTCTGCTGTCGCTTTTAAATCCACTTCTGATAAAAGTTCTTTAATTGCTTCAGCTCCGATACCGACTTTCAATGTTGATTCTTCGTTTTCAGCCATATAATCTTCATATTCTTCTTCAGATAAAAGCTGATATTTTTTAAAATCTGAATCTCCGCCATCTAAAACAACATAGCTGTTGAAATAAATAACTTGTTCCAAATCTTTCAAAGTCATATCCAAAAGTAAACCTAAATATGAAGGAATACCTTTTAAAAACCAAATATGAGAAACAGGAGCGGCAAGTTTAATATGCCCCATTCTGTGACGTCTTACTTTGGAATCAGTAACTTCAACACCGCAGCGTTCGCAGATAATTCCTTTGTGTCTTACTCTTTTATATTTTCCGCAATAACATTCCCAGTCCTTTGTCGGCCCGAAAATTCTTTCGCAGAACAAACCGTCGCGTTCCGGTTTTAATGTACGATAGTTTATCGTTTCCGGTTTGGTAACTTCGCCGTGCGACCATTGAAGTATTCTTTCCGGAGAAGCGATACTTATTCGTATATAGTCAAAATAATCTATGCTTGTTGACATTTTTTAATTTTCTCCTTTATTACTTTAGTGAATAGTGAGTTGTGAGCAGTGAGAAGTTCTTTTATATTTATTTGAAATGAACCATTCACCATTTTACTATTCACTTCTCACTAATTTTACAGATCTCCAAAAGTAGTTGGTGTTTCAAAGAAGTTGATATTCAACAACTCTGAATCAACATCTGACAGAGTTCTTTTTGGTGCTGATTTTCTTAAATCATCCATATCTGTCATCAAATCTACTTCCTGACCGTCTTTTTTCGCTACTGTTATATCCAAACCGATACTTTGTAATTCTCTTACAAGTACTTTGAATGATTCAGGAATACCCGGTCTTGGGATGTTGTCGCCTTTAACAATTGCTTCATATGCTCTGTTTCTTCCGTTAACATCATCTGATTTGATTGTTAACATTTCTTGAAGAGTATATGCCGCACCGTAAGCTTCCAATGCCCAAACTTCCATTTCACCAAATCTTTGACCGCCGAATTGAGCTTTACCACCCAAAGGCTGTTGAGTAACAAGTGAATAAGGACCGGTACTTCTTGCGTGGATTTTATCATCGACCAAGTGAACTAATTTTAAGAAATATGTCAAACCGACAGCAACAGGTCTGTCAAACGGTTCTCCGGTTCTTCCGTCAATTAACGTTACCTTACCGTCTTCGCCAACCCAAGTTGCACCGGATTTTTTAATACCTTCTAAAAGTTCACCTTTAGTAACTTTTTCTGATTCGTTTTCGCCGTACATTTCATCAAATGACGGAGCTTCGTAATGTTTTCCTGTCAAATATGCGGCTAAACCTAATAATAATTCATAAGTTTGACCTACGTTCATACGGGAAGGAACACCAAGAGGATTCAATACGATATCAACAGGAGTTCCGTCAGGTAAGAACGGCATATCTTCTTTAGGTAAAATTCTTGAAACAATACCTTTGTTTCCGTGACGTCCTGAAAGTTTATCCCCTACAGAAACCTTACGTTTTTGAGCGATATAAACTCTGATTACGGTGTTTGCGCCAGGTGGTAATTCATCACCTTTTTCTCTGTCAAATACTTTAACGTCAAGAACTCTGCCGCCGCCGCCGTGAGGTACTCTCAATGAATTATCTTTTACATCTCTTGCTTTTTCGGCAAAAATTGCTCTTAACAATTTTTCTTCAGGCGGATGTTCAGATTCACCTTTCGGTGTAACTTTACCTACCAAAATATCATCAGGATAAACTCTTGCACCAATTCTGACAATACCTCTTTCATCCAAATGGCGAAGTGCATCTTCCGAAACATTCGGAATTTCACGGGTAATTTCTTCAGGCCCAAGTTTTGTCTGACGAGCTTCAATTTCTAATTTTTCAATGTGTAAAGATGTGAAAATATCATCATGAACACAGCGTTCAGATAACAAAATCGCGTCTTCATAGTTGAAACCTTCCCAAGGCATATAAGCAACCAAAATGTTTTTACCTAATGAAAGTTCTCCGCCGCAAGTTGATGCGCCATCAGCGATTACATCCCCTGCTTTAACTTTGTCACCTTCATTTACAATCGGTCTTTGGTTAATACATGTATCTTGGTTAGATCTTACATATTTCATCAATGTATAAACATGAGATTTGCCTTGTTTATCTCTTATAACGATTTCTTCACCGACAACACGTTCAACCGTACCATCAACTTCTGAAATTACAACCATACCGGAATCTTTAGCAACACGAGATTCTAAGCCTGTACCAACTCTTGGTCTTTGAGTAATCAAAAGAGGAACAGCTTGACGCTGCATGTTAGAACCCATCAACGCACGGTTAGCATCGTCATGTTCAATGAACGGAATCATTGATGTTGCAACAGAAATAATCTGAATCGGACATACACCAACATAGTCAACTTTTGATGCTTCTGTCATAATAAATTCAGAACGATACCTTGCAGGTACAATTTTATCAGCAAATTTTCTGTCTTTTGTTAATTTAACGTCAGCCGGAGCGCAACGATAATTTTCATCGGCATCTGCTGTCATATAAACTACTTCATCCGTAACCACACCGTCTTTAACAACAAAGAAAGGTGATTCAATAAATCCGTAATCATTAACTTTAGCGTGTGTTGCTAATGAGCCGATCAAACCTGCGTTCGGACCTTCCGGAGTTTCAATAGGACAAATACGTCCGTAGTGAGACGGGTGAATATCACGAACAGGGAATCCTGCTCTTTCTCTTTGCAAACCGCCCGGCCCTAATGCTGAAATTCTTCTTTTGTGTGTTAATTCAGCTAACGGATTGGTTTGATCCATAAATTGTGATAATTGAGAACTTCCGAAGAATTCTTTTAAAGACGCAACTAAAGGTTTTGTATTTAATAAATTCAACGGAGTTAATGTTTCAGAATCCTGCAAAGTCATTCTTTCTTTTACGATTCTTTCAATTCTTGAAAGACCTACTCTGAATTGGTTTTGTAACAATTCACCAACCGAACGGATTCTTCTGTTTCCTAAGTGGTCAATATCATCCAATGTCCCTTCGTCATATGTTAAATTAATCAAATATTCAATTGTTGAAACAATATCTTCAACTGTTAATGTTCTTTGATTTTGAGGAACATTTAAGTTTAATTTTCTGTTTAATTTATAACGACCTACACGACCGATATCATATTTTTTGGCATCAAAGAATCTTGATTCCAAAATTTGACGTCCGCCGGCAGCTGATGCCGGATCGCCCGGTCTGATTTTTTTGTATAATTCAATTAAAGCTTCTTCTGTTGTTTCAGTAGAATCTTTATCTAAAGTCTTTTTCAAGAAATCAAAATGTGTAAATTTTGATTCCATTTCAGCAACTGTAATACCCATAGCTTTAAGCAAAGTAGTTGCCAAAATCTTTCTGTTTTTGTCTATTTTAACATGAACAATATCGTTAGCATCAGTTTCAAATTTAACCCATGCCCCGCGGTTCGGAATCATTGTGGCATTGTATAAACGTTTTCCGTTAGGAGAAATTGATTTGTCAAAATATACCCCCGGAGAACGAACGATTTGAGAAACGATTACACGTTCCGCACCGTTTACAATGAATGTACCTTTATCGGTCATTGTCGGAATATCACCGATATAGACTTCTTGTTCTTTGATTTCACCTGAATCACGGTTAACCAATCTGATCATTACACGCAACTGTTTTGCATATGTTGCGTCATGAATCCTTGCTTCTTCAACTGTATACTTTGCATTGTCAAAAGTATAGTTTGGCAAGAAATGTAATTCTAATCTTCCTGTATAGTCTTTAATAGGTGAGAAAGCTAATAATTCTTCTTTCAAACCTTCTTTTAAAAACCATTCAAAAGATTTCTTTTGTACCTCAATAAGGTCGGGTAAATCGTCCAAACGAGTATGAGGAATACCCATCGGCGTTACTCTTTTTTCGAATTTTGTCTTAGACATTAAGTCACCTCTTTTTTATAATGGTGTGTACTACAAAAATTTTTTCTAACTTATGGCTGTTAACCCTCTGTTCATAATGAACAAATAATGCGTTTTTTTGATGTATTTTTTTAGGCTCAAACTCGCTTGTAATCAAACTTCCAATGATTTTGGGCATAGTTCGCCTTACTCTACATTTGCATGTTCTTCCATCGTATTACGTAAAAATTTATCGTCAAGGATTTTGGAGAATTTTTAAAAATTTTTCTAAAAATTTCTTAACAAAATATCAAATTTAAAATTTACATGCATTTCACATATTGATCGATAAAAAATCAGAAAGGACAAATTAAATAAAAATGACAAATGGAATCTCTTTTACAGGAAATATTAACTTAACAACTTATGAACAAGGTTTAAAAAAAGTTGCCAGATACATTACTACTCCGGAAAACGACAAATTGATTAAAGAAACTGCCGCAAAATATTTAGGTTATTACAATTTTGATAATTTTAAAATTTTAAAAGAAGAACAAGATGCGCCATTCAGAAAAATGATAAGCAGTATTATAGGGCAGGATGTTGCAAAGAAAAATTACCTTGAAACATCAATTGCGTCTTATACACCCGGAAATATTGTAATAAAAGACTTAAACCGCAGAACACATGGCGGTATTGAACTTGATATAGTTGTACGATAAAGCCAAATAAGTTTTTTATAATATCATTTATTCCGGCATTTCAGGAGGTTCTTTGCCCAAAAGGTATTCGGCAACATCGCTCCAGATAACCATATTTACCGGATTTATCCCACCCATTAAAGTTATACCCGTTCTTAGATCTTCTTTTAATGTGGTCGATCCATGCTTGTTGTACCAGTTTTCCTGTTTTTCTTCCTGATAAGATCTTCCGACAATATGGCGAACAACTTCTTCACCGACAACCCAACCAATAACAGAACCCGGGCCCGGAAGTTCTGATCCTAAAATTTCACCTATATACCCGCCGACAATTCTGCCGGCTGCACGTCCTGTGTCATGTGCTAAAATTCTTTTACTTTTTGTTTCATTATATGTCTTAACTAAATCCGGAACTTCAACCGCGCAAATTCCAATTGGCCCTAATACTTTTACAAAAGTTCTCATTTTTGACGGTTTAACAACTTTACCCGTTTTTTTGAATGTGTTTGTTAAAAATGATTTATTGAGTTTAGAACCTATTTTACTTTTTGCTTTTTGAAAAAATCCCCCAATCGTTTTTCCTGATTCAACTTTGACCATGATAATCCATTCCCCTTAATATTTCTTCTTCATATATATAAAAAATATATATTTTGAAAAATTGCGCAGAATCAGACAATTGTTAACGAATTTTAACATTTAATTTGCACTATATTTATCAAAGAACCTTACAATATACATGCCAGAACCATAAGAATTAATGTTCCTATTTGAACTGCAGTTGCCATATTTTGACTAAATCTGTTGCTGTCATATTTTGAGGCGGATTTTTGAGCTTGAATAGCACTTGATAATCTATCCATTCTCTCTGAATCCGAGTCTGAATCAAAACTTGTACCAAATATTGATTTTTCTATACGCCCTAATCTTGTCGAAGTCGGTTCATTTTCATATTTTGTGCGATAGAGTTTTTTTTCAATCTTTGATAAGTTCAAAGGCTTTGGGGCAGAATCAAAGAAATTACCTCCGTTTCCTGAATATAAATCATCATAATTATCGCTAAAAGTGTGACTGCTATTGTAAGCATCATAATCGAACGGAGCACCGTATTGGCTAAGATGATAATCTTGCGCCATTTTTTTAGGAGGATTTTTATAAAAGTCATTATTTTGCTGATCCATGCCGTTTGCCATAAAACTTGAAGGTTGGATTTTAGCTTTTAATCTGTCTACACGAGTTGATAAATCATCTTTTTCGTATATTTTGTTAAATATTTTTTTCTCAAGATTTGAAAGTCTTGTTTTTATGTTTTGGCCTTTAAAATCTTTGTTAAAAGTCTTTTTCTCAAGTTCGTTAATTACAGGATAATCCATTGTTGCAGCTTCAGGTGGTTCTTTGTCATAAACGATATAATCATCATTATCCCTAAAAGTATCTTCTGTCGGGGTAATCTCTTTTCCCATCATATCAACTGACAAATCCTTTTTTAATTTTGCAATTCTTGCACTTGTTTGACCGCTTCTGCAATGTCCGTAAACGTTTTCTTCTATTCTTTTCAAGCGGGAAGTTTCATTTTCATTTGAATAAGTGTATCCGTACAAAGAATTCTCAATTTTATCTAAAGTAGGATTTTGTGCACAAAATCCGCATTGGCAACTAAGTATAAGTAAAAGAAAAACTATTGATTTTTTCATATAATTTACTCCTTAGCGTCAGTTTAAAGTTTTTTTTAGTTAAAACCCACCCTTCAAGTCACGAATATTTAGAATTTAAAAAAAACTACTTTTGTCATAGTCTTATCGGACAAGTTTTGAGATAAAGAATATGTAAAGATCGGAAAAGACGTGGTATAATAAAATCGGTAAAAGATTTTAGCAATAAAGGAGAGGATTATGATACCTATTTTCAATTCAAAACGCCAATACGACCAAATCGGGGCGGAAGTTGAACAAAAAGTTTGTGAAGTTTTAAGATCAGGATGCTATATTTTAGGACCAAATGTTAAAGCTTTGGAAGAAGAATTAGCAAAATATATCGGTTGCAATTATACAGTTGCTCTTAACTCAGGAACTGATGCATTACATGTTGCGTTACGTGCCTTAGATATCGGAGCCGGAGATGAAGTTATCACAACCGCATTCACATTTGTTGCTACAGCAGAAGCGATAGGTATGGTTGGTGCAAAACCTGTTTTTGTAGATATTGATCCTGATACATTTAATATTGATCCTTCTAAAATAGAAGAAGCTATTACCCCAAACACTAAGGCAATTATTCCGGTTCACCTATACGGTCAGCCTTGTGATATGGATGCGATTATGGCTATTGCAAAAAGACATAATTTGAAAGTTGTTGAAGATTGTTGTCAAGCAATCGGTTCATTGTACAAAGGAAAAATGGTCGGTACATTCGGTGATATAGGATGTTATAGTTTCTATCCGACTAAAAACTTGGGAACAATGGGTGATGGCGGACTTTGTACCGTTAATGATGAAAAACTTAAAGACAGATTAATTGCTTTAAGAAATCACGGTTCTATGGTTCGCTACCACAATGATGAATTAGGTTTAAACTCTCGTTTGGATGAAATTCAAGCTGCTATTTTGAGAGTAAAAGCACGTTATGTTGACGAATGGAATTCAAAACGCAGACAAAAAGCTGCTTATTACAACAAATTATTTGCAGGTTGTTCTGATATCCAAACTCCTAAAGAATTGGATAATACTTACTGCGTTTATCACCAATACACAGTTAAAATTCCTAACAGAGATGAAGTTCATAAAATGTTAACCGAAAACGGAATCGGCGCAATGCTTTATTATCCGATCCCGTTGCATTTCCAAAAAGTTAACGCTTGGTTAGGTATGGGTAAAGGTTCTTTACCTGTAACTGAAAAAAATACAGAATGCGTAATTTCTTTACCTATGTTCCCTGAATTAACTTCAGAAGAACAAGAAATAGTTGCTAAAACTTTAATCAGTTGTATTGAAAAATCAAAATCAACAGCTTGCTGTTAATAAAAGCAGTTAAATTTAAAAAAGGCTTCGAAATGTTTATTTCGAAGCCTTTTACACTGTTGTATCCAGTTTTTTTGCTATATAACTCGGATAGTCAACTTTATCTTTAAAAGCAGCACCATATTTTGGGGTTTCCACATCCTGAAAACTTGCACGGGTTTGATTATAGCTTGTATTTGGTAAAGTAACCTGTTGTGTTAAAGATTCTGTTACCATTTGCATAAACTTATCATTAAAATTTTGAAATGTATTATTAATTCTAAAATCTTCGCCTGCCATTGTTTATCCTTTTTATGCCAGTGTTATCATTGAGGAACATCCGTATCTCGGGTTGCCTGTTTCAGGATTAATTGCATTATTTAAGCCAACTGCCGTACCTTCACGATAAATTTTACCGTTTGGACCTTCAAAACTTTTTGACGGATCTGAAAGTATTTTTGCATATTCATTACTAACATTATTACTAAATCCTAATCCGGCAAATTGAACACTTGCTTGGTTTATCAATCCTAAAAGTGCTTGTAATACTCCTCTGTTTTCAGCTTTTGTTATTCCTAAATCTACAGATTCGTAATGTATATTTGCAGGAATTACCTGCTGTTTAATTCTTTCAATTGTCTCTGTTGGCATGAATCATCCTCGATTATTCTTATATATATAAAATATATAACATTGAAAAAATTGCCTTTTATACGCAGTCAAACTTTACAATTATTAACATCATAATCTCATAAATTAAATAATATTATTTTGACCCCTTGCGAAAAAAATATGTGTATTATAATATTGATTTACAAGATTAAAAAAGTGAGGTAAATTCAATGGATCAAATAATTAAAGTAGCGTGGGAATTAAATGAAAATACTGATAATCGCTATAAATTAGTTTATGAAATTGCCGAATTGGCAAAAAAACTTGTAGATGAAACACAAGCAAGAAAAACTCGCGAAGATTTTGGTTTTGAAGATTCTCATGATTCAAGTTATGCAAGAGAAAATCCGGTTGAACATGCGTTGATGGTTAAAGCGTCTGAAGCGGATGATAACAGATTAGTAGGTTAGTGCGATATAAATACGCAAGACTTTTGAAAATAAAGTTTTGCGTATTTTTTGAGGAGTTTTATATGATGAATGATACTTTAGATTATATTCAGGAGTATACTGATTCTTTTGAGCCTGAAGTTGGGATTATATTGGGTTCGGGATTAGGGAATTTGGCATCTTTATATAAAGAATACACAATTCCTTATACTGATATTCCCGGATTTGTAAGTTCAACTATTGAAGGACACAGCGGAAATTTAGTATTTGGAAATATTTCCGGTAAAAGAGTTGTAATGATGCAAGGAAGATTCCATTATTACGAAGGTTACAGTATGGAAGAAATAACTTATCCTATAAAAGTTATGAAAAATTTAGGGGTAAAAACTTTAATACTTACTAACGCTGCCGGCATAGTAAACAAAAGTTTCCGCCCCGGAGATTTGATGGTAATAACAGACCATATAAATATGTTGGGAAATAATCCTTTAATAGGGAAAAATGATGATAAATTAGGACCAAGATTTCCGGATATGTCAGAAGTTTATAATAAAGATTTGATAAAAATAGCTGACGAAGTTGCAAGATTATTAAAAATCAACCTAAAACACGGAGTTTATATAGCCTCATCCGGTCCAAGCTACGAAACTCCTGCAGAAATTAGAATGGCAAGAATTATAGGGGCTGATGCTGCCGGAATGTCAACTGTTCCTGAGGCAATAGTGGGAAATTACTGCTCGATGAAAGTTCTTGGTATTAGTTGTTTAACAAATTTTGCAAGCGGAATTTCATCTAAAAAACTTTCTCATCAGGAAGTTATGGAAACAGCAGTATCAGTTAACAAGCAATTTAGGCAGCTGTTAATTGAAATATTAAAAAAGATATAATATAAAAAGGCTGATTTAAAAATCAGCCTTTTTTATATTATTTTTATTAATTTTTAAACTTATTGAGCGCCGTTTAATAATCCATAAACCGCATCCCATGTACTAAGACCGCCTCTGCGGATATATTTTGATAATTGTGAAGTGCTGTTTTTTTGAGCTTTTTTGTATGTTTTTTCATATTTAGATTGCAATTTTTTACTATTATTTCTTTTTTGAACTTCTTCTTGAGCATAAGTTAAGAAGTTTCTATATTCTTGACATCCGTAACCGACTTTCAATTGTGCAGGATAAGCATAGCTGATATAGTTATATATATTCATAGCTTTATCAGAATTGGCCGGAGTACCTTTTATAACTTCCCAATAAGTTCCTGTTTGTTTTGTCAGAACAACAATTGCAGCAAGAGGATTGTAACCTGCTTTCATCATAAGATTTACACCGATAATGTCTGCTTCTTTATCTTCTTTAGTTGCTTTGTAATTATCAATTACAGTTTGAGCTGCGGCATTTGTTGTAATTTCTGCATTTGCGGTTTGAGTAAGAAGTTTTGTAACTTTATTTTTTGAAGCATGCCCGCTAATAATATGACCTAATTCATTTGCAACAATAGCAGCAGTTTCGTTGTCATTACCCGCATAAGCTAATTCAGCAGTTGAAACATTTACTGTTTTGGTTGTTGTAAAATTTGAATTGTTCGGTTCATCCGAAACTGCAACAAATTTTACGTTGGTTGCAGAAATTCCGTTTGAAGTCAATAATTTTTCACCTACTGTTTGAATCTGATTTGCGGCACTGTATGTTGCACAGTGTGCCGGTGCAACCAATGCAACTGCCATAAATACTGATAACATAATCTTTTTCATTTTTTTCTCCTTATTTATCCTAAGTTTACTTTCCCTTAAAATTTTAGCATAAAATATTTATTTAATGTATTAAAAAATTTTTTTAATTAAATTCTTTTGTTATTGTAAATTTTTTACTAATTTAATATAATGAGTTCAAAAAGAGCATGTGTTCTTTTGGGAGTCAAGAGATTTAACAGAGGTAAAAGGGGTATATTTAACGAATGGATACGCATTGTTTTGAATTGATTACAGGGCCTATGAGTTGCGGTAAAACCGAAGAATTATTAAGAAGAATTCGGCGATGCATAATTGCAAGGAAAAAAGTAAAAGTAATTTCACCTGACATTGATACAAGAACAAAGGGTGATTATATAGAATCCCGCAACGGGCTTTGGCTTGATGCAGTAAAAGTAAAACATTCAATTCAAATTTTGAGTTTGGTCAAAGATTGTGAAGTGGTCGCAATTGATGAATTACAATTTTTTGATTCCAATATTGTTCCTGTTATTACAAAATTGATGAATGAAGGGAAAAAAGTTATCGGAACAGGACTTGAGTTGGATTTTAAAGCTGAACCTTTCGGTTCTATGCCTGAATTACTCTGTTTAGCTACTGATGTTTATAAACTTCATGCAGTATGTATGAAATGCGGATGTGAAAATGCAACAAGAACTCAAAGACTAATTGACGGAAAACCGGCAGATAAAAGTTCTCCTCTGATTATGATTGGCGGAGATGAAACTTATGAAGCAAGATGTATCAAATGCTATGAATTGCCGGATGTTGAGAAAAAATCCAAGTTTTTAGGTTTAAAACTTTTGCAATTCGATAATAAGTAAGATATTTTGCAATATAGACGATTGCGTTTTTTATTAAATGTGTTATTATAGTCTTAATAATTCCCATAGTGAAACTTTTTTAATAAAAATTCGTCATATAAACAGTAGGGAATTATGGAGGTTAATAAAAAGCATGACAACAAAAAAGAAAAGTTTGATATTTTTAGGATTATTTGCGGCGGTCTTTGTTTGGACGATAAATACAAATGTTTTGGCTGCAACTCCGATTGAGATGTATGATAATGTTTGGAGATTAATTAATTCAAAATATGTTGATCAAACAGATAACAATCAAGATTGGAACAGTTGGCGCCATAAATATGACAGTGTAATAAAAACCAATGAAGATGCTTATGTTGCAATTGATACAATGATTGCAAGTTTAAATGACCCTTATACAAAATTTCTTAATCCTAAAGAATTTGCGGAAGAAACAAGCTCTATCAAAGGGTCTTTAAAAGGTATCGGTATTCAAATCGGGGTAAAAGACGGCAAACTTATGGTTATTGCTCCAATTGAGGATACTCCTGCTGAAAAAGCCGGATTGTTAGCTGATGACGAAATTCTTGCTATTGACGGCAAAAGCACAAAAGGAATTTCTGTTGATAAAGCTGCAGACCAAATCAGAGGAGAAGAAGGGACTCAAGTTACATTGCTTGTTAAACGCAAAGACTTAGAACCAAAATCTTATACAATTACCCGTGCGGAAATTGAAATAAAGTCTGTTTCACAAAAAGTTCCGAATGATGTTAAAATGCCGGATGATATTTGTTATATCAGACTAAGTTCTTTTATAAGCAGAAATGCCTCAAAAGAAGTTGGTGAAATTTTAACTTCATCTGCCGGTAAAAAAGCTATAATATTAGATTTAAGATCAAATCCCGGCGGACTTTTGAGTAATGCTATTTATATTTCTGATATGTTTTTAAACGGCGGTTCAATCGTAAGTACGGTTGACAGAGACGGATATAAAGAAACTCAAAAAGCATCAAAAGGCGTTCTTACCACAAAACCTTTGGTTGTACTTTTGAATAAGGGTTCAGCCTCTGCAAGCGAAATTTTCTCAGGTGCGATGAAAGACAATAATCGTGCGGTTTTAGTCGGAACTCAATCGTTTGGCAAGGGCTTGGTTCAAGAAATTAACAAACTTCCTAATAACGCAGGGGTTAACATTACGATTCAAAAATATTTGACTCCAAACGGTACAGATATTCACAAAAAAGGAATTACTCCGGATGTGGTTGTTGAATTAAGTGATGAAGATTTAAAAAATAAAAATGATGTTCAATTAAAAAAAGCTATTGAAATTGCTCAAGAACTTGAACGCGGGAACTATGTAGTTAATAAGTAAAAACAAGTTCGAAATAATTATAAAATAAACTTCCTTTTTTAAGGAAGTTTATTTTTTTTGAAAATATGATAATATCAATTTATGGATAATTTTTTAGAAATTTTGACAAAAGTTATTGCGGAACAGGTAAATGATTCTGTGATTTGTAAAGAAACTGAAAATGTGTATAATAAATTTTCGAATCTTGATCCCAAAGCTCCGGAATCAATAAAAGAACCGGTATTTACGGCTTTAAGGAATTTTGCTCTATCACTTTTAGAAGAAAAAAGAGTTGTTGATTCTTTACTTATTTATAAACTGTTAATAGAAAAATCCGCACAAATAATTGTTGATTTTTCAAATATTGCACAAATTTTAGCTATGATTGGATATCATGATTTTGCTGATAAATTTATTGAATATTACAAAAAAAATGAAGAAAATAAGCCTTTGTTATTTATAACTCTGGGAAATTTTTATAATTTCTGGCAAAAAGATTATAAAAAAGCGATAATTTCATATGAAAAATATTTGGAAATAGATCAAACAAAACCTGTTGTATACACAATATTAGCAAATTTATATGAAAAGGTTTACGGAACTGAAACGATAAACACTCAAATAGAATTATATAAAAAAGCGCTGGATTTAAAATCGGATGATCGTCTTGCAATTCATGGTCTGGCTTTTGGTTATGAAAGGTTAAAAGATCCGGTTAATGCAAAAAAATATTATGAATTGTTATTAAAAAATAATCCGACAAATACTGATTATTATAACTACGGATGTTTTTTAATTCAGCACGGTGATTTCAAAAACGGATTTGAATATTTTGCTAAAAGAAATTTAATTGAGAGCGAAACTTTTAAAAATTCAATTACAAATACGCAGGAATTGTTGAATAAATTAAAAACGGATTTAAGCGATAAAACATTGCTTGTAAAATATGAACAGGGGTTTGGGGATACAATAATGTTTTGCCGATTTTTGCCTGAACTGAAAGCAAAGTGCAAAAAATTGATATTTGTAACTCAGGATGAAACGCTTAAATTAATGAAATCAAGTTTTAAAACAGCCGAAGGGATTGAAATAATTTCACAAACAGAATTCGAAAACAATTGTCCTGAATTTGATACGGGCATGATGCTTTTGGATTCAGGGTATGTCTTGGGCTGTGAAAGGATTTTACCTTCTAAAGGTTATTTATGCGTGGATGATAGTAAGATAAAAAATTATGGACAAAAATATTTAAAAAATAACAGATTCAAAATAGGGATTTCTTGGAGCGGGGACAAGAATTCAAATTATGGCGGGCGGAATTTTGAGTTAAAAGATTTTGGAATTTTAAAAAATTTGGATAATGTACAGATATATTCACTGCAAAAGGATTATAGCGGAAATTGTGAATGGATAGTTTCTTTAGGTGAAACATTTGAAGATTTTACAGACAGTGCCTGTGCCATAAAAAATATGGATATGGTCGTTTCAACAGATAATGTAATTTTGAATTTAGCGGGAGCATTGGGTGTAAAATGTGCCGGTTTGTATAGTTATTATCCTAATTTTAGGTGGTTCAAATTGGATGGAGAAGATTGCGGATGGTATAAAAGTGTAAAACCTTTTGTGCAAAAATTTCCTGATAAAAAAGCCGATGTAATTAATGACGTTTATGAATATTTAAAATTGCAAATTGAAAAAAGTAAAAATATTAAGTAATATTTCGCTGATTTATGTAAAAAGGCAATTTTTGGTCAAGAAAGAACTTTTAATAGATAGAGAATATTAAAGGGGAAAATATGGCTGTAAATATTAGAGTAACTAATCAATATATACCGTTTTATGGCCCTTGTTGTCATAGGGGGGTTCCGCCGTTGAGAATAGGTGTTTATCCGCCGATTTTTGGATTTGGAGTTCCTATGTTTGGTTATCCTATGTGGAATTCAAGATTGTTTGCAGATATGTATTTAGTCAGAAGCATAGGTAATGCTTTTGGTGAAATAGCAGGAACATTGATGAATGTGTTATCAAACAGAAAGGGGTAAAAGGGGTAAAGGGGTAAAGGGGGGTAAATGTGGTAAATGGGTAAAGGTAATTAGAGGTTTGGATTAGTAAATTTAAATAAAATGTATTGAAATTGGTTGACAAAAGTTTTTGAGAATGTAGAATAGATAATGTCGAAAGGCATTGGGACATCGCCAAGTGGTAAGGCAGCTGGTTTTGGTCCAGCCATCTCGGAGGTTCGAATCCTTCTGTCCCAGAATATTAAAGACCCTCTAAAAGAGGGT
>CAMNNA010000018.1 GCA_946545285.1 uncultured cyanobacterium | reverse complement strand
AAAACAGCGCTGTGGCGTTTGGGCGTTGCGTTTTCTTTTCTATATGAAAAGAAATATTCATTATCGCAAAATGTACAGTATGGGCAAACATCAATTTCTTTTACTCCTGACTCTAAAAGTTGCTTTTTATTAATCATTTTCAAATCAACAAAAATTTTCCCATTAATTTTTTTGTACAAACCTCTAAAATCATTGACTGTAGCTGAAAGTTTTTCATAAACTTCATTCCCGACCTCATAACAGCAAAGTCCTATTGTCGGTCCGATTAAGGCAGTAATATCACAAGCATTCGAGTTGAATTCTGATACTAATTTATTTACCGTTAAATTTGCAATTTTTCCTGCTGTTCCCCTCCAGCCGGCATGGCAAATTGCTCCGATATTTTGAACTTTGTCGTAAAGAATTATCGGGGTGCAATCGGCAAAATTCAAAAATATCGCGTGATTTTTGTCTTTTAAAATCAATCCGTCGGTATCGGGGTAATCTTTTTGATCTTGCTTAACCGTTGAGATATTAATACTGTGGGTTTGAATTGGGCTTATAAGATTTTGACATTCTATATCCAAATAATTGCACAACTTTGATTTGTTTTTATCTGCAGTCAATAAATCATCTGATTTCAGACAAAAATTTCTTGTTGTAAAAAACGCATTGGCATTTTTTATATAATCTGATTTTAATATTTGTTTGCCTTCGATTTGATCAAAATAAAACATTATAAGAAAATACTACTAAATTCGGCAAAATTTGTAAATACTCATACATTTGGATGAGATTTAAACAGTTCTTGTAAAGTTAAAAAAAATAGCGCCGATTAAAATAATATAGATATGAAAGACGAAAGTTTTTCATACCTCCTCCCCAAGTCTGGTAGCCGTTTTTCTTAAAACGGCTTTTTTTTATTTTTTAAAAACGGATATTTACAGATGACCCACCATTGTTGTAATATGGGCCGTATGGTGCTAATCTTGTGTAATTCACTACCCCTCCTGCGTTGTTGTAACGAATTACAACAGGGTCAGTATAAACCGGTGTTGCAGGATATTGAGGATAACAAGAATAGCAAGGGATTCTGTAATGTTTCGGGTAATAATAAGTATGAACAATTTGTTTGCGATTTTTTCTTTTCTCCGCATTTATACTTGTAAGACTAAAACATGGATTTGAAATAAATAAAGAAATAATTACAACGAATAACAAACACCGTTTCATAAATTTAACTCCTTTTACTGCTAATTATAAAACGAAAACTAATTAAAAATGTTCATTTTTTTTATAAAGTAAGACCGTGACTTTCATCACGGCCTTTTCTATATTTAAATATCTTTATAAGAACCTTTGAATCTATTTACATAATGAGTATGTAAAATTTCATGGGATTTATGAGATCCCGGATGTTCAAGGTATTCTTGATATAATTTTTGAATTGACGGGTTCATATGAGACTTTCTTATTGGAAGTTCAGCATCTTCTTTATATAACCCTTGAGCTCTTTCGCCTTTGATTGAAGAATCATCACAACTTCTTGGCTGCCCTCCGCCATTAATACATCCTCCCGGGCATGCCATTACTTCAAGCAATTGGAAATTAGCAGTTCCGTTTTTAATTTCTTGAATTGCTTTTTCTGCTTCACGCAATGTTGAGACGACTCTTACAACAACTTTTGTTCCTTTTATATCTAATTCAACAGTTTTTGAGCGGTTAGATGTTCCGCGAATTTGTTTAATATCAACATCATTTAGAACTTCGCCCGTTGCATATTCATAAGCCGTTCTAACTGCAGCTTCCGCAACACCGCCGGATGCGCCGAAAATAGTTCCTGCACCCGTATATTCCCCAAACGGAGAATCGTTTTCTTCCGGTTCAAGTTTATTAAAATCTATTCCGGCAACTTTTATCATTGCTCCAAGTTCTTGCGTTGTCAGAACATAATCTGTATCAGGCTTTCCGTCTCTGTAGAATTCCGGTCGTTTACATTCATATTTTTTGGCAGTACAAGGCATAATAGCAACGACTGTTAATTTATCTCTTTCAACATTGAAATATTTCGGAACTAAATCCACTAAAACCGGTGACATCATACTCATTGGAGATTTACAGCTTGATAAATGATTTAGCATATCAGGATGTTGATCTTCCAAATATTTTACCCATGCAGGACAGCAAGATGTAAATAAAGGTAAGTTTTGACCGGATTTTAATCTTTCTAAAAATTCTGTTGCTTCTTCAACAATAGTTAAGTCCGCGGCAAAATTTGTATCAAATACATAATTAAATCCTAATTTTTTCAATGCAGCATTGATTAATTTAATAGTATTTACACCCGGTTCTAAACCAAACATTTCGCCTAATGCAACACGAACAGACGGAGCCATATGAACTATGACTGTTTTATCCGGATTGTTAATTTCATCCCAAACAAAATCTGTTTCATTTTTTATATGCAAAGCACCTGTCGGACAAACCGCAGCACATTGGCCGCAATTTACGCAGTCAACTTGCCCTAATGGTCTGCCGTTTAACGGTTGAACCAAAGTTTTTGATCCTCTATTTGCAAAACCTAAGACAGCATGACCTTGAAATTCTGAACACGCTCTTACACATGCTCCGCATAAAATACATTTATTCGGATCACGAACCAATGACGGGCTGCTTTCATCAACCGGTAAGTAGTCTTTAATATCTTTTTCACTGAATCGTATTTCTTTAACGTTGTATTCTTGAGAATATTTTTGAAGTTCACAGTTTCCGGATCTTTCACAAGTCAAACAATTTCTGTCATGGTTTGCAAGCAATAGTTCAAGAACGGTTTTTCTTATTTTGCGAACTCTTTCCGTATTAATTTTTACTTTAATACCTGCTTCAGGAGGCATCGTGCAAGATGAATTTATAATTGTTCTTCCGTTAGGATATTCAACTTCCACAACGCACATTCTGCAAGCCCCAAATGACGTCAAATCAGGTCTGTAGCAAAATGTCGGAACATTAAATCCTGCTTTTCGGATCACTTCAAGCAAATTTGCTTCATTGCTGAATTCAACCTCTTTTCCTTCTATTATTAATGTTTTTTTATCTGTCATGATATTTCCCTCATATTGTTGGGTGAGTATGCCCAACCTATACATACTTAATGTCCTATTACTTAATGCCTTTTATTCAAGAACAATTGCCTTGAACGGACAATTTTTCAAGCAAGCCTCACATTTAATACATTTAGATTGATCAATTTTGTGAGGTTGTTTTACTGATCCTGAAATTGCATCGACCGGACAATTACGCGCACATTTTGTACAACCTTTGCACAAATCTTCCATAATAACGATTTTTTTCATCGCAGTACAAACACCTGCCGGACATTTTTTATCTTTAATATGTGCTATATATTCATCTTTAAAATATTTTAAGGTTGACAAAACAGGATTTGGTGCAGTTTTCCCTAAACCGCACAACGAACCGTCTTTGATAGTTTTAGCAAGTTCTTCTAAAGTATCTAAATCCTTCATTTCGGCTTTACCCGCAACGATTTTTTCAAGGATTTTTAACATATTTTTTGTACCTTCCCTGCAAGGAACACATTTTCCGCAAGATTCATTTTGAGTGAAATTCATGAAAAATCTTGCAACTTCAACAATACAAGTATCTTCTGCCATTACTACAAGACCACCTGAACCGACCATTGCGCCGGCTTTGATTAAATTATCATAATCCATTGGGATATCTAAATGTTCTTCGGTTAAACAACCGCCTGACGGTCCGCCTATTTGAACGGCTTTAAATTTTTTACCTTTTCTTATCCCTCCGCCGATATCGAAAACAATTTGTCTTAACGTTGTTCCCATAGGGACTTCAATTAAGCCTGTATTGTTAACTTCACCTGTTAGGGCAAATGTTTTTGTCCCTTTAGAAGTTTCTGTTCCCATAGAACTAAACCAATCTGCACCTTTTAAAATAATTAAAGGAACATTTGCTAAAGTTTCTACGTTATTAATTAATGTTGGACGACCAAAAAGCCCCTTATTTGCAGGAAATGGAGGTTTCGGCCTTGGCATCCCGCGTTCACCTTCAATAGATGCAATTAACGCAGTTTCTTCACCGCAAACAAATGCTCCTGCGCCTTCTTTAATATGGATATCAAGATTAAATCCGGAACCCATAATATTTTGTCCTAAGAAATTTCTTTCAACCGCATCTGATATAGCTTTTCTCAAACGTTTAATAGCAAGCGGATATTCGGCACGAACATAAATGTAAGCTTCATCTGCCCCGATTGCAAAAGCTGCAATTGCAATACCTTCCAATAATTTGTGCGGATCTCCCTCCATAACGGAACGATCCATAAATGCACCGGGATCACCTTCATCTCCGTTACATACAACATAAGATTTTCCACCCTTATTTGCAGCGGTAAATCGCCATTTTTTCCCTGTCGGAAATCCTCCGCCGCCACGGCCTCTTAATCCTGATTTTTCAATTTCATCAATTACCGCATCAGGATTGTTTTGTTCTAAAACTTTTGCTAACGCTTCATATCCGTGAACAGAAATCGCGGCATCAATACTTTCTGCATTTATATGACCGCAGTTTGCAAGCGCGGTACGGGTTTGTTTAGCGTAAAAATTAATTTCTTCGCTTTTGTGGATTTTTTGATTTGAATGAGGATCTGTATATAAAAGGCGTTCAACAATTTGATTATTTTTTATACCTTCATAAATTTCTTCAACATCATCAAGTCTTACTTTAACGTATGTTACATCCATGTCAGGAATTACAACCAAAACGCCTTGTTCGCAAAATCCATGACAACCGGTCGGAACAACAGTTAACTTGTCATAATCACTCATAACGGCAACATCAGCACCCAATTCTCTGAATTTATCAATGATTTGTAAAGAACCGTTTGCAACGCAGCCTGTTCCTGCGCAAACCAATATTCTAAAACCTTGTTTTTTGATATCTTCAAGTGCTCTTGCCTGCTCTTGTTTTATATCTATTTTTAATTCTGTCATAATCTAACCTCTTTCCTTTTCTAAAAGAGTATCTAAAACTATTTTCACTGCATCGGATGTCATTTGCGGATAAACTTTTCCGTTTATAACGCAAACAGGTGCTAAACCGCATGCTCCAAGACAGCTTACTGTTTCTAATGAGAACAAGCCGTCATTTGTTGTAGATTGTCCGTCTTGAAGTTTTAAATGCGATTTTATGGCATTTAAAACAGGCATTGAACCGCGAACATGGCATGCTGTACCATCACAAACTTTAATTTCATACTTACCTTTCGGATCAAGCGAAAATTGAGCATAAAATGTTGCAACACCATATACAGTTGCCGGTGACAACCCTTCAATTTTAGTTCCAATGTAAATTAACGCATCTTCAGGTAAATATTTATATTCTTCCTGAACTTTTTGTAAAATCGCTATCAAATGAGATTTATCCCCACCGCAAGCAGTGATGATCGAATCTAATTTGTGTGTATCGATTTTACGAGAATTTTCGACTTCTGTCATTCTCGCACTCCTATTATATTGTATTAACCCTCCGCTATTTTTAAGATATTAACACTTAAAAACAGCTTATACTAATAATTTAGCACATAAAAATAATAAAAATCAATAGAGATTGGAAATTTTTATTTTTCCTGTAGTATTTCATAACAGCACAATTGAACCGGCATCAAACGCATCTGCTTATGTTTTGAGAACAACAAAATAATTTATACAATATTAAGTCTAAGCGATTATTTTGAATAAAATATTAAAAATATCTTAATATAACACCACATATTTATTTTTGTAATATAATAAGAAAAAATACAGACTAAATGAGGGGATATTATGACATTAAGATATGATTGCGGAGAGGTTATTACAGCAATGGTTACGCCGATGGATTCTTCAGGTGCCATTGACTATGATAAGGTTGAAATGCTGGCTGCGAACTTGATCGCGAATGGTTCTGATGCAATTTTAGTTGCAGGAACAACAGGTGAATCTCCGACTTTAACCAATGAAGAAGAACGTGAACTTGTTAGTACCGTTAAAAGAGCCGTTGCAAATAAGGCTAAAATTATTCTCAGTGCCGGTTCAAATTGCACAACTACTGCGGTTGATTTTACTAAAAACGCACAAAAAGAAGAGGCAGATGCAATTTTATCAGTTGTCCCATAT
Source organism: uncultured cyanobacterium (assembly GCA_946545285.1). Lineage (GTDB taxonomy): Bacteria > Cyanobacteriota > Vampirovibrionia > Gastranaerophilales > Gastranaerophilaceae > Zag111. The sequence continues at coordinate 14,340 of CAMNNA010000018.1, read as the reverse complement.
TATAATAAACCAAATCAAAGAGGTTTAATTGAACATTTTTCAACAATTGCTAAAAACAGTGCGCTGCCGATAATTTTATATAACATTCCGTCAAGAACAGGGGTTGTTATGGAACCTAAAACGGTTGCTTATTTAGCATCCGCTTTTGAAAATATTGTCGGAATTAAACAAAGTTTTGGGGATATGGATAAAATAACCGAAATGAGAATGTTATGCCCTGATGATTTTGCTATTTATTCAGGGGATGACAGTTTGACACTGCCTATGATGGCATTAGGCGCGCATGGTGTTATTTCTGTTGCTTCTCATCTGTTTGGAAAAGAAATTAAATCTATGATAAGAAATTTCAAAACAGGAGAACTTTTACCGGCAAGAAATATGCATAAAAAATTATATCCGGTATTTAAGGCGTTATTTACCGCTCCGAATCCGATTCCTGTAAAAGCAGCTTTAGCTTATCAGGGAATGATTGAAGAATATGTAAGAAAACCGTTGGTAACTTTGAGTGAAGATGAAAAAATTCAATTGTTTAAGGTTATTGATCAGGTAAAACAGGAATTAGACCAATAGTATAATTCCTAAAACTAAAAAGTAATGTATTAGTACAGTATAAAGAGGATAAAAAAGTGAAAAACAAACTGATTATGTTTTGGGTAATTGTAGCAATCGTTTTAACTTCGCTTGTTATAATTTACAAAAAGCCAACCAAATTAGGATTGGATTTAGTCGGCGGTTCAAGAATTATGCTTGAAGCAAAGACTACAGACACTATTACAAAAATTACACCGGAAGTTATGTCAAGACTTCAATACGCTATAGAAAGCCGTGTTAATAAACTCGGTGTTTCTGAAACAAGTGTTGCTCAAGTCGGAGAAAAAAGACTTTTGGTTGAAATTCCAAACGTTACTGATTTGAAAGAAGCAGAAGCGTTTTTAGGTAAGACCGCGCAGTTAGAATTTAAACAACCGGTTTTTGATTCAAATAAAAAACCTAAATATGATGCGCAAGGTCAAATGATGTGGGAGCCGACAGGTTTAACCGGAGAAGATTTAAAATCTGCAACTATAGGTTCTGATCAAACCGGTCAATGGACTGTTTCATTGGAATTTAACGGAGCAGGAGCTACAAAATTTGCTCAATTAACCCAAAAATTGGTCGGAGAACAAATGGCTATTTTCTTTGATAATGAAGAAATTTCCGCTCCTGTTATAAGAGAAGTAATTTACGGCGGTAGAGCTGAAATTTCCGGCGGAAACTCAGGTTTTAAGTATGAAGAAGCCGAAAAAATGGTTAACTTATTGAACGCAGGTGCTCTGCCTGTTCCGTCTGATATTATTCAAGAAAATACAGTCGGACCGACTTTAGGGGCAGATAGTATTGAAAAATCAAAATTTGCCGGAATTTTAGGGGTTGCTCTTGTAATGTTGTATATGATTATGTATTACAGATTGCCGGGGTTAATCGCTGATATTGCCTTGATTATTTACGGTTTAATTTTGTTCTCATTATTCAAAACAATTCCTGTTGTTTTAACTTTGGCAGGAATTGCAGGTTTTATATTAAGTATTGGTATGGCAGTTGATGCTAACGTTTTGATATTTGAAAGAACTAAAGAAGAATTAAGAGCCGGAAGAAATCTGTTTACGGCTATAAATTCAGGTTTTGACAGAGCATGGACAAGTATTTTTGACTCTAACATGACAACAATTTTGACTTGTGTAATTCTTTATTTCTTAGGAACAAGTGTTGTTAAAGGTTTTGCCTTAACACTTGCGTTAGGGGTTTTGGTTTCAATGTTTACAGCGGTTACAGTTACCAAAAACTTTATGCATTTGATATTTGGTACAGGAGACTTAAAATATCCTGCGCTGTTTGGTCTTAGGAAAGATGAAATCGGTAAAGGATTTGAAGTCACGGAAACAAGACGTGAAAAAGCACGTTTCGGAATTTTAGACTAGTAAAACATGAGGTAATTTATAATGGATAATTTAGATAAAAATTTAAATAATGAATCAAAACCTAAAAAGAAATTTGAACTCCATATTGTAAAATACAGAGTGATTTGGATTTGTTTGTCGGCATTACTGTTATTGCCGGGGGTTTGCTCGATGATATATTCAATGGTTACTTACCCAACACATTCTCCTGTAAAAGTTGGTATTGATTATACAGGCGGAACTATTTTACAGTACGGAACAAAAGATAAAGTTCAAAATAATCAAGTTTCAGAAACAAGACAAAATCTTGATTCTGAAGGAATCACAGGAACTTATATTCAAGTTTTGAATGTTGAGCCGACACAAGAAAACGGTCAAATTAATTCAATTGTATCTGTAAGGACAAAATTTATTGACGAAGGATCTGAAGACGCTCAAAAAATCACATCAACAATTAAAAAAGAATTTGGAGATGCTGAATTAATACAAGTATCTTCTGTTGGTCCGACATTGAGTAATGAATTATTTAAAATGTCATTTATTGCTCTAATTGTTGCAATTTTAGGAATGATTGCGTATATTTCATTTAGATTTGAATTGAAATATGCAATATCCGCAATTTTGGGGTTATGCCATGATGTTTTATTTGTTGTCGGTATATTTTCAATATTGGGATTGTTTTTCAATGTAGAAGTTGACGGACTTTTCTTAACTGCGATATTAACCGTTATCGGTTATTCTGTTAACGATACAATTGTTACTTATGACAGAATCAGAGAAAACCTGAGATATTACGGAAAGAAAATGACTTATGGCGAAATTGTTGATTCTTCTGTTCAACAGGTTTTGGCAAGAAGTTTGAATACTGCGTTTACAACGATTTTAACCCTTGGTGCATTATATTTCTTTGGCGGTGTTACAACAAAAGATTTCGTGCTTGCTATGTTAATCGGTGTTGTTATCGGAACTTATTCAAGTATTTTCTTCTGTTCTATGCTTGTTGATTTTTGGACAGAAAAAGCAAATGAACCAAGAAAAATGGCGATTGAAGATAATTCAAACGCTCAAGAAGCTTAAATTCTGGAATAAAAATTATATAAAATCCGGTTGAAAAATTTTTCAGCCGGATTTTTATTATTAAAAAATATTTTTAAATATTTATACTACAGTTCTGAGGTGTTTGCCTAATTGATCAGATTCGGTTATTCCAAAAGTTTTGGCAAAATTCAAATTATTCATTGCATAATCAGATTCAAGTTTAATAATTTCCCCTTCAACCGTTTTAAATTGTATTGTTTTTGGCAAAGGGAAATCAATTCCTTCAAAATCTCTTGCTCGTATTCTTTCTACAACTTTAATAGACTTCGGAATTTGATTTGTATCTGACCCTAAAAACATTCTTGCATTCGGATGGTTCGGGTTTAATCTTAAATCAACCCATTGAGGCATCAAATCTTTTGTAACCCATTGCGCAAATATTATAAAAGGATTTGCTTTTCTTCTATCCGGAATCATCTGTCCACGAATTTCGCCGTTAGATAATCTTTGATGAATATAGGTTGTTTTATTTCCGTTTGAGTCAATTATATCTGTAATTTTATAATCAGGAGCATATAATTCACGACTTTTACCGTTGTCACTCATCAAAAATTGTATAAAATTCCCTTTTTTATCGGATCTGGAAGCTAAAACACTTTTTTCTCCAAATAATGAAGAAACCTTATCCCAATTTTTGTATAATTTTCCGTTCAAATAATTCGGCAGGGTAGAATCAACTTTTATCAATTTCAAAATCTCCTTATATACTCATTGTACTACTTCAAGCGTATTTGAAATAATTCTATATAACGAATATATAATCCTTGTAACATCTTGTTACAGATTATTTAAAAAAGGTTTTTAAAATAATTTGTGTGTGAAAAAATAATGTAGTGTAGGATGTTTAAGGAGTAGTGAAATGAATAGATTTTTAAAAACATGCTTATCATTGGTTGTGGGAGTTTTTGCGCTAACAAATGTTGCATTTGCTTATCCTGATGTACCAGACAGCCATTGGGCAGCAAAACAGATCAAAGAATTAACAGAAAAAAGTGTTATTGTCGGCTATCCTGACGGAACATTTAAACCTGATGAAAACGTAACAAGAGCAGAATTTGCGGCTATGGCAATCAGAGCTTTAGGGCAAGAACATACAAGAGTTATTCAACCGGTAAATTTTACTGATATTGATGAATCTCACTGGGCATATTCAGATATTCAAAAAGCCTTATATTTTGATTTGATTTCATGTGATAAAAACGGAGAACTATTTAGACCGGATGATTCAGTGTCGAGAGCGGAATCAATTACTGTTGCAGTTAATGCCCTTACAACTGAAACGATAAGCCCTGCAAAAGCATTGGAAGTTTTGGCAAAAAAGTATAAAGATTTAAATACTGTTCCTGAATGGTTTTTAATTCCTGCAGGTAAAGCTGAAATTTTGAATATGATTGTTATTGCTCCAAGCGCCGGAGATAATCTTGAACCTACCCGTCCAGCGACAAGAGCGGAAGTTGCTTCCATTTTATACAATATGATGATTCAGGCAAAATTAAATCCTAACGCTAAGTTAGCGGAAGCAATGAGAAAAAAAACAGGCGAAGGGTTTGTAATAGATAATGCAATTGTTCAAGGAAGTATAGGAACAATTCCTGCCGGAACTATTGTTCCGATTAATTTAAATACTTATGTAAGTTCTCAAACTTCTCAAGGCGGAGTAATGTATACCGCTTATGTCCCTCAAAATTATGTTACTAAAGGTGATCATTATATTTTGATAAGAAAAGGAGCAGGATTAAGAGGACAAGTGTTAGATGTAAGACCGGGAAAATATTTTGTAAGAAATGGTGTTTTAGTCTTGAAAAACGCATTAATTACAACTGAAAATGATCAAACAACTTCATTAAACGGTTTAACTGAAATCAAAAAAGACAGAAACTGGTGGATGAAGTTTGTTCGTTGGGCATTTAAAGGGGAAAAATTAGAAGTTGAAACTCAAGGTACAGCTTATATGAAACTTTTACAAGATGTAAAAGTTGATTTAACAAACGGTTGGATTTACGCTAATTAATCGAAATTACAACATCAAATAAATAAGCAAAAAGCGCTGAATTAAAGACTCAGCGCTTTTTTGTATTTATAATAATTTTAGTCAACTATATAAAAGTTACCACAAACTTAAATAAGTTTCATTAATTGAGATTTTATCTCAATAATCAGGTTCATACCCTCAGTATAACGTTCCTATGCGACGCATGTGGTCGTACAGCGTTTCATAGTCTACATTTAAGACGCATTTCTTAACACTTTTCCAAATGTACGGTCAAGGTACAACCTCGCCATGTAATTATACTGAAAGCTTGAACGAAGATTTTTATTTTTGACTTAGTGACAAAATTTTTAAATTATAAGTAACATTAAATAATAAACAAGTTAGTATTATGATTTAGGCAATACGTATTCTACAACTATCTTTAATGCACGAGGCATTTTGACTTCTTTTCCTTCATAATTGGTAAATACAAATGGTTCAGGTCTTTTAGCTTCTTCTACAACTCTAAATTCTGCATTTCTAGGAAATAGTAATTCATTTTGTTTAGTACTCCAAGAACCGTCAGATACTCTTGCCCCTTTTGGAACGATTATTTCTAATTTTACATCTTCTGTTCCTACATCACGAATACCATTACATGGTGCAGTTCCCATTTCAGAAAAAGAAGTATACGAATATCCCTTATCAACGAATGTATCACCTTTTTTAGCTTTTATAAGTTTGTTAATAAAATCAATACTACCGTCAGCTTTACCTCCGCATACTGCTCTATATACAGTAGTACCCTGTTCAAGTGGTTCAACAGTTCTAAAACCTTCATCAAGAATTACTCTCAATGTATCGTCAACTTCAAAACCAAGCCTTAACGGGCTATTTATTCTATAAGCTAAACTATGTCCAGATACCATACTACCGGCGAACTTGCCTGTTAATGCCACTTCTTCTATAATTTCTCTTAGGTCTGTAACATTAATAGACATTGCTAAATCCAAATCATCGTATTTTAGTTTTTTATTATCAAATACCCACTTTGCACTTTTATATAATTCTAAATCTTTTGGTTTCATTTTTTTTAAGGTTAAATCTAATTCCATTTTTCTAACTTTAGGGTCTTTACCCCACAAATACCATAACCATTGTTCAGGGTCTTTTGCAAGTTCTCTCGCACTATAAGAATTTCCATTAAAAGAACTTCCATATTCAGTACGCATATATGGTAAAAATGCTTGATACCGTTCTTCTTCCGACGGTATTTCGTTTTTATGTGCTTCAAAAAATTTAGTACGTTTCTTTTCTATAATTTGTTCTAATTTTTCTGCTTCTTTTAACCTTTGTTCATACAAAGGTTGTTCTATTCTTTCAAGTTCACTATTCCATAAATCAGAGTATTCTTTTTCTTTTATATGATGTTGTTCATTTAGCCAACGGTCATTATTCAAATCACTCAATTCTTTTGCTTCTTTAATTTCTGCTAATTCTTTTTCTTCTTGCTCAAAGAATTCTTTTACTTGTTTATCTATTTCTACTTGATTTTCATGCGCTAAATCGTTTGTTTTTGGTGATTCAATAGCCACATCTGCTTTTGGCTTAGCAACATTAGGTTTATCAGGAATATTTGGAATATTAACATCGGCTTTACCACTAACATTCGGTGTTTCGTTTGATTTAGGTTTTATATCTTGTACATGTCCTGTTAATTTCCTCCAAAGGTTTTTTACATGTTTACCTTCTGCAAATCTAAAGTCCAATGCTATACCGACGAATGTCGCCAATACCGTACCAACAGAGGCATAAGTTATAATTTTCTTTTTATCTAATCCTTTACCGTTAAAATTATCTTCCTGTGGTTGTTTTTGTATATTTTCAGATGATTTAATATCAATGCTGGTAGTATTTTGTTTAACTACCGCAGGATTATTCTGGACTTTTACACTATCATTTAATGATACATTTGGTATTGACATGAGTTTCCCTACATTCTACTTATATACATAAAGTATTTGCTAAAAGAAAAATTGCTCTATTTTAACATGCTTCATAAGAATTGTTACAACATAACGTTGCCTAAAATTATATTCACACCTAAATTTTCTATTAAAATATAGGAGTTTTTAACATGAACATAAAACAACTAACGGAAGAATTAGATAGAATATTGGAATCTTATAAAGTAAAGATAGGAGAATTTGAATTAATATCTCACGGAGAAAATGCCGTAAGGTTTACGATAAAGCCGTAGAATACTTTAAAAATCATGGGGATATGGTTAAAAAAGGTTATGTAAACCTTCCCTTGACCGAACTTGGAATACCCGATGATGATGCCACAAGTTTAGGTTACGAGTCAAAATAAATTTTTAAAGGACTAAAAACGATTACAGCATAATCACTTCAGCCATATTTTGTGGTAACTTCTATATAGCTACCTAATTTTATATGTTACCGGTTGAACTGTTTTTGTCATCTTCTAATTGCTTCAGGTCGATATTTTTTACGCCTTCTTCTGCGTATTTATTTATTGAATTAGAATTTTCATCAATTTCAACATTTACATCAGCATCAACCATTTCTATATCGGCTTTATCAAAATCCTTTGTTTTACCGTCTTCAAATTTTACGGACACTTTTCCGTTCATAAATTGTAAATTACAAACCCTTCCTAAACCGTCAGTTGTCATAACCGTAGAACCGATCGGAGGCATACCTTTTGCGGCATCAATATAATTTGAATACTCATAGGTCAAACAGCATAATAATCTTCCGCAAGTTCCAGAAATTTTACCTGGCGCAATAGGCATTCCTTGATCTTTTGCTAATTTAACATTTATTGTTGCGAATTTTCTTAAAAATCCTGAACAGCAAAACGGTCTTCCGCAAATTCCAACACCGTCAAGAATTGAAGTTTCATCTCTTACCCCGATGTGCCTTAGATCTATTCTGACTCTCGGGAATGTTTGTGTTAAATCTTTTAATAATGCTCTAAAATCGACTCTTTCAGGTGCAGTATAATAAAAAGTTATTTTTTTTCTGTCAAAGGTAATTCTGCATTGTGATAAAGTCATAACGAGTTTATGTTGTTTTACAAGCGCTTGACATTTATAAAAAGCATCAACTTCTTCCTTTTTTATATCATCAAGAGTTTGTAAATCTCGTTGAGTCATTATTTTTAACAACGGCAAAGGCTGAGGTTTGTATTTTGATTGTTCCCAAATTTTTTCAATTTCTTTGTTAACAAGAAAAACTTTTAATGCTTCTTCCCCTTTTTCTGTTCTTACAATAACCATTTGACCGTCATGCAAATTTATATTATCTGCGACATTTAACGGATAAAAAGTATTTTTTAAATATCTGACTGCAAATTTCATTATACGTATCTTTCTTCTTGTTTAAGTTTTCTGTTCATTAATTTAGATAATAATTCCTGCGGGGTGATATCAGTATAAACCGCTTCATATATAGCAGAAGACACAGGAACTTCTATATCATATTTTTTTGCAAGTTCGCAAATTGCTTTTGAAGTTTTAACCCCTTCTGCGACTGATCCTAATTCTGACAAAATATCGTCAATTTTTTTACCTTTTGCAAGCATTGAACCTACCGTGTAATTTCTTGACATTGGCGAAGAACAAGTTGCAATTAAATCTCCCATTCCTGATAAACCGTAAAGAGTTGACGGATTTGCACCCAATTGAATACTTACTCTTACAATCTCAGCCATTCCTCTTGTTAACAATGTACCTGAGCAGTTATCTCCCAATCCCATTTCGTGAGCAAAGCCGGATGCTATTGCGATGACATTTTTCAAACTTCCGCCAAGCTCGACTCCCACAACATCAGTATTTGTATAGAGTCTGAATTTATTTGCAACATTAAGAGCTTTTTGGACAAATTCTGCAGTTTCAATATCTTCGCAAGCAATGCAGGCTGCTGTCGGTTTCCCTTGAAGAACTTCTTTTGCTAATGTCGGACCTGATAAAATTGCAAGTTTTTGGTCAGGTAAAACATCTTTTATAACTTCAGACATTCTCATTAGTGATGGTAATTCAATTCCTTTAGAAGCATTAACAAGAACCTGATCAGATTTTATTCCTGATTTTTTTAAATTTTCACAAACATCACGAGTTCCGGAAGTTGCAACAACAGAAAGAATTATATCTGCATTATTTATCGCCAAAGATAAATCAGAAGTTATCTCAACTTTTGAGTCCAATTGAACTTCTAACGGCTTTGAACAATGTTTATTTTGAATTAAATCCTGTGATAAATCCTGAGATCTACCCCAAACCGTAATATTTTCAAAATTATCGTTTAACAGCCACGCTAAAGTCAATCCCCAACATCCTGCACCAAGTACTGTTAATTTCATTTATACCTCTTTCTTATTTATTTAAAACAATGTCATTCATCAGTTTTCTTAAAACACCGCCATGTTTTTTTAATTCAAGCCGCGCATTATCAGCATCGGTGTGCATAATGTTCATAACAATTGCGGTTTTTATTTCCCAATTACATCTTAATAAACATGCCAATGCATCACTGTTTTTTACATCTGCAATTTGCGAAACAATTCTTATTGCACGATCTTTTAATTTTTCATTAACAGCTTTTAAGTCGATCATAAAGTTTTCATAGGTTTTACCGATTTTAATCATTGAGCCTGTTGAAAGCATATTAAGAATCATTTTTTGCGCTGTTCCCGCTTTTAGTCTGCTTGAGCCGGCAATAACTTCCGGACCGACTTCAGCGCAAATTACATGACCTGATTCTTGAGCAATTTTCCCATGAGAATTACAAGTAACTGCAATAGTCGCACAACCGATTTCATCCGCTTTATCCAATACTCCTAACAAGTACTTAGGATTTCCGCTTGCGGAAATTACAACACAAACGTCTTGTTTTGTTAATATAGAAGCATCCTTTTTCCCTGATTCAAAATCATCTTCAGCACCTTCTACAGCGCTGATTAAAGCCCTGTCTCCGCCTGCAATTCGACCTTGAACCATATCAGGATCTACGCTAAAAGTCGGAGGACATTCAGATGCATCCAAAATCCCGAGTCTTCCGGATGTTCCGGCCCCAAAATAAAACAATCTTCCTCCTTTTATAAATGATTTTGCAATCATATCAATTGCTTCAGCTATATCAGAAGCAACATCTCCGACAACTTTGGCAACAATTTTGTCTTCTTCATTCATTTTTCTGACCATATCAATTGTAGATAAAAGGTCAATGTCTTTTGTGTTTTCGTTTCTATACTCTGTAATTGCTTCTGTCATATAATTCTCCTTTTTTATACATAATAAAACAACAGTTTTTAACTGTTTTATTTACACTAATCACTAATTCTAAAAAGATTAGCCATTTCAATAGCAGTTTTTGCAGCATCAGAACCTTTGTTTCCTGATTTAGTTCCGGCGCGTTCTATTGCTTGTTCCAAATTATCTGTTGTTAAAACTCCAAAAATTACAGGAATTCCTGTTGATAAACTTACCTGAGCAACACCTTTGGATACTTCATTTGATACATAATCAAAATGCGGAGTTGAACCTTTTATGACTGCTCCAAGCGTAATAATTGCGCTATACTTTTTAGTATTTGCAAATTTTTGAGCTGTAACAGGAATTTCAAATGCTCCCGGAACTTTCACGATATCAATATTATTTTCATTTACGCCATGGCGTTTTAATTCATCAATTGCACCGGATAAAAGTTTTGATCCGATAAAATCATTAAATCTTGCACAAATTATACAAAATCTGTCATTATCTCCGGCAACCAACTGGCCTTCAAAAGTTTTCATAATACACATTCTCCTTTGGGCTTATTATACAATAAATTAGCACATTTTACAAGATTATATTAAGTTTTACATGATTTTGATTAATTTTTATAATTTTTATACGATCCCAAATATCTGAAAAATGATGTATGAGGTTTTATTTCACTAATTGCATTCATTATATTGGATTTTTCAACATGCCCGTCAAAAGTTATTATAAAAATGTATTCATTTGGATCTTTCTTAGAAATTTGGGAAGAAATGTATGTTAAATTAATATTATTTTGTGCAAATACTTTTAGTATATTTAACAATGCACCGGGAGCATGACTTATAGTTAGTGCTACTGTAGTTTTATCATTCACGCTTTGAGTTGTTTCATAATCTCCGATTACGATATATTTTGTTCTGTTGTTTTTATCGTCATTAATATTTTCTTTTAATATATTTAACATACAGCTTTGCGCTATTTTTTTATTACCGATTGACGCATATGTAAGATTATAATTTCTAAGCGAATAAGCACTTTCTATCATTGAAGGGGATTCTATAAGATAATAATTTCTTGGTAATTCTTCGTTAAGAAAATTTTGGCATTTTGAAATTACTCTTGGAGGAGCAATAAGACCTGTGATTGAATAAAATTCTGTTGTTTTGGATAATAAGCAGTATTCAACAGGTAGGATAATTTCTTCAAGGATTCTTATATTTGGATTTTGGCATGAAATTATGCAGTCATAAGTTTCGCGAATTGTACCGTCAAGCGTATTTTCTACAGGCAAAATTCCTATTGTATCAGGATTTTTGTTTACGTATTCTACAATTTGTTTGATTGTTGTAAGAGGGGTGGTAAAACAATTTATGTTGTTTTTTAACATAAATTCATCAACCGCCATTTCTGAAAATGAATACTGAGGTCCTAAATACGCAATGTTTTTCACCTGATTAAAATCTGTCATTTTATATCCTCTATTAAACTACTGTCATATTATAACAAATTTCTTAAAATTATGGTAGACTAAATTTGAGATGAACAGAAAAGAATTTATAAAAAATACAAAACGGGTGGTTATCAAGCTCGGTACAAATATTTTAAGAAATGATGACGGAGATGTTTCTTTGACAAGAATTTATTCTTTTATAGAAGATATTTCCGCTCTCGTAAAATCAGGGAAAGAAGTTATTATTATAACATCTGGCGCAGTAGGATTAGGGAAAAAGAGGTTAAACCTTTCAGATACTTCAGGAACAGCTATAAAACAGGCATGTGCTGCAATCGGTCAAGGGAAACTGATGTCAATTTATGAAAACGGATTTGATACATACGGGCTTACTACTGCGCAAATTCTGTTAACTGAAGACGATTTTTCTTTAAGAGAAAAATATTTAAGTCTTAGAACAACAATGAATAAGCTTTTGGAGCTTGGCGTAATTCCGGTAATAAACCAAAACGATACAGTGTCAACTCTTGATGTTACGTTAAGAGTAGTTAAAGAAAATATGCAGGTTTGTTTTTCCGATAACGATAAATTATCTGCTCTTGTTGCCAGTGAATTAGATGCGGATATGTTGATTATTTTATCTGATATTGACGGTTTATATGATTCCAATCCTAAAACTAATCCGAAGGCAAAATTGATAAAATGTGTCCAAGAAGTTGACGATAAAATATTATCTTTAGCCGGCGGTGTTTCTGATGGCGGTCGTGGAGGGATGGAAACAAAACTTATGGCCGCTAAGATGGTTACAAGGTTTGGAGGAAAAGTTTTAATTGCAAACGGGAAATCTCAAACTGTAATTAAACGCATTTTTGAAGGAGAAGATTTAGGTACAATGTTTTTGCCGACAAAAGAAAATTTATCCGGCAAAAAACGCTGGATTGGTTATGCCACAAATATTATAGGCAAAATTATAGTCAATGAAGGTGCAAAAAATGCCTTAAAAAATGAAGAAAAAAGCCTTCTTCCTATTGGTGTTGTCGGCGTTATAAACGAATTTAAAAAAGGTGATGTTATTTCTATTTTAGATGAAAATCAAAATGAATTTGCCCGCGGAATTGTAAATTACGATTCGGAATCTTGCAAAAAAGTTGTAGGGAAACATTCTGACAACATTGTTGATCTTTTAGGGTTCAAAAACTATGATGCAATCATAACAAGAGATAATATTACTATTTTATAATTAAAAAGGGACTTTATGGAAAATTTTACGGAAATTGCAAAAAAAGCAAAAGAAGCATCTTTGAAATTAGCATCTTTAAATACTGATACAAAAAATAAAGCATTAAATAAAATTGCGGATTCTTTAGATAAATTTTCTAAAGAAATTTTTGATTCTAATAACCTTGATATGACAGAAGCGAAAAAACTTCTGGAATCAGGTAAAATTAATCAATCTGTCTATAACAGATTAAAATTAGATGAAAATAAAATGCGAGATATGATTCAAGGGGTTAGGGATGTCGCAAAATTAGATGATCCTATAGGTAAAATTTTATTAAAACGTGAACTTGATAACGGACTTATTTTGTCAAAAATATCATGTCCTATAGGAGTATTAGGAATAATTTTTGAAGCGCGACCGGATGTAATTTCTCAAATATGTTCTCTTGCGATAAAGTCGTCTAATGCCGTTATTTTAAAAGGAGGAAAAGAGGGGGTAAATACTAATAAAAAAATTTTTGAAATTATTACTAATGCGCTTAATGAAATCAAAGAATTTCCGAATCATAGTATTGAGCAAATATTTACTCACGAACAAGTTGCAGACATGTTAAAATGTGATGAATATATAAATTTGATAATTCCGCGCGGAGGAAATAACTTAGTAAGATATATAAAAGAAAACACATCGATTCCTGTTTTAGGACATGCAAGCGGGATTTGCCATATATATGTAGATAAAACAGCAGACATTGACATGGCATCAAGAATTGTTGTTGATGCAAAAACCCAATATCCAAGTGCTTGTAATTCCGTTGAAACACTTCTGATAAATAAAAACTTTAATAAGGCAAACGAATTGTTGGCAAGTCTGCAGTTAGAAGAAATAAAACTTATTTCGAATCCTGAGCGGTGGGATTTTGAATATGGAGATAAGATTTTGGCCTATAAATTTGTTGATTCTATTGAAGATGCGATAGAACACATAAATAAATATGGTTCAGGACATACGGATTGTATAATTACTGAAAATCCCGAAAATGCGGAAAAATTTATGAATACAGTTGATTCATCAGGAGTATATTGGAATTGTTCAACAAGATTTGCGGACGGATTTAGGTACGGATTTGGCGCAGAAGTCGGGATATCAACAAATAAAACACACGCAAGAGGGCCTGTAGGGTTGGAAGGGCTAACAATTTATAAATACAGACTGGAAGGCAACGGGCAGATTGTTGATGATTATGTAAAGGGCAAAAAATGTTTTTCTCATAAAGATATGTTGTAGATATTGCCATTTAAACCGATAAAAATAAGAATAAAAATATTCCCCCCCCCCACCCCCTTTACAAATAAAATTTTGCATGTATAA
>CAMNNA010000017.1 GCA_946545285.1 uncultured cyanobacterium | reverse complement strand
GTGAAAGCCGCTTTACTGTCATTTTTGGATAAAAAATTCATTTTTAACTTAACTCCTCATTTCTCGTGCTATTGTTTGCCGATTATACTCTTTTATTATAAACTATTTTTCTGAACTTCGCAAGCTTAATTTACCAAAATTTTTTATTTCTGTTATAATAACTTTAAAAAGAAGGAAGATATGAAAATAAGTGTAAAGGTGCCGGCTACTACGGCAAATTTAGGCCCTGGATTTGACTGTATGGGTATGGCATTGCCAATTTATAATGTTATTACTATAGAGGAAACAGTTTTGCCGGGGTCCGGAATTGAAATAAATGTTATTTCAACATCAGGAGAACTTGATGATGTTGCGTTAGAACATATCCCATTAGACGAAAATAGCCTTGTATATAAGGCTGTAGAACTATTATATAATTCTATCGGACAAACTCCGAGTGAATTAAAAATTAGTATTAAAACTTCAATTCCTGTTGCTCGTGGGCTAGGTAGTTCTGCTTCTGTTGTAATCGGTTCACTAATTGCAGCAAACGAACTTTTAGGCAGGCCTGCAGATGAGGCGGCATTATTATCTATCGCATGTGAAATTGAAGGTCACCCTGATAATATTGTTCCTGCATATTGCGGCGGTGTTGCGATTTCTTCTCAAGAAGATGACGGTAGTATTGTTTACAGAAAACTGCAATGGCCTTCTGATTGGGCTGTAACCGTTTGTGTACCTGATTTTGAATTATCAACTGATATTGCACGTTCTGTTTTGCCAAAAGAAGTTCCGATGGAGGATGCTGTTTTTAATTCTTCAAGGTTTGGTATGTTAATTCATGCTATTTGTACAAAAGACAAAGAATTGATGAAACTTTCACTAAAAGACAAGCTGCATCAACCGTATAGAATGAAATTAATTCCGGGATTAAACAAAATCATGGATAATTTGCGCCATATAGATAGCGTTTTGGGATGTGTAATTTCAGGTGCGGGGTCTTCTGTTTTAGTTATCTCAGAAAAAAACGATCTTGATGAGATCAAAAATATTGTAAGCGATACTTGGCTTTCGCAAAATATTAAATGCGATATTAAGACTTTGAACGTAGAAAACGAAGGCGCTAAAATTATTTCTAATGATGAGTAATTATTTAGTTTTGTAAAGTTTGTTTAATTTTTTATCAAAAAATACCGCTCATCTAACTTTATATAAATAAGGTATAGTGTAAACTTTTAGAAAGGAATTAAAAATGGTAGGTATTGATGTAAATTATGCACCGCAGCGTGCTCTCAATAAAAAAAAGAACACAAGCACACCTTATTAACGGAGCTTTGACAACGGCTGGCGCTGGTGCTGGTGTTACAGCAACAATTCTTTCAACCGTAGCTTTGAGAAATTTAGCCTCAGGAAAGGCAAATAAAGTGTACAGAGCTATAGGTTCTGCTATCATCGGATTAGCTAAAAAATTCCCGAAAGTAATAAAAGATAGTGTAAAAGAACATTTCAGTGTAAACTCAATGAAAGAATTCCAAAAATTAATTGGTGGCGGTAGCAGACTTATTGGTAAATCAGCATTGTTAAGCGCTCTTTCGGTGGTAGGATCACTTTTGACAACAGGTATATTGGCAAAAGGGGTATATAACGCAGGTAAAATTAACCAAGCGCACCAAGACGGAACAACTTTATTGAACATGTCAATGGATGAGTTTGGTAAAGTTTAGAATAAAATCTATTTTTAGTCCTCCTAAGACGAAGCAGGGAATCTTATACATTAAGATTCCCTGTGATTATATGAAACACAAATTTTTAAGTTTTTACTGTCAGCTTCAACAATTGCCCAACGAATAACATCGTTATATTTTTTATTTAAATAACTTTCTATATAATCAGTTGTCAAGTTAAGAACTGTGGGTATTGAGATATTTTTAGATAAAACCATAACGATACCGACTTTGTTCCTATTCTACCGTAACAGATTTTGCTAAATTACGAGGCTGATCAACATCTTTTCCTAAAAATTCTGCTATATAATAAGCAATTAGTTGAAGCGGAATTATTGAAACTATCGGAGAAAGAATTTCATCAACATCAGGAATTCTTACGATAAAATCAAAAAGTTCATCTAATTTTTTATCGGTAGAATTTGTAAGAGCAATCATCTGTGCATTACGTGCTTTAGCTTCTTCACTGTTAGATAATAATTTTTCATATACACTGCCGTTCATTAAAATAGACAAAACTGGCATTGTATCATCAAGCATAGCAATCGGACCGTGTTTTAATTCCCCTGCCGGATAACCTGTTGCATTTATATAACTGATTTCTTTTAGCTTCAATGCTCCTTCTAATGCCGTCGGATAATTTATCCCTCTTGCAATATAAATAAAATCCCTTGTTGAAGAATATTTTCTCGCACAAGCTTTTATATTGTCTTTATTCACAAGAATTTGTTCTATTTTTTGAGGCAAAACAAGCATTTCTTGTTTGATTTTATTAATTTCGGCTATATTGTGTGATTCTTTAATTTCAGCCATATATAATGCTAATAAATAAAATGAAGTTAACTGCGCAATATAAGACTTCGTAGCTGCAACCGAAACTTCAATACCTGCATTTACCGATAACAAACTATCAGCCTCTCTTGCCATTGCACTGTCGGGTCTATTGGTAATGATTAATATATGTGATCCTTTAGCCTTTGCTTGTTTAATCGCAGTTAAAGTATCGGCTGTTTCTCCGGATTGTGAAACTCCAATAACAAGAGTATTTGAATCAGTAACAGTCGAGCGATATATATACTCACTTGAAGCTTCAACATCAACAGGTATTTGGCAAAATCTTTCAATAATGTATTTACCGATCATCGCGGCATGGAGTGATGTCCCGCAAGCGATTACCTGAATTCTGTTTAATTTTTTTAATGAATCCTTATTTAACTTAACTTCATCTAAACAAATTGGTTCATCCGAGCAGCGAAGTTTTCCTGCCAAAATGTTTCTTATAACATCAGGCTGCTCATGGATTTCTTTAAGCATGAAGTGTTTATACCCCATTTTACTAAGTGCTACCGGTTCCCAAGGAAGTTTTTCGACTTTTGCAATAATCGGTTTCCCTTCAGAATCTTCAATTTTTAGCTCAGACGGAGTAAGAGTTGCGACCTCATTATCTTTTAAATAGATTGCATTATTGGTGTGCTGAATGAAAGCCGGAATATCAGATGCTGCATAATATTCTCCTTCGCCAACACCAATTATTAAAGGCGCATTCCTTTTTGTAACAACAAGCTTATTTGGCTCATCACTGTGCATAATTGCAAGTGCATAAGCTCCTTCTATTTCATGCGCTGTTAATTGAACAGCTTGCTTTAAATCATTTACTTTTGCATAATTCATTGCTGTGAGGTGTGCGACAACCTCAGTATCAGTTTGAGACTTAAAAACACATCCTAATGCTTCTAATTTTTGTTTTAATTCTTTATAATTTTCAATAATTCCGTTATGCACAACCGCAAGTTTCCCGCAATTGCAAGTATGAGGATGGGCGTTTATTACGTTAGGAACGCCGTGGGTTGCCCATCTTATATGCCCTATACCTGTATTTGCCTTGGAAATTTCATAAGCATGAGAACTAAGCTCTTCTCTTAAATTATTTAATTTCCCGACAGCCTTATATACTTTTATTTGATTATCGCATTCAACTGCAATTCCTGATGAATCATATCCGCGATATTCTAGCTGTTTTAGTCCGTCTAATAAGATATCAACTACAGGCTTATTTCCTACATAACCAATTATCCCGCACATCTATAAAAATTCCTCTTTAAACTACCTTTATATAATAGCATAAAATAAAGAATCTTTATAAATATTTTACATTATTGCAGAATATGAATACCTGAGCGGGTTTGCATAGTAGGAACATTATGATAATTCCAACCGTTGTTTCCGTAATATCCTCTCATATATGAAGGACCGTATGAATTAAGATAAGGAGTAGGATATGCAGAATTATAAAAAGGCGGAGTAAAACCTGTCGGTTGTCCGATTAATGCATTTATCAAACGATTTTTAATATTTACACCTGGGGATGTGTTGTAGCATGTTTGATAATTTGCAAGGATATTATTCATTCTTTGGGAAATTTCCATTTGCGGATAATTTGAATTAAATATACTTTTTTCTATCCTGTCTATTCTTGAGGTAACTGTATCTGAGGTATACGTTTTTCCGTAAAGATGCCGTTCAACATTGCATAAATCGGCATTATAAGGACTGTAAGTAACGATTTTTACATTTACTATATTGTCGTTTAATTCTGTATTTGTAACAGCGGCTTTTGCATTTGGAATTAATAATATAGACATTAACAATGAAAATAATATAAGTTTGTTCATAATAACCCTCTTTTCTTCAATGTAATATTAAATTTATATTCAACAAATTTAATCCTGCACTCAGGCAATCTTAACAATTAGCCAAATAAACCAATTAATGATATTGTAGATAATAGTTGACAGGATTTTTTTATGAAGAAAAAAGAAGTAATTGCATATGTTCACACCCATTGGGATCGAGAATGGTACAGGGAATTTGAAGTTTTTAGATTAAGATTAGTGAGAGTATTTGATAATATCTTAAATTTACTTGAACACAACAAAATTCCGTCTTTTTATTTTGACGGGCAGGTAAGTGCATTAGTGGATTATTTGAAGTTAAAGCCTGAAAATGAGGACAGAATTAAGGCATTAGTAAAGGCTAAAAAACTTTTTATCGGTCCATTCTACTGTTTAGTTGACGAATTTTTAACTGATGAAAAATCATTCAGAAAAAATTTGGAAATAGGGTTAAAAATATCTAAACATTTTGGGTGTGAAGATTTTATCGGATATTTTGCCGATACTTTCGGACACAGTAAATTTATTCCTGATATTTTAAAAGATTTTAAAATAGACAAAGCTGTTGTTTGGCGCGGAGTTGGAGATTTACCGTCAGAATTTGTTTTTAACGGAGTTAATACAGTAAATCTTGTCCGCGGATATTTTATGGATATTTTTAACTCTGAATGTTCAATTGAACAAAAGACCGAATTTCTAAAGAAAAATCTTGATATGATTTCTGAAAAATCGGGAAATACATTACTTTTGCCAATAGGAGGAGATCATCTTGATGTGCCTGAAAATCTAATTGATCAAATTATACAGGTAAATGAACTTTTAGATGATTATGAAATTCACTTAGGTTCGATTTTTGAATATTTTGAAAAAGTAAAATTTAAAAAAAGATTTGACGATGAACTGAGAGATTGTTCAAAAACATTTATTCTTCCGGGTTCGTATAGTGCAAGACTAAAATTAAAACAGCAAAATAGACTTTGTTCTTACAGATTGGACTTAGCTGATAAATTGCAAAAAAAATTCGGATCAAAGTATAATTCTGTAATTAATTATGCATACAAGTTGCTTTTACAAAATCAGGCGCACGATTCAATTTGCGGATGTTCGACTGACGATACGCATGATGAATGTTTTGTCAGGTACAAAAAGATTCTTCAAATTGCACAAACAATTGTCGAAGAAATAAGATTTTCTCAAAACACAGGTCAATTGATCGAATTCGGGGATAAACATTTTCATAGAATTCTTGAAAAAGAAACAATTTCACCGCTTAAAACTGATCAAATAATATCAAAAAGGAATGGTTTTGAATCAAATTTACTTTATGATACTTACAAAGTTCCGGTTACTGAAAATTACACAACTGTTTATACGGTTTTGCAAGAATTTAATCCGCCAAAAAGTGAATCTGATTTAAACGCAGATGATGATATTATTCAAAACAAAAATATCAAACTTGAAGTAAAAAACGGGAAAATAAATCTTTACCATAACAATAAATGTTTTGAAAATTTTATTGAGTTTGTAAGATATAAAGATCTCGGGGATACATATAATTATGCTCCGGATCCTAATGATAGCGGTGATTTTGCTAAAATTAAAAGTGCCAAACTGCTTTATAACGGACATTACGAATCAGCAATTGAAATCAATACCTCATTTTTTAAAGTTATTGTCACGTTAAAAAAAATGCACAAACTTCTGAATTTCAAAATTAATTGGAATAATCTTTTGACCAACAAACTTTGGCAGGTCAGATTTAATCTTGATAAACCGATTAAAGAAACTCAATCTGATGATATGGGTAAAATTATTAAAAGGAAATTTGATCCTGAATATGATATAAGGCAAAATTTACCAAAACAGCGCGGGCATGAAGCAAAGACAAACACTGCTCCTATGACTCATTTTGTTTGGAGTGAAGGATTCGGGGTTATTACTAAAGGCTTAACTGAATATGAAGTTTTTAAAAATTCATTATCAATTACCCTTTTACGTTCAACAGGAATAATTTCAAATCCGCATAATAGCGCAAGAACAACCCCCGCAGGTCCGCCGATAGAAGTAATAGGAGCACAGCAATTAGGAAAAAATTCAGCGGAGTTTTCTTTTGGTTTTTACAAAATAAATGACGCATTTGATGTTGCTGAAGAAGTTTATCCTAATGCAATATTGTTATAATTGTTAAGTTTTATTAATAAATCTCTGTTAAAAAAGGCAATATTTTTGCGAATAAATACTTTATATATATGTAAGATATAAGATGAGAGATTAGTTATTATGACACAAACATTTGGAACAATGGTTCGCCCTATGGCAAGAAGAACACAACCTTTAAAAGAATTCAATTATTTGGAAGTAAAAGATCGTCAAATGAGATTTAACAATTCTCAAGATCCGATTTATTATATATTTGACTGTATTGAAAACAGACCTTTAAAAACATTGGCAAAAGAATTTGTTAAAGACACTGTTTTTGAAGTAATGAATTTTGTATCAATGGCAGTTAAATAAAAAAAAACGACTATATTGCAAGTCGTTGGAAAATCAATAGGAAAAAAGGGAAAGGAAATTTTTATCAAAATCGTTTTGAACCTAAGCAGATTGGCTGAAAGTTCCGAACGATTTTTCTACGTTTTTAGAAATAACTTTTTCAACTGCATCTTGTTCTGTTTTTATCGCATTTTCTTCAGTATCAAGCTGCTTTAAGTTAAGTTCAAGGCTCTTATCTTGTTGGTGAACAATTTCTAATTTAGAATTCAAATCTTGAATTTTTTGTTCATATTGAGCTTGTTGATAGTTATATTCATTTAATGCGTCATTATAAGCATCTTCATCAGTTGTAGTATTTGTTGTCAAAGGATAAGTTATAGAACTGTTTAAATTGACAGATCCGTCATCATTTTTGCCGTAAATTGTGATAGAAATATATCTTCCTGAAGAATCTCTTTCAACAGTACCCGGCTGATTCAAAACTTGTTTTGATCTGATTGTTGAACCGATTGTATAGCAATTAATATTTGCATAGCCTTCGGTTGTGTATTTATTTTCATTGTTCAAATCAGCTTCTTTATAAAAATATGGTACTTCAACTCCGGTAGAGGTATTTGTAACATATCTTACATACCAGTTAGCAGATTGATCACCACCGTTATATTTATCATTCAATAAATACTTATATGCATTTTCTTGAGTTAATTTAGCGGATGCTGTTTTTAATTGTTCATCTGATAAGACAGTTACTTCTTTAGAAAAAGTTCCGTCTTCATTTTGAGTTACAATTTGAGTTGCATAATTTTTATCATTTACATTAGGATTATGTAATGAAATAACTAATTTTTTTGGTGTAACTGCATTTCCTTTATCGTCAACAAATGTGTTTTCACCGCTTTTATAAATTCTTTGAGCATCAGAAAAGTCATCTGTAAAATTGTAATATTCAAAATTTGCGATATCTTCAGCGCTGCATTGTGCCAAATCAGAAGTCTGACCTAATTCTGCTGGTCTGTTTATATAATATTTCCCACTTGCAGAATCTTTATTAATAATGTAATTGATTCCGGCAAATGTATATGTTGAATTTTCAACATCAGAATAGTTAGATCCAAGCATAACTAATTTTGTGCTGCCGACAGAAAAAACACCGTCGGTCTTATTAACAAAGCTTGTTGCCGCTTCAACAGGAGCATAATCATCCTGCCATTGTTGAACATAACTTAATAAATACGGAACACCATCTTTTTTACTGTTCGGATTTGTAAGCATTGTTGTAATGGTATTATTCATTGCGCCGTCATTAAATGTATATGAAACTTTAGTGTAATCATCAACAGATGGCGGAGTAGGAACAGTCATGTTGCAAAGTTCACTGTAATAATTTGCTGATTGGTTTGACAAAGTAGTTCTTTGCTGGTTAATCTGCTGTCCTTGAAATTCTATGTTAGACTTTCTTGCTGTTAAACTTAAAAACCTTGCTTGTGTTGCTGCCATTCCCATGATGGTCGTTCCTTTCTTAGTTTTCCATTACCGTACTTATCGGGTGGGAAGGTAAAAAACTTTAGACTTTTTCGTTTAATTGTTAAGATATTGTTACATTTATAGTTTATTATTTATGATATAGTAAGAAGGTAAATAAGTAATTTAAAAGAAAGAGGGATATTATGACAGAGAGAAAAATTGCCTTAATTACCGGAGGATCAAGAGGAATTGGCTTTAGCTGTGCTAAAGAATTGGCTAATGCCGGATGCGATATCATTATCAATGATATTTGCGACGCAGCTACTGCTCAACCTGCAATTGATGAAATTAAAGCAATAGGTGTAAACGCTTGGTTTTATCAATTTGACGTATCAAATGACACACAAGTTCATGATGCAGTTGAAAAAATGATATCAGAACACGGACACATTGATATTTTATTAAACAATGCAGGAATTACAAAAGACGGACTTTTTGTAAGAATGGACGCTGAACAATGGGAAAGAGTTATAAAAATTAACTTAGGTTCTGCATATTATGTAACACATGCCGTAATTAAACACATGATGAAAGCACGTCAAGGTTCAATAATTAACATGTCATCAGTTGTCGGATTGCACGGAAACCCAGGTCAGGCGAACTATTCAGCTTCAAAAGCGGGCTTGATTGGCTTAACTAAGACATTAGCAAAAGAATTCGGCTCAAGAAATATCAGAGTAAATGCTGTTTGCCCAGGATTTATCCAAACTGCAATGACAGCAAATCTTGGTAACACTGAAGAATATGCAAAATTGATTCCGATGAAAAGACTGGGTACTCCGGAAGATATTGCAAAAGTAGTTAAATTCTTAGCATTAGATACGGACTATGTAACAGGTCAAGCAATTGAAGTTGCCGGCGGTTTAATTATATAATATTGTCTTAATACATTTTATAAATATAAAAGCGGAAAAGATTTTTAAAAATTTTCCGCTTTTTTGTATTTAAACATGTTAATTAATTTTTACTTTACCGCCGAAACAGGAGCAAGTGAATCCACATATTTGATTGCGTAAACCGCGCCGACTGCGCCGTCTGCTGCTGCTGTAATTACCTGTCTTAGCGGAGTATTTCTTACATCCCCAACCGCGAAAACTCCTTTTACAGATGTTTGCATTGTTTCATCCGTTAAAATAAACCCTCTGCTGTCCTGTTCTAATTGACCTTTTACATAGTCAACATTAGGAGTAATTCCTATATAAGGAAAAATCCCGTTTACAGCCAAATTCTTAACTTCACCGGTTTTAACATTTCTTACAACTAAGTTATTCACTAAATCTGTTCCTTGAATTTCTTCAACAACGCTATCCCAAATGAATTCAAGTTTTTCTGTCTTAAATGCACGATTTTGAATAAGTTTATCTGCCCTTAATTCATCTCTGCGGTGAATTAAATAAACTTTAGAGGCAAATTTTGTTAAATACATTGCTTCTTCAACCGCAGAATTCCCTCCGCCGACAACAGCAACGACCTTATCTTTATAAAAGCTTGCATCACAAACAGCGCAATAACTAACTCCTCTTCCGACAAATTCTTTTTCTCCCGGAACACCCAATTTCATAGACTTAGCGCCTGTAGCAAGAATTACACTTTTTGCTCTGAATTCGATTTCTTTCGTTTTTATAACTTTTGGTTCAGAAACTAAATCAATATCAACAATTTCAATCATATCGAACTTTTCAACACCGAACATATCCGCATGCTGTTCAAATTGTTCCATCAATTCCATACCGTCAACTCTTTTAAATCCCGGATAATTTTCTAATTCCAAGTAATTTGACGGCTGACCGCCCATAACATTTACATCCAAAATAGCGGTTGAAACAGCACCTCTTGCCGCGTATATTCCTGCACTAAATCCCGCAGGACCTCCTCCTAAAATAATTGTGTCAAATTCTTTTATTTCCATTTTCTCCCCTTTATCTTCTTTTTACTTTACTTCTCCGGAAATTTTATCACCCCTTAACACATATTCGGCTTTTTCCGTCTTAATTATTTTATCATCAACAAAAGTTTGCAGCACAATTTCATCGACTCCTCTGAAGCTATCCCCTTTAAGTTCGATTTTTACAGTGTCAGTAAATGCTTTATTCGATGATTTTCCCGTTTTTGTAAAAATAATTACATTATTTTCACTTGATGTAACGTTAATTTGTGCTTTAGCGCCATTAAACGGGTTACATAAAAAAATGACGTCACCGATCCTTGATAAGTTCCACAAATCAACTCCGTTTTTTCGAAAAGTTTGAGAAGAATTCGTCTCAGATAATTCTGACTCAACCCTCCACATCCCGTAAAACCCATCGGGAACAGCCGTTACAGAACCGATTAAAGTTTGTGCATCAGCCAAAATTTGTAAGTTAAAAAATATTAATATTGAAAATAATAATTTTAAAATTTTACTCATAATTATTTATTAATGATTTTTTATACCAAAGACAACTTTGAATGTAAATTTTGAGCTGAATCTTCATAACCTGCACGTCCCATAAGAGCATAAACATAATTTTTGGACTGTTCAACCCCCGGCTGATTAAATCCGTTTATATTGTATAAACTTGCGCTAATTGCTGTTTGGACTTCAAACATATACAAAAGCTGGCCGATATTATAAGCATCTATTTTGTCAATAGTTATAGTTACATTCGGTCTTTTATTATCAGTTAGCGTAACTTTTGTTGAATCCGCTTCCGCATCAATAAGCTGATTTATTGACTTACCGCCTAAATACCCTATCCCTGTGTATTCAAAAATTTTCGGAATTTCTAATGTATTGTCAAACTCTTTAACCCTAATGAAATTAATAATTTTATCATTCGGCCCCTCATTGAACAACTGCAAAACTGAATGCTGATCTGTTGCTCCGAGAGCTTTCAGGGGAGTTTGTCCGTTAAATACTATATTACCTTCTAAATTATACTGTTTTCCCAAAGATTCAGCCCATAATTGGGTGTACCAGTCAGAAATATATTTTAATCTTGATGAGTAAGGCATCATAACAGATATATGTTTTCCTTTTTTAGTGTCAAGTAAATGATGGATCAAGGCATTTTGGGCTGCAATATTTTGTCGAATATCAGTATTTTTTAGTGCTAAATCCATATCTTTTATGCCGTTTGAAACTTCATCTATATCAATACCTGTCAATGCAAACGGTAATAAACCAACAGCAGAAAAAACAGAATATCTTCCCCCTACATCATCCGGTACAACAAAAGTCTTATATCCTTCCTGTTCTGAAATCTGTCTTAAAATCCCTGAGCGCATATCTGTTGTTGCAACAATATTTTTTCTGTAATCATCCCCAAGTTCTTTTTCGAGCATGTTTTTGATGATCATATACTGCGCCATAATTTCTGTCGTATCACCTGATTTTGTAATTACATTTACCAATGTTTTCTTCAAATCCAAGTGACTTAATAGTGAGACAGTAGAATCAGGATCAACATTATCCAAAAAGAAAATTCGAGGATAACCGTTTCTTTCTTCTTTTGATAAATAGTTCCAATAAGGTCTTAAAAGCGCATGACAAACTGCCATACCGCCTAAAGCTGACCCTCCGATACCTAAAATCAGTAAATTTTCGAATCTGTTTTTGACAAGCGCGGCATATTCTTTTACGTACCACGCGGTTTCTTGGCTGTATCCAAGGTTCATCCACTGAAGTCCTGATCCGGGAATATCTTTTGATTTGTTTAAATCTACGATTATATTACGTACTTTTTCGCCCCAAATATCAAATTCAGCAGCTAAATCAAGCCCGTTTTCGTCCCCTATTACAGCTTTATCGGCATTTCGGCAGTCAAATTTTATCATTATATCCCTTCTTTTAACCTACAAACCGATTATTATATAAGCAAAATAATTTATCAAGTCCGCTACTTACGCTCAGTATAACTAATGTCATACCCCAAAATGTCAAGAATCTCTACAACCTCGCGAAATTTGATTGTTCCGCGTTTTAATTTATTTGACAAATTTCCGACAGATGTATGCACGCCCCTTTGACCCAATCTGCCAGTTAGCTCGGTCATCGTCAAAGCATGTTTTGCCAAAAGCATTTTTATATCTTCACGAATGCCCATATAATAATTTTAATATAAATTTACTCATATTGACAAAATTATTTTCTAATGATAATATTTTAACTGTAGAGTATAAAATTTTATTTGAGAGTAAAAATATATGAAGAAATTAAAAATTGATGAAAAAGAAATTTACAAAAAATTAGCGGATTTAACAGACAACGCTGATATTGTCCAGCGGTGGAGTCAAATTGCTTATAACTACAGCCTTTCAGAAGATAGCGATATTGAGTGCAAAATTCCGATTTTGCTGGAGATTTTAGATAAAAAATGCGAAAATTTATACTCAGAAATTGAAGAGTTCAGTACAAAATTATTTGTGGCGGGATAAAATTGAACGTTTACACTTGAATATTTTGGGATAATGAAATACAATAATAGTGATGAAGAAGGTTAGCCTAGTCATATTTTTGCTTATGTTTTTAAATTTACCCTGCTGTTTTGGATCGCCGGTTGAAATAAAGCTGCAAAAAAACACTGAGGGAAAATTTATATTTGTCTATCACATCCCTGACGAAGTAAATTCGGATTCAAATTCCATAACAAATAACGGCGAAAACGAGCAAGAAGATATTATTAGTGATGATATTACTGCAGACACATCAATAAAGGCTGAAAATAACGAAGATAACGCAATTCCCGATTACGGAACTAATGAAGAAAACGAAAACATTGAAAACACCTTTATTGATGAAAATTATCAGGTGAGTGATTTATACACAGATGTTTTAAAGGGTTACGCATCGTATGATGAAGATGAAATCACTTTAGATGATGACTACAGGAATTATATCAATATTCAAAAACCTTTCCGTATCGGAAGTGAAAATTATTCTGATTTAAAGACATCTAATCTTCAATTTTATGATCATAAATATTCAAAATACTACACGCCTGAATACAGTATAGAACCTGTTTCAGGAAGAAATTACAAAACTATAGGCGGATTTAGTGCAGGAACATCATACAGTCAAGAAATAGATTATGGAGAGTTAGAACAAACTTCAGGTATTTTTTCAAGGTATGAATACAAAAGATTTGCGCTTGAAACTTCATATACAAAAACAGTAAATACGACAAACAATAATTATAATGATAAGTTTGCTGTTGCACCTGAAGTTAAAATAAATGACTACTTCATATTAAAAAACAAATATTCATCTGATATGGTATTAAAAAGAAATAAAGCAGAATTAATTCTGTCTGTCAATCCATTCGGAAAAAGAGATTTTGACAGATTAAGATTAGAATTCGGGGTAAGCAGGACATTTGACCAAAATAACAACGCGCTAAAAGACCAATTTCAGGTGATGACAAATTTTAAATTGTAAAATTGAGTATAATTTGATATAATTAATTTAGTAGAAAGATTAAAATGGACAATTCGGAACAAAACGAAAAAATAAATAAAAAACAAAGGAATAATTTAAGAAAAACCGGATTTTATTATTCTTTTTTGACTGTTGTTTTGGTTTTTTGCCTTATTCAAATAGGATACGGCGCAATATTAAATGTCTCAAAAATTATTTCTTATAAAGCAAAAAGTATTACTTTAGAAAATGTGTTAAAAGATGCTAAATTACAAAACAACGATTTAAAAAATGAAAAAAAACTTGTAACTTCTGACAACAGTTTGGAAGGGATTGCAAGAAATAATCTTAAAATGGCAGGTGAAGATGAAGTTTTGATTATTATTAATAAAAAAGTCGAAACTCCGGTAAAAAAAGAAACTCTTTTTGACAAATTAAAAAACATTGGATTTAAGAAAAAAGCAAATGATAGTAAATACATTGAACAAGAAATTGAAAAGCCTTATATTCCGGAAGAAGTGTTGGAAGAATAGATATGAGTGAAATTAATAATGAAGTAATAGATAATGAATTGTTTGAGAGCGGAAGGCAAGCATATGACAATAAAGATTTTGAGTCTGCTCGTCACTTTTTTTCGAAAATATCAAAAAGTTCCAAAAATGCTGAAGTATATAACTATTTAGGACTATTTGACCTTGAAGATGAGAATTTAGTATCAGCCATTGAAAATTTTTGCAAGGCAATAAATCTGGACGGTAAAAATTCCAAATACTATCGAAATTTAGGAGATGCCTATTTATACAACGGTTGGAGAGAAGAAAGCGAATCTGCGTATAAAAAAGCATTGGAAATAAATCCTAAAATGATTGAGTACAGGTACTCTCTTGCTAATTTGTATTTTGACAATAAGGATTACAAAAAAGCCGAAACGGAAATCGATGAAGTTTTGAGATCAAATCCTGAGCATCCCTATTCAAGAGTTCTCAAAGCAAATTTGCTGTTAATTAAGAAAGATTTTTTAGGCGCAAAAACTATTTTAGAAGAAAATATACGTTTCGGATTTGACAACGATTACACAAAATATCTTTTAGCTGTTGTGTACGATGAATTAAATATGTATGACAAATCAAAAGAAATTCTTACTGAAATTATAAAAACAAATTCTGATAATTTAAAATATTTATCAGAACTTACAAAAGTTTTTATAAAGAAAAAAGATTTAGAATCCGCATTATGTCTTGCCAAAAAAATGATAAAAATTAATCCGGATTTTGTTGACGGAAATATTTTAAATGCAGAAATTTATTATCAAAAAAATGATTTTGAAAAAGTAAAAGAATTTGCGCAAAAAATTATTGATTTAGATATGAATATTTCTCAGGGGTATTTTTATTTGTCCCTCGCAAGATTTTCGATGAATGACATCGAAGAAGCAATTGAATGTATGAAACGTGCTATTTTACATGATTTAAATAACCCTGAATGCTATGCAAAAATGAGTGATTTTTATATCGCAAAAAAAGATTATAAAACAGCTCTTGGTTACATAAAAGAGTCTGTAAATCTTGATAATACAAATAAATACAAATATCAGTATGCACAATTAGAAAAGCTAAACAGAAAAAATAATAAAAAAATTGAAAAATAATTTGACGTAATTATAAACATAAATATAATGAATGTTATCGGATTAACAAAAGATAAGGAGAGGATAACAAGAGTATGAAGAAAAGATTAACAAAAACGTTTTTATTAATATGCGGTGCTTTAGTAATAAGCACAAATTTTGCATTTTCAATTGAAGAGCAAGCGTCCTTGAATCAGTATCCTAAAAAATATACACCTGAGTACGTAAAACAAATTACTCCAAATTATAAAAGCGTTGGAAAAGATGAGATTTTTTATGTAGCTTTAGACATGCTAAAAGATACAGACGGGATGTTTTCACGAAACGCGATTTTGGGAAACAATCTTTCTCAAAAGCCCGTAAAAATAGAATTTAAAAATTTGGCGGATATTAATCAAAGTTATGCAAATTTTGATGCTGTCGGTTGGAAAAGAGGTAAAAATTTATATATTTACATAAATAATAAGCACAAATCTGCCCCCGCCGGAGCAATAGCAGCACTTTTATCTCATGAAGCATTGCATCAGGATGAATTTAATTCTTTAGCCGAAGAAACTTACGCGTGGACTATGGAAGCTACAGTTTGGGATGAAATTTTGAAAATTTATCCGGAAAGTAACGTTGAATCAGAACCTTTGGTTGTGCGAGAAAATACACTAAAAAAATTACTTGAAAAAGGTAATTATACAAATAAGTATATTAAAAAATCCGTAATGCAAAACTCTGGCTATAAAGATTTACCGACTTATTCTCCGGGTTTTGAAAATTTATAAAAATTTTTGAATAAATACCTTGTTTAGAGAATAAGTATATTGATTATAGAAATTCGTTGTTGTTAAATTGGGATATGAAAAAACGGATTAAAGCATTGATAATTTTTGCCGGCACGGTAACAACACTTTTTGCACTAAATGCTTTTTACATGACAAATCATAATCCGATGTTAAATAACAACGTAAAAACAGTTGATAAAACAGTCGTTTCTGCTCAAGAACTTTTCAACAGGAGCTGGTATGTTATTAAAAAAGAATATTATGATCCGAATTTTAATCATCAGCACTGGTCTTATTGGAAAAACAGATACCAAGGGAAAATTAAAACTGAAGATGACGCCAAAGTCGCAATAGAAACAATGCTTGAAAGTTTGGAAGACCCATATTCTCGTTTTTTGACTAAAGCCGAATTTGCACAACAAAATTCTTCTATCGTATCTAAAATGTCGGGAATAGGAGTAAATATTATCAGTAATGCCGGTAAAATCAGAATTTTAAGTGTTTTAGAAGATACTCCTGCTCAATTTGCGGATTTAAAACCTAACGATATAATTCTGAGTGTTAACGGGCAAAAAGTGAGCGGTCTATCTGTTGCTGAAGTTGCCAATCTTGTAAAAGGTCCGATTAATACTTTCGTTAGCATTGATATTTTGAGAGGGAGCGAAATATTAAATAAGAAAATAATAAGAAAAGAAATTTCTATAAAAACAGTTAAAAGTTATAAGGAAAACAACATTGGATATATTCAGGTATCAAGTTTTATAAGCACTTCTACTCCAAACGAGTTTATTGAAGCGCTTGAAAATACTCGTGATACTGACGGTTTAATATTAGATTTAAGAGGAAATACAGGGGGGCTTTTAGCCAATGCTGTTTTTATGGCAAACCTATTCATTAATAAGGGACGATTGGTCAGTATTGTCGGCAGAAACGGTTACAGATACGATGTTATGGCTCAAGATACAAATGTCAGAATAGATAAACCGATAATAATTCTTGTTGACGGTGCAAGTGCCAGTGCAAGTGAAATTTTTTCAGGCGCTATGAAAGATTACCAAAAAGCTAAAATAATCGGGACAAAAACTTATGGTAAAGGTATGGTTCAAAAAATTATTCCTATGCCAAACGAAACAGGCTTAAATTTAACTATTGCCAAGTATTTGACTCCCAAAGGTAAAGATATAAATAAAGTCGGTATTACCCCGGATATTAATATTGAATTAAATCAGACCGATCTTAAAAATAACAAGGATCGACAATTAGAACAAGCAAAGAGTATTTTGGAAAATATTGTTGTTAAAAAGTGAGTTTAACATTATTTGCCTGAATGTAAAAAAACAAATATAATAGTTTTATGATGAAAATTCGCAGGCTTTCATATTTTGATTATTCAAAAATAAAACAATTAATATCCTATTTATCTGTTGACGGAAATGACAGAATAGCAAAATCGTTAATAAAAGAACCAATTGATCTTGTTAATGGGATTGTTCCTTTGTGTTTTAAATTTAGGCCTGAATCTTACATTTATATTGAAAATGATGAAATATTAGGTTTGATTACAATATCTTATACTCCCGGAAATGCTTACAAAATAAATATAACCAGATTAATTTTTAAAGAAAATCGCTATGAGATCGGGAAACAATTGGTCGAATTTGTAATTAATAAATTGGAAAAAAAAGGTGCATTATCTTTTAACGTAACTGTTGATGAATCTCATGATGAATTACTAAATCTTTTTATCAACGGCTGCGGATTTAGGCAGTGTTCATCCGAAATATTGTGGAAAATTGAAAATATACAATTGTATGATAGTAAAGTTTCTTGGCGATATGCACTAAATTCCGACTCTAAATTAATCTCAACTTTGTATAATGATGAAATAATTTCAATGTATAAATCGGCTTTGAGCCGTCATCCAAAAGAATTTTGCACTCCATTTTTTGAAGGATTAAGCGAATATTATAAGATAAGATATTTATTAATGTCTGGGAATAGTGTTCTTGGATATTTTTCAATAACAACAAGTGACAATTTGAACTATATACTTGATATTACGCCGGATAGCGCTTACGAGATTGATTACGGTGATATTGTAAATCTTATGCTCAAAGAAATCTCAAATAAAAAACATAAGTTTTTCCCGTTTATCAAGCAGAAGAATTATATTAAAAACCACGAAAAATTCGGTCAATATTTGGATTCCAAAAATTATACTCCAATTCAAAAAAGTTTTATTCTTGTTAGAGATTACTTTAAACCGGAAGCAAGCCCTGTTTCTGATTGGAAGGTATTTATGCTTGGCGAAAACCAAATTTCCAGAGGTTAAAGTATTTTTATTCTTCTAAAAATTTATAATTTTTTTTTGAAATTTCCTATTGCAATTTTTTGTTACTTAGTGTAACATAATGTTATAAAAGTTAAAGAAAGCAACAAAACGTAATAATTTTAAGCTTTTTGACAATAACTGGTGTTAGATTTGTAAAGTAAGGAAAAGAAAATGTCAGAAAATATTGAATTTAACTCTGAGTCTGATGACCGTCAAAGAATTCTGTTAGCAGACGACGAATCTAGTATTAGAAGAATTCTTGAAACTCGTTTAAAAATGGCAGGATACGATGTTTATACTGCACAAGATGGTGAAGAAGCAGTTGCAGCTTTTAATAAATATAATCCTGATCTGGTTGTATTAGATGTTATGATGCCAAAAATGGATGGTTATGGTGTAACAAGGGAAATTAGAAGAACTTCTGATGTTCCTATTATTATCTTAACAGCATTGGGAGATGTATCCGAAAGAATTACAGGTCTTGAGCTTGGTGCTGATGATTATGTTATAAAACCGTTCAGCCCGAAAGAGCTTGAAGCAAGAGTAAAAGCTGTTTTAAGACGTACAAATAACAGAGAATCTTCCACTCCGTCAGGAAAAGTTACTAAAAATGTTATTACAACCGGTAATATAAAAATTGATACGGCTCGCCGTCAGGTTTACCGTAAAAATGAAAGAATAAGATTAACAGGTATGGAATTTAGCTTGTTAGAATTATTGGTAAACAATTCCGGTCAGGCATTTTCAAGAAATGAAATATTGCAGCATGTATGGGCTTATCCGCCTGATCATAGAATTGATACAAGGGTTGTGGACGTTCATATTTCAAGATTACGTTCAAAACTTGAAACTGATCCTGCCAATCCTGAGTTAATTCTTACCGCTCGCGGTATAGGATATATGTTCCAAAGAATTAATTAATTAACATTTTTATAGATTTAAAAACAGTCTGTTTAGTAAGCAGACTGTTTTTTTTATTCATTAATTTTATTCCACTCAGAAGAGGCATTTTTCAAAATATCAAATACTTTCCCTTGATTTAATAAGATTTTTTGCACAGAAGAATTTATAATATTATTAATTTCCTTTTGATTCTTTCCTGTTAAAAAAGCAGGTGTAACATTATTTAGCTGCTTAGCGCTTATAACTCTTGCTTTAGATATCAAATCATCGGGACGGTATGATGTATAAAATTCATTTTTCAGCGCATTTTTATTAACAACAAGAACATTTGTTAATTTTGCAAGTTCAAGCTGATTTTTTTTATTTGTCAAAAATAGTGCAAAATCAAGGGCATTATCCTTATTTTTAGATTTCAATGGAATGACAAAATTCATCAGTGAAAAATCATTTTGACCTAATTCACCTTTAATTTGTTCTGCAACATCAGTTTTTTGATATGTTATAGGTGCATTTTCCCGAATCATATTTAAAAAATTAGGGCCGGCATTTATTAGTGCAATGTTCCCTGACATATACTTTTCTAGTGATTCTTGAAGTGTGATTGTAACGGTTTCTTTAGGTATTAAATTTTTATTGTATAAATTTCGATATAATTCAAAAACTTTGATACTTTTGTCTGTTGTTAGAGCGTTTGCGGAATTTATACCATATTTATTTAATATTTTAAGCATAGTATCGTTTTCTGTAATATTTGGAAGAGTAATATAAGCACCTGTCGTTTTTTTTACATCATATGCGTATTCAAATATTTGTTCATAAGTTTTTGGAATTTTAGTTATCAATTCTTTGTTGTAAATGGTAACAGCACTTGTGGCATACCAAGGAATTGAATAAAATTTATCATTAGTTTTTGTTGAATTAACAACATCGTCACTAAATTGGGATAATTTTACTTTAGGAATTTCATAAAGTGCTCCTTTATTAGCAAGAGTAGATGAAAAATCAGGATTTAAGTTTATCAAATCTGGAGGGTTATCGCTCAAAACTGAGGCTAAAGTTCTTTTTTCGCCCTCTGAAAACGGAACATCAACCCATTTAATTTTTACATTAGGATTAATTTTTTCATAATCATTTATTACAGCATTAATATAATCCGAAAAATCGCTCATCTGAAGTGTCCAAAAAATTACTTCATTAGAGGTAATTGTTTTTTTTGCTATAATAAAAACGCTTGTAACAAGAATAATGGTCGTGATAATAATTATGTAAAAACTTTTGTGCATAAAATTTTAATACCAGATTAGAGTAATGTTTTCAAGTTTTTTTGTAAAAATTAATTATAGAAGTATTTATTTTATGAAAAAATGTTAAGAAATATTTTTCTATAGATTAGGAAAAGTTTTTATGCTAAACAAATCTTTTAAACAATTTTATCGCTGATGTATCCGTTAATAGCTGAAATTGCTGCAACGTAAGGGGAAGATAGATAAATAAATCCTTTGGTATTTCCTAATCTGCCGATAAAATTTCTGTTTTGCGTTGACAGACACACTTCACCGTCAGCTAAAATTCCCGCGTGAATTCCTACGCACGGGCCGCATCCGGGCGGCAAAATTGTTGCGTTTGAATCTAAAAATATTTCGATTAAACCTTCTTTTAAGGCTTGTTTATAAATATCTCGGGATGCCGGACAAATCAGCATTCTTACACCGTCTTTTACCTTATGCCCTTTTAAAATATCTGCAACAACTCTTAAATCTTCTATTCTTCCGTTTGTACATGTTCCGACATAAACCTGATTTACTTTTATGTCATTAAGTTCTGATGCTAATTTTGTGTTATCAACTGTGTGCGGGCAAGAAACGGTATGATCAATTTTTGATGCGTCAATTTCAATAATTCTTTCGTATTCAGCATCTGTATCTGCTTTAATTTCTTTGAATTTATCTTCTCTGCCTTTTTCTTTTAAATATGCCAAAGTTTTTTCATCAGTTTCAAAAAGACCGCATTTTGCGCCGGCTTCAACTGCCATATTAGCAATGGTAAACCGTTGTGCCATTTCCATGTTTTTAATAGTTTGTCCGTGAAATTCCAGTGCTTTATAAGTTGCTCCATCCGCTCCAATCATTCCGATTAAGTGTAAAATCAAATCTTTTGCGCCGATTCCTTTTCTAAATTCTCCGTTAACAACAATTTTAAACGTTGCCGGAACTTTTAGCCATGTTTTTCCTAATGCCATTCCAACAGCAATATCAGTTGATCCCATTCCGGTTGCAAATGCGCCCAACGCACCTGATGTGCATGTGTGAGAATCCGCTCCGATTAATATTTCCCCCGGATTTACAAATGTTTCGATGAGTCTTTGGTGGCATACTCCTGATCCTACTTCTGATAAAACAGCTCCATAATCTTTAGAAAAATCTCTTAATACTGTGTGCATGTTTGACAATTCTTTACGCGGGCTTGGTGATGCGTGGTCTATAAATAGAATTGTTCTTTGCGGATTATACAACCTGTCTTTTCCTAATTTTTTAAATTCTTCAACAGTTAAAGGTCCTGTTCCGTCTTGTACTGCACAAATATCAATATTTGCTATAACAAGTTCACCTGAATGAACAATATGATCAGCGTGGTTTGAAATTATTTTTTCCGCTAAAGTTTGTCCCATCTAAATTCTCCTATAGAAATCTTCTAAATTTAAGTTAATTTTAGCACGAAAAAACTCATTATTTTATAGTATTGAAAATATTATATATATGTAGTTAAATAATTAAACAGGATAAAATAAAATGTTAAAGATTACCAAAACACAAGAAAACGGAGAATTAAAAGAACTCGAATTAAATGAAGCTGTTTCAGGCTCTTGGTTCAATTTAATCAATCCCACAAGAGAAGAAATTCAACAGGTTTCTTTAGTTTTGGGTCTTGATGAAAGTTTTTTAAATAATTCATTAGACGCGGACGAACTTTCTCGTATGGAATTTGAAGACGGTAATCTGTTGGTCATCACAAACGTTCCTATTATGGATGAAGACGGCAATTTTGATACTTTACCTTTAGGTCTTATTTTTACCCCTGAAAGCGTAATAACTGTTTGTTCTCAAGAAAATAAAATTATTAGTTCGTTTAATGAAGATACTGCAAAGTTTTTCAATACCACGCAAAAAGCCAATTTTATGCTAAGTATTTTGTATAGGGCCGCAAAGTTTTATTTAAGATACTTAAATATAATTAACAAACAAACTGAAAGTATTGAAGATTCACTAAGAAAAATGACTAATAACAAGGCATTATTTCAACTTATGGAAATTCAAAAGTCATTGGTTTATTTTACAACTGCATTGAAAGATAATCAACTGGTGCTTCAAAAGCTTTTGAGAATAGTAAACGCTAATTCTGCAAATATTCAAAGTATAATAAAATTTACGGAAGACGATATTGATATGCTTGAAGATGTTATTATCGAAAACAAACAGGCATCTGAAATGGTTGAAATGCATCGTACAATTTTAGAAAGCATGATGGATTGTATGGCATCTATTATTAACAATAATTTGAACTTAGTAATGAGATTTTTAGCAGCAATCACAATTATCATGTCGATTCCGACTATGATAGGTAGTTTCTGGGGTATGAACGTTCCTGTCCCTTTTGCTAACGGACATTTTGGATTTTTAATAATAATTATAATTTCAGTTTTTGCAACTGCAGTTGCTGCCTTTTTCTTTAACAGAAAAGGCATGATGTAAGTTATAGATTTTACAAAAATAAAAAAGGATTGAATTAATATTCAATCCTTTTTTATGTTGTATTAATACGTATTCATTATACTTCTTTAAAAACTAAAGTAGTATTGTGTCCGCCAAAGCCAAA
>CAMNNA010000016.1 GCA_946545285.1 uncultured cyanobacterium | reverse complement strand
AATCTTCCGCCTTTACTTTTGCAGGTGTCGATTGCGCCTGCCCAGTAATCATCTGTATAATAACAGCTTGGCAATTCCAATTCAGATTGCACATCAAAACAATTTAATGCGCGGTTTGCCAAAAATGCAGTGCCGATAACTTCAACTCCTTTAATTTTGAATGCCCCAAATCCTGCGGAATTTAGTGCCAAAATATCCGGAGCATTACCTTGAATAGCCCCGAATTGATTAGGTCCTTTAGGTCCGTTCCAATCATAAACCCCCGCAATACAACCGCTTGGGTCGCTTCTTCCGTCATTATCGTCAACAGTGCATTTAGTATTTAGGCTGATAATATAAGAAGTCCCGTCACCTGTCATAAAAGAAACGGGTGTGCTCCATTCTTGGTTTTGGGAATTTTCCAATCCGAGTTTATCAGGTGAAGTGATAGTGCTGACTAAAATTTCAGCTTTATTAGCACCGTAAGTAATTTTTTCAGTCGGGAAACATTTAGTGGGGTCGGTGCTAATACAAATAATTTTCATATGTTTAGACAGTGCTTTAACAAAATCTTCGGTGGATGAGTAATTGTTAATTTCGTCAGTAAGCCTTAGTTTGTCTAAACCTTGATTAAGTTTACGTTGAATATTGTTAATTCTAGAATTTCTGGCTTTATTTTGAATATTTTTAATAAGTGTAGGCAATGTAAGAGCGGCAACAACCCCGATTACCCCCATAACAATTATTACTTCTGCTAAAGTAAAAGCGTTATGTTTATATATGCAATTTTTTTGAGTCTTCATAAATATTTACACCTCCGTTATTCTTTATTTAAAATGTTAAATATGTATTAACATTATATCATGTTTTCGACAAAATATCAATATATTCTCATATTAAATAAAATCTTAATATGGGAATAAAAATTGAAATTGATTCAAAGACTTCAATAAATGAGGTTGTAAGACTTTTACTTTACAGAAATAAAATTACAATTGCTGAATTGGCGCGTAAAATGGCGGAAATTTCAGGTAAAAACTATACAAGATTTAATCTTCGGGCAAAACTTGAAGGAGAGCGGTTGCATTTTAGCGAGGCTCTGTTAATATTTGAAATTTTAGGATACAAATTTGATTTAAATGAAAATGAATCTTAAATTACTCAGAAAATTCCTGAATTGAAACTGATTCAACGCCTTCAAATCCGTCAAATGCTTTATAGATATCTTTTATTTGTTTATTAATATCAATAGTTAATACACTTGATATTTTAACGTTTGAATCCAAATTTCTTGTTGTAAGTTCTGTCATTTCAGGGAACTTTTTGATTAAAAAATCGTTAATTTTATTTGATATCTCAGGACTGCAGGTTATTTTTAATTTAATTGTTTTAGTTCTTTTTGTGCTTGTTGGCAGAACTTTCTTTTCAAAAATTCTTACGATAACCAGTGTCAAAATTGCAAACGCAGTTCCGGCAATTGCAATATCATACATTCCTGCTCCGCAAGCCATCCCGATACTTGCCGCTATCCACAAAGTTGCTGCTGTTGTTAATCCTAATACTATCGGGCCGTTTCTTAATACCGTTCCGGCGCCGATAAAACCGATACCGGTTACAATTTGTGCCGCAACTCTTGCTGTATCTCTTATTCCTGTTGCTTGTGCAGGATCTACGTTATCACCAAGTGCAAATGTCGGAAATCCGTAAATTGAAATAAGCGTAAAAATGCAAGCTCCCAAACATACTAATATATGTGTTCTTAATCCTGCGTATTTATTTGTCAATTCTCTTTCTAATCCTACGCAAAATCCTAATCCCGCCGCTGCTATTATTCTTATTACAAAATCAATATTTATCATTATCTTACCTTACTTTTCGGATCTAAAATATCTCTTATACTATCACCGATTAAATTAAATGCCAAAACTGATACAAAAATTAAAAAACCCGGAGTTAAAAGCCAAGGCCGGTATAATATATTTGTAAATTCCTGTGCTTCTTTTAGCATATTTCCCCAGCTTGCATCAGGCTGTTGAATTCCTAAACCCAAAAAACTCAAACCGGATTCTGAAAGGATATATGACGGAACCGATAATGTCATTGCTACAATTACAAAGCTTGTTGTCTGAGGTAAAATATGTTTTATTATTATTCTTAATTTTGATGCGCCTATTGATTGCGCGGCTTGGACGTATTCCTCATTTTTTATTGATAAAACCATTCCTCTGACAACTCTTGCAAATCCTGCCCAGCCAATAAGTGCTAAAATTAAAACTATAAGTAAAAATCTCTGCGTGCTTGTCATTCCGGGCGGTAAAATTGAGGCTAATATTATTAATAAATAAAAGCTTGGAATTGACATAATTCCTTCGGCAAATCTCATCATCAACATATCGATTTTACCTCCGAAATATCCTGAAATTCCTCCATAAATTAATCCTATAGGGAAAAGTACAAATAAAGCTAAAAATCCTATGGTCATTGATATTCTTCCGCCAAAAAGTATTCTTGAAAATACATCGCGTCCGTTTATATCCGTTCCGAGTAAAAATAATCTGCCATCGTCATCAGTTGTTATAAAATGACGTTTCATCGGAATCAAACCTAAAAATTTATACGGCTGGCCTTTTGAGAGAAATTTTATGTAATGTTTTTGACTTCTGTCTAATTTATATTTTATTTCCAGAGAATCTTGGTCAAATTCTCTTATATAATTGTATGTATAAGGTTTTGATAATTTTCCGTTCTCATCAATTGTATAAATTACTGATGGCGGAACATATGCCATAGTTCTGTCCGAAAAATCTTTTGTATATGGTGCAATAAAATCTGCAAAAAGCAGTGCAAAATATATTAAGCCCAATATGATTAATGCAATTTTAGTAAATTTATCATTCCACAATTGTGTAAAAATATCTTTTATCATTGCGCACCTCGGATTCTCGGGTCTGTAATTATTAAAAGAATATCTGCTATTAAATTACCCAATATGAGCATCACTGCCCCCATCATTAGTGACGCCATAACAAGATTTATATCTGATTTCATTACGGCTTCTAAAATTAATCGTCCTAATCCCGGATACTGAAATACATATTCTGTTAATGCTGCACCTGATAATAATCCTGCAAATTCAAAACCCAAAAGAGTTATCATCGGGTTTAGCGCATTTCTTAGTGCGTGTTTAAAGATTACAACGTTTTCACCCAATCCTTTTGCTCTTGCAAATTTTATATAATCACTATCCAAAACATCAAGCATATTTCCTCTCATCTGTCTTTGCAACCCTGCAAGTGATATTGTAAAAAGAACTGTAACAGGTAATACAAGGTGATGTAACATATCAAAAAATTTGCCCCAAAAGCTTAACTCTTGATAATTTGGGCTTGTTAATCCTCCAATGGGGAACCATCCTGTTTTTACTGCGAAAAGTAATAATAAAACTGCAAAGAAAAATGACGGAATCGCCATTCCTATACTTGTTAAGATCGTAAGAATTCTGTCAAAAGATGTTTTCCATTTAACTGCTGACAAAATTCCCAGCGGAATACCGACTATCCATGTTAAAAATATAACTAAACTTGTTAAAAGTAATGTATTAGGGATCCGTTCTTTTAGTTTTTGTGAAACTCTTTCTCCTGTTGATGTTACCCCCAAATCTCCTTTAATAAATGAAAAGGCCCATTTACCGTATTGAACTATAATCGGCTTATCAAGTCCTAATCTTGATCTTTCCTTTTCGACGGTTTCAGGGGAAACAGAAGGATTCAACTTTAGTTCTGCCAGCGGGTCTACAGGGGATAATCTTATTATAAAAAAGCTTATTAACGATACCAATATTAGTAACGGGATTGTCTGAATTATTCTTTTTATTATGTATTTTATTATTTCCATTCTTTTTGAACCTTAGTATTTTTTGTTTCAGTATCTTTTTGAA
Organism: uncultured cyanobacterium; assembly: GCA_946545285.1. GTDB lineage: Bacteria > Cyanobacteriota > Vampirovibrionia > Gastranaerophilales > Gastranaerophilaceae > Zag111. Next base: position 19,982 of record CAMNNA010000016.1, on the reverse strand, counting down.
TATAAATTTCTTCAATGTTATGCGTTAATCCTCCCAGTGATGTCGGGAAAATGTTTTTAAACTTATCACGAATGGCGACAATAATTGTCGGTGAATAAATATAAATCATAGGTTTTTGGTTGTAAACAATTTCTTGATATTTGTCATAATATTTTTTACGGTTTTCAAATTTAGTTTCTAGTGCCCCTTTAGTGAACATTTCATCTAATTCTTTTTCCCATGGTAAAATTCCGATTTTACCTTCTTTTGGTGTTCTCATATTAAACATATGAAGTCTGCCATCCGATAACCAAACATTTTTCCCGCCGTTTGGTTCTAACGGTGAACCTGTTAAACCCATTATCACCATATCCCAATCAAAAGTTGAAACCAATTTATTTACTAATGAATTAAATTCTATCGGTTTAAAGTTAACTTTCATCCCCAAATCTTCAAGATCTTGTTTAACCATAACTCCGATTGCTTCGCGTTCAGTATTGCCGGCATTTGTATAAAGATTAAATTCTACTCTGTTGCCGTTTTTATCATATAATTTTCCGTCTTTTAAATAAAAACCTGATGATTTTAAATATTCTTTTGATTTTTTAATATCTTTGTTGTAAGGCTTTAAATTTTTATTTAAAAATATTGAATTAAGACTTTCAGGCGTATATAGGGGTTCTCCTATGCCGTTTGCAATATTTAAAACCATATTTTTTCTGTCAATCGCTGAATCAATTGCTTTTCTAAAGTTCAAATCCTGAAACCATTTTTGTTTAATCGGGTCAACATAAAATTTTCCGTCTTTTTTGCGATTATTTAAATTGACAGACATATACATAGTTCCTGAATCAGGGCCCAAATTGTATAATTTGAAATCAGAATGCGGTTCTAATGATTTGTATCGCGCAACTTTTGAACCTTGGAGTGAAATATAATCAATTTCTTTACCTTCAAATTTTAAAACTTGATTGTTTATGTCGCCAACTATCATATAGATAATTTTATCTAAATACGGGAGTTTTTCTCCTTTTTTATTAATTTCATAATAATTCGGATTTTTTTCAAAGACTACTCTTTGGGCAGGAACATACTCTTTTAATTTGAATGCGCCTGAGGTTACGATATTTTCAGGTTTTGTATTGGTTGATAAAAACGAATCAAAAAATTCATTACCTTTTTTCACTGCCGGTAAAAAATAGTGTTTTGGGGCAATTGGTGTTGATAACATCATTAAAAACGGTGCGTAAGGTTTTGGGGTAACAAATTTTATTGTATGATTATCAATTTTTTCTACTATAGGTAATTTCCCTTCTATAACTAAAGAATCTCTTGTTGAAGTATCTCCCATTCCTGCAAAAATAATATCATTCCAAGTAAAAACAACATCATCGGCTGTAATCGGTTTCCCGTCTGACCATTTTAAACCATTGCGAAGTTTTACAATATATGTAGTTTTATCAGGCATGGATTGAATAAATTTCGCTAATTTCGGCATTGGCTGGCCGTTAAGCGGATTGGTAGCTAATAACCCGTCATACATTATCCCTGCCATTTGGGAAGAAGTATTGTCTTTTGAATTAAATGGATTAAAAGTCTTTGGACCTTCTCCGATAGTTGACATGACAAATTCTCCGCCGAAATTACCGATATCTGATTGAGATTGTAAATAGTCAATTCCGTTTATGGTTTTGTTTATCGGAATTTCATAAGATATTTCTTTTGAATTATTAATAGGATTTTTAACTTGATTATCGACAGAAGGTAAATCTGCTCTCAAACATCCTTTCAATACAATAATCAAAAGAATAACCCAAAATATACCCCTGATAACTTGCCTAATCATATAAAATAAATACCACAAACCAAAATTTATTTACAATAATTCTACAGGCTAAATTCAACCTATAAAGCTGATGGGTTGATCAATTTCTTGTGAAATACTTTTTATTAATTCTTCCGGTGTTGTATCAAGAGCTTCTGCAATTCTCCAAAAAGTAGTAAGCTGCATATCTGACTTTCCTGATTCAACCTCCGACCAAACAGATTTTGCCAAATTTACTTCATATGATATAAGCGTAATTGATTTTTGCGTTTTTATTCTGTAATTTTTTATTACTTTTGAAACTGCATTCAGAATTTTTTTTCTGTTATCAATATTTTCTTCCAACATCTTCTTAATAATAAATCAGTATATCATTCAATATGTTCGGAATTCCATACATATAAAAAATTGTATTTGTTAGATTTGGTATATTATGAGAAATGTTGTGAATAAAGCTTTTACATTGGTTATACCAATTAAATCAGATGATTTTGAATATGCTAAAAAATGTATTCCGTTGATTAAAAAAAATTTGAATCCTGATAAAATTGTAATAATTTCTTCGGTTGAAATCAAAATAGAATGTGAAAAGTTCCAAAATATTGAATTTTTGGATGAGAACAATGTTCTTTCAGGATTAACATTTGATTCAGTGAAACAATTTTTGAAACAAAATAATATTAATGAAGAATCTGCAGGTTGGTATTTACAACAATTTTTAAAATTGTCTTATGCTTTTATTTGTAATACAGAATACTATTTAGTTTGGGATGCGGATATGCTTCCTTTAAATAAACTTCAAATGTTTGATGAAGAATTCGGAAAGCCTTACTTAACGCTAAAAAAAGAGTATGTTCCCGAATATTTTTTAACTATGAAACGGCTTCTTGATTTAGATAAACAAATTGAAGAATCGTTTATAGCTGAGCATATGATGTTTTCAAAACAGATCGTTTTGGATATGATTGAAAAGATCAATAAATATATAACTGTTTGCGATTATTTTTGGCAAAAGATTATAATTGCAACATTGCCGGAATCTATTAATCATCCAAATGCCTTTTCCGAATTTGAAACATACGGGTCTTTTGTAAAAAAATATTATCCTGATTCCTATAAATATAGACGTTTAAGAACTTTAAGACATGCAAAATATTTTTTGGGTGAAAACCCAAATGAGAAGACTTTGGTTTGGGCGTCAAAATCTTTTGATACAATTTCTTTTGAACATTTTGATAAACCACTCCCTTTTAAATGTCTTTTTTTAAATCCTATTTTTCAAAAAATTTTCTCGTTTCATGATCTTATAAAAATTATTTATCCCTTTATTAGAAATAAATATAAAAAACGTTTAAATGAATTTGATTTTGCATTTGGAGAAAAATCTTTATTTGCGCAAATTGATAAAAACGGGCTAAGGCCCCGTCGTAATGTTACTCATAAAAAACAATTGCTGATTGATGTAGGTACTATCGCATTTAATGATTTTAGAACCGGAACTGAGAGGGTCGTTCGTGGGCTTGGTGGGGCTTTATTGAAAAAAAATATTGAAAATTTTGAAGTCAGATTGGTATATCCTTCTATTGAAAAAAAATGTTATATGTATGCACATAACTACACGTTAAAAACTTTTGGAATAGACGATGGATTAGATCAAGATTCTCCGATTGAATACAATAAAGGTGATATTTTTTTTGGTGTCGCATTAGAAGTAGGGAATACTTTGAAAATGGTTCGCTATTTACGCAAAATGAATTCCTTAGGGGTATATGTCGGATTTTTTTTGCATGATATTATCCCTGTTCATTATCCATACACTCCTCCATTGCAGTTTTCAAAAGAATATATTAAGTATTTAAAACTCATATTTAATTTTGATTTTTTACTTTGTAATTCAAAAAATGTCGAAAATGAGTTGTTAGAATATTTAGTAAAAGAATATCCTGATAAGTTGCAAAGTTTGACTACTTCTTGGATTCATCTTGGTTGTAATATAGAAGATTCCGCACCGTCTTGCGGTTTTCCGGATGATTATAAACAAATTTTAGAAAAGTTGTCATATAAAAAAACTTTTTTAGTTGTTTCTACTTTATATAAGCGAAAAATGCAAAGCCAAATATTAAATGCTTTTGAGATTTTATGGAAAAAGGGTTATGATGTAAATTTGGTTTTTGTCGGTAAATATGGGAATGATGTTGATGTTTTAGTATCAAGAATCAGAAATCATATTGAATATAACAAACATTTGTATTGGTTAGAAGGTATTAGTGATGAATATTTAGAAAAAGTGTATGAGGTTTCGGATTGTGTAATTATGGCATCAATTGCAGAAGGCTTTGGTTTGTCTATTATTGAGGGTGCATCTAAAGGTAAAAAACTTATTCTTCGTGATATCCCTGTATTTAGGGAAGTAGCAGGGGAACATGCATTGTATTTTTCCGGATATAGAGATGAGGATTTGTCTGAAGCTGTTGAAAAGTGGCTTGAATTGGAAAAAACTAATTCCGCACCAAGCCCTGACGGCATAGAATTATTAACTTGGGATGAATGTGCTGATAAATTTTTGTATCTTTTAAATAACAAATTTTTGAATAATAAGCTGTATGCAAAATTTTCTGATTTTAGGAATTTTGGGTCTTGTAATGATTACAGAAATTCAAAAGTCGGTTATAAAAATTTTGAAAGACTCTTTTCTGTTAAAAATGAATATTCAAACGGGGTGAAAAGAAAAGTTATTACAATATTAGGGATAAGAATTAAGTTTTAAAAATATGTATTTCATGCGGTTATATTTTTAATATATGTTTACATAAAATTGTCCCTAATTTTTTTATTGTATTATGAGTATGAAAATGAGCTTTATAGATATATTTAAAACAAATAAAAACAGACAAAAGGTTTTACTTCTTATTGAACCGGGCGGAATCGGTGATTATATTCTAATCAGACCTTATTTAAGGTTTATAAAAAATTCTCCTAAATATAAGGATTATAAGATCGTTTTTTTATCTAAAGATTCATATATTGATTTTATAAGAGGGTATGATTCTGAATTTTTTGATCAGTTTATTTCTTATAATGTTAATGATCTTGATCATAATAAAGATTATATGAAGTATTTAGTCAATAAGATTAACTGTTTAAATGTTGATACAGTTATAAATTTGCGCGCAATTACTGTTCCTAATAATCCGGATTGGGGGGTAAGGAAAAAGTTAATTAAAAAAATCAAGGCAAATAATAAAATAGCTGATGTTATTAAATTGAAAAGTGATAAAAGAAAAGAGCGTAAGTTAAAAATTTACACGGATATTATATACAGTAATGATGAATTACTCTTTGAATTCGAAAGACGAAGACTGTTTTTTGAAAAATTACTTGAAATAACTATCCCGCCTCAAAGTATAGAAATATCTGATATTACGGATATAATTGATAAAAATACAGTTGTTATGTCGCTTGGTTCGTTATCTGAATACAGAAGTTATCCTGTGGATAAAAGTATTCAATTAATAAATATTTTAATCAAAAAAACCGGGTTTAAATTTGTTTTATTGGGTTCGTATGATCAATTTGAAAATTATCAAAATATTATTTCAGGAGTTGATGATCCGGAAAGAGTTATAAATTTTGCAGGGAAAACAAATGTTGCTCAACTGCCGGCAATATTAAAAAGATGCGCCCTTTTAATCGGTGCTGAATCAGGAACAGTTCATATCGCTAACGCTGTCGGATGTAAAACTTTTTGTTTGTCAGGGGGGAGTTACTACGGACGTTACCATCCGTATAGAATAAATTCTACCGTGACTTATTTATACCCCGAATGGTTTAATCGTGCTTTGGAAGAAAAAAAATTAGAAATGTCTGATGTGTATAGCGCCGATCAACCTTGGAGTTTGGCAGATATAAATGTATATGAAATCGTAAATAAGATTTTGTATGCAAATTTGTAATCCCCATATGGCTATATTTTTTTAATATTTGTTTACATGCGTTTTTTTGCCACTTTTTTTATTGTATTATTTGTTCGTAATTCCGAACAATTAGGATGTATTATAAAGAAAGAAGGAGAAAATAGATATGGCACAAAAGATTGCTATGATTACAGGGATAACAGGTCAAGACGGTGGTTATTTGGCTAAGTTCTTGTTAGAAAAAGGATATAGAGTTGTTGGTTTATACAGACGTGGTGCTACAGATACTTTTTCTAAATTAAAAGAACATGGAATATTTGATCAAATAGAATTGGTTGATTTTGAATTATTGGAATTTTCAAATATATGCAGATTGTTAAAAAATTATCAACCTGATGAGTTTTATAATTTAGCAGCTCAATCTTTTGTTGGCGCTTCTTGGGCTGAACCTATTTATACAGCGCAGGCTGATGGCATGGGTGTTGCGTATATTTTAGAAGCGATAAGAGAATTTTCTCCGAAAACTAAATTTTACCAAGCATCAACATCTGAAATGTTCGGTAAAGTTCAAGAAATTCCTCAAAAAGAAACAACACCTTTTTATCCAAGATCTCCTTATGGATGTGCAAAACTTTATGCGCACTGGATTACGACAAATTACAGAGAATCATTTGATGTATTTGCTTGTTCCGGAATTTTGTTTAATCACGAATCTCCAATGAGAGGAAAAGAGTTTGTTACAAGAAAAATTACCGATCACTTTGCAAGATTGTCTTTAGGTTTAACTAATCAACCGTTAGAATTAGGTAATTTGGATTCAAAACGTGATTGGGGATTTGCAGGAGATTATGTAGAAGGTATGTGGTTAATGCTTCAGCAAGAAAAACCTGATACTTATGTTTTGTCTACCGGTGAAACTCATCCTATAAGAGATTTTGCGACTTTAGCAGGGAAATATGTCGGTTTTGATATTGAATGGCAAGGTGAAGGTGTTAATGAAGTCGGAATTGATGCAAAAACAGGTAAAACGGTTGTAAAAGTTAACCCTAAATTTTTCAGACCTGCCGAAGTAGATCTTTTAATCGGTGATCCGACAAAGGCTCAAAATGTTTTGGGCTGGAGAAGAAAAGTATCTTACGAAGGGCTTTGTCAAATGATGGTTGAAGCTGATATAAAAAGATACCAAAAGAATCTTGTTTTGGCGTAGTTAATAATAGTTGGAGATAGTAGTTGTATGAAATTGTTGTATGATGCTTCAATTTTGGCTAATGGTTGTCATCCCGGTGGCAATCGTTCGGGGGTCTATTTTACAGCATTAAATATATTAAAAGAATTAATTAAAAGAGAAGATGTTGAATTAACTCTTTATTGCAGAGATGAATATTATATTGATTTGTTAAAATCTTTAAAAATTGAATTTCCAAATGAGAAGTTTAAAATTATAGAACCTTGTCTTTTATCTCCAAAATATGAATTGTATAAAAAACTGAGTGATTTGAGAACTGAATCACGAAATAAAAAAGAGAAATTTATAAAATTCATTATACAAATAGCATTGCTGTTTATATCTATAGATGTAAAATTTTCGAAGTTATTTAAAAAAGAAGTTCATCATAATTTTGGCAAATATGATGTTTATTTTTCTCCGTGGGCGGCTCCTCAAAAAGAAATAATTCATGCTAAAAAAATTAAAAGGTTTGTTATTTTATACGATTTAATTCCAGTTGTACTAGAAAAATACAAATCAGGTGCTGCTTCAGGAACTTGGTTTAGGGAAGTATTGGATAGTTTGAATTCAGATGATTATTATTTTTCTATTTCAGAATTTACAAGAGATGATTTTTTGAAATATTATCCTGTTATTACTCCGGAAAAGTTCGTGACTGCGTTGTTGGCTTGTAATGAGAATTTTTCACCTCAAATTGAAGAAAAAATTGTAAAATCGAAAGAAAAATATGGTATTCCATTAGATAAGAAGTATGTTTTTAGTTTATGTACATTAGAACCAAGAAAAAATCTTATTAGGGAAGTAAAAACTTTTGTTCAGTTTATTAATAAGAATAATATTGAGGATATTATTTTTGTTCTTGGCGGCGGGCATCATGATGCTTTTCTTGCCGAATTGAAAAAAGAAATCGGTTCTTTAAAGGGATATGAAGATAAAATTATTCATATAGGATATGTAGATGATGAGGATTTGGCTCCTTTATATAGCGGAGCGGAGTGGTTTGTATATACATCTCAATATGAGGGTTTTGGATTACCTCCTCTTGAAGCTATGTCTTGCGGCTGTCCTGTCATTACATCAAATAATTCATCATTACCTGAAGTTGTAGCAGATGCCGGAATTATGATTGATTGGGATTCTGATGAACAACATATTGAAGCGTATGAAAAATATTATTTTAATCCTGAATTACGTAAACAAAATTCTCAAAAAGGTTTAGAGCGCGCAAAAATGTTTTCTTGGGAAAAATGTGTGAATGATATGGTGAATTTTATGAAATTGTCATTGAAGGGTAAATAGTTATGAGGTATTATATAAAGAAAAAATTAGTAAATATTGCTACTTGGTTCATATTTAATAAAAACAAACGTCACGAATTTCGCGAAAAGTATTTGAATACAAATTCAAAAAAAACAAATGAAAAGTTTTTAAATCAAATTAATAATGATGAACACATCATTATATTGGATAAAGATGAAAATAGTCCTTTAAAAATATTGCATTATAGTACTTACAAGATAAAATGCGGAATTGCAAGCTATTTGGAGGATTACATTAGCGGTCTTAGGGCTAATGGCTATAATTATAACGCGGTTGTTCCCGTTAATTATGATTATTTGTCAGATTGTTCATTGATTACTGCATATTTAGATAAAATAGTGAATTACGCAAGTGATTATGATATAGTTTCAATTCAGCACGAATACTCTTTTTGGAATCCCGGTAATAAATATAATGCAGATTTACTTTTGGATTTTATAGGTCTTGATAAAAAAAATATTAATCTGACAAAAATAACTATGTCCTTGATATTGCTGGATTATTTTATTACAAAATTATTCAGATTAAATAAGAGGGTGAACATTGTATGGCATACAAGTTTCGAATTGTCACTTAAAGACTGTTTTAGTTTGAATGTTGATTCTTATAAGAACTTACCGTTTTTTAGGTATTTAGATAACCCTTTGTTAAGTGTAGTTGTAATGAATTCTAAATTTATTGAAGAATTAAAACTATATAAAATTCCTGTAAACAGAGTTTTGTGCATGCAACTTCCTATTCCTTCCGTGCATATCGACATTAAAAAATCATTTGGGTTCAATGATGAGGATGTAATATTGGGTTCATTTGGATTTATAAATAAAATGAAAGGTATCGAAGATGCTCTGAAAGCATTAAAGTATCTTCCAAAAAATTATAAATATATTCATTTGGGTGGCGTTCATCCTGCTGATGCAAGCGGATATGTGAATACGTTGAAAAAATATATTGATGATAATAATTTAAATGAAAGGGTTGTCATAACAGGTTTTTTGAGTGATATCGAATTATATAATTATATAAAAATTGTAGATATCGGTTTATATATTGGAAAAATGACTACTGCCTATGCATCCGGTGCTATCAATTATTTTATTGTTAATTCTATTCCTACATTAACTTCTGATATTTCTAATTTTAAAGAAATGGAGTCAAAATTTGGGTGTATAAAGGTTATTGATAATACGGATAATTCTTTAAATGTTGCGGAATGTATTTTGAAGTTGGATAATGATGAAAGTGCCAAAAATTTCTTAAGAAGTAATTGTAAGGCATTTTGTGAAATTAATACATTTAAAAACTTTACTAAAAATAATGTAGAATATATTTTTGATAAAAAGGAAATATTGGTATAAAATGGGTAATAAACAAATTAAAATCCTGTATGATGGCACTTTTATTGCAGAAAATATTTCTCCCAAATCTCGCACAGGTATATTTATTGTTGCGTATAACATATTAAAACAAATGTTAAAAGATGATAGTGTAGAAATTGAATTTTTTTGCAGGCATGATTTATTCGGACAATTAGTGAAAGTTCTGGAGGAATTGTTTCCTTCACAGAAGTTTAATATTATAACAGATATTCAAAATCCTGAAATTTTAGTAAAAAAGAATAAGCTTAATGAAAAAAAACAGAGATATAAGCAAGAAAAAAGATATTTTAAAAAGTTTATAAAGCAAATACAATTAATGATTGTTTCATTAAGAATAAAATTTTCAAAAATAATGTGTTTATCTTCAACTTTTGATAAATATGATGTGTTTTTTTCTCCTATGTATAAAATTCCTGATTGTGTAGCAAAAAATAATAATTTGTTAAAGTTTATTATTCTGCATGATTTAGTTCCTTTGATTTATCCTGATTATTTCCCAAATTATGAAAATCACTGGCATAAATTTTTGGTAGAATCTTTAAACAGTCGTGATTATTATTTTGCAAATTCGCAATACACAAAACAAGATTTTTTAAAGTATTGTCCGACTATTGATCCTGATAAAATTGTCACAACATTATTAGCTTGTGATGAGAAATTCAATCTTCAGTCTAACGAAAAAATAAAAAATGTTATAAATAAGTATTCAATCCCAACAGATAAAAAATATATATTTAGTCTTTGTAGTATTGATCCAAGAAAAAATTTAGTAAGAACCGTAAAAACTTTTATTCAATTCCTCGAAAAAAATAATATTGAGGATATGGTATATGTTATTGGCGGAGGGAATTGGGGCGGATTCTTGGATATTTTTGAAAAAGAAGTTGAAAATCTTGGCAAATATAAAGATAAAATTTTATATATTGGTTATGTAGATGATGAGGATTTAGCTCCTTTATATAGTGGTGCGGAGTGGTTTGTATATACATCTCAATATGAAGGATTTGGTTTGCCGCCACTAGAAGCAATGTCGTGCGGCTGTCCTGTCATTACATCAAATAATTCATCATTACCTGAAGTTGTCGGTGATGCCGGAATTATGATTGATTGGAATTCAGATGAACAGCATATTGAAGCGTATGAAAAGTATTATTTTAATCCGGAATTGCGTAAACAGAATTCTCAAAAAGGTTTAGAACGTGCAAAAATGTTTTCTTGGGAAAAATGTTATGATAAGATGATAAGAGTTATTAAAGATAGTTTAAAAAAATAATTTGGTATATGCTTATGAATTCTATAAAAAATTTTTTTAAAGATTATTGTAAATTTGTTTATAAAACAACAGATGTATCGGAAAGTGGTATTGTTCGTGATGTTTTTAATTTTTGCGGAATAAAAATTAAAATTAAATCAAAAATAAAAACTAAGGAATATCAATGTTTGCAAAAAGAAAATGAATTAAAAAATTATTATGAAAAATTATTGAATGAAAAAGATGAATATTTTTCTAAAACTATTAAAAATCTGCAAGATGATTATAATTTGATAATTAAACAGAAAGATATGATAATTGGAGAAAATTATTTTTCTCAATTTGGCGAAGACAGAATTATTGATTTAGTTTTTTCAATATTAAAAAATAAAGGTATTATTTCTGACGTGACTTATCTTGATGTTGGCGGTAACAGGCCTTGTCAAATCTCAAATACTTATCATTTTTATCTGGAAGGTTGTAAAGGTGTTGTAATCGAGCCGAATCCAAGATTGTATGAAACTTTTAAAAAAGTCAGACCAAATGATAATGTATTAAATATTGGTATTCACTTTGATAATAGTGAAACAACACTGCCTTTTTATATTTTTAATGAAGATGCAGATGGTTTAAGTAGTTTTTCAAAAGAATCTGCTGATGAAATGCTTAGGGACTGTCCTTCTGCAATAAAATATGATGTTATAAATATTCCGGTTCGAAATATTAATACAATTATAGAAGATTATTTCGATTCTGCTCCAACATTTATATCAATTGATGTTGAAGGAATTGATTTTGATATATTAAAATCTTTTGATTTTACTAAGTTTCGACCAATTTTTTGGATTATTGAAACTGCTTCATATACTGGTCCGAATTTTTTGGGTGTCAAGAGTTTAGAAATCCAAGAATTTATGTTCTCTAAGGGGTATGTTGTGTACGCTGATACTTACGTTAATACTATCTTTATTGATTCAGATATATTTGATAAAATTAAAAAACAATAGCGAGTAAAAATTTGTATAGCCATATTGATATTTATATATCCTAGTATTTGACTGGTTAAATTTATAATGTAAAATTAAAATAAAAGAAAACAAATATTACATGTTTAAGTAATAATAAGGAGTCAAATTCAGTATGAAAGCAATAATATTAGCCGGAGGTTCAGGATCAAGATTATGGCCGTTGTCAAGGACTATGTACCCGAAACAATTGCTAAAATTATCTCAAGGATATAGCCTTTTACAGCAAACTTTTTTACGGCTTTTAGGATTAGTAAAAACTGAAGATATTGTTACGGTGACTAATGTTAAACACAGTTCTGATATAAAGCTGCAGTTGAATGATATTTCTAAAAATAATATTGTTCTTGGCGAACCTTTAGGGAAAAATACTGCCCCTGCTATTGCCTCTGCTATTGAATACTTTAAACAAACATCAAATGAGGATGATGTTGTTCTTATTGTTCCGTCTGATCATTTGATTAAAGATGTCGATAAATTTTCTAAAACTGCGAATGACGCATTAAAGCTTGCTATGCAAGATTATATCGTAACTTTTGGGATAAAACCTTCTTATCCTGAAACAGGTTATGGCTATATCAAAACTTCTTCTCCTTTTGAATCCGGATATAAAGTTGAAAAGTTTGTGGAAAAACCTGATCTTGCTACTGCGGAAAAATATTTGCAATCCGGCGATTATTATTGGAATGGCGGTATTTTTATGGGTAAAATATCGGTATTCTTGAATGAATTCAAAAAATATACTCCTGAAATTTATAATAATTTATCTGAATTTGACTTTTCGAAGGATAAAAAGTTAGATTTTAGTATATATGAAAAAATGCCGTCAATTTCTATAGATTATGCGATTATGGAAAAATCAGATAAAATTGCTCTTGTTCCTTTGGCTTCCGATTGGAACGATTTAGGATCTTGGCAATCTATTTATAATGTTGAATCTAAAGATGAAAACGGTAATGTTTTCATTGGTAATGTAGTTACTGATAATGTCAAAAATTCATTGATTTATTCCCAAAAAGATCTGGTCGCTGTTTCGGGACTGGAAAACGTTATTTTAGTTGAAACAGAAGATGCTGTTATGGCTTGCAAAATGGATAAATCCCAAAATGTAAAAAAACTTTTTGAAAAATTAAAGGATTCTGATACAACAAAATTGCATAAAACTGTTTATAGACCTTGGGGATATTATACTTGTATGAATTCAGGCGATGGTTATTTAACTAAAACTATATGTGTTTTACCCGGACAAAAACTGTCTTTGCAGTCCCATAATTTCAGATCTGAGCATTGGGTTGTATTAGAAGGTACGGCTTTAGTTTTGTTAAATGGGGTTAAAAATTATTTAACTTGCGGTCAAAGTATTGATATTCCGGTAAAAGCCAAACATTCACTCCAAAATCCTTATGATAAGGAATTAAAAATTATAGAGGTTCAGCAAGGTTCATATTTGGCTGAAGATGATATTATAAGATATGAGGATATGTATAACAGAGTTTAAATTTAAAGGAAATAAAATTCTATGAGTAATGAATTAATTAATAAATATAAAGAAAAATTTGACAAATATTCTGAACCGATAATATCAGGTACAAAAAAATTTATTAAACTTCAGTGTACCGATATTAAAATTGTGCAAAGAAAATTCAGTTATGATATAAAAAAGTTTTTAAAAAAGCAACGATTCATAAAAAATTACAGCAGAATGTGGCCGTATGTTAAACCTGTTTGGTTTAGAGCGTTATGTTCAATGCTGATATGTATTCCGATTGGGTCGTTAGATGCTGTTATCGCGCTTGCTCTAAAGCCTTATATGGATTTAGTTATGGTTGAAAAAAGTGTAGCTTCTCCTTGGTATATTCCGTTAGGAATTGTTGCATTTACATCAATTCAAGGTGGCTTAAAATATTTATCTTCTTACTTATCTACTTGGGTTGGGGGAAAAATTACAAATGGTTTAAAATTTGATTTGTTTAAAAAATTGTTAACATTCCAAACATCTTTTTATGATAATAAAAATTCCGGAGATATAGTTTTTCAATTTAATAATATGGCTGATTCTGCTTGTGCGGGTTTATTGGATAATTTAAGTGTATTTACTCAAAGAATATTTTCATCAATTTCTTTAGTTTGTGTATTGTTTTATAATTCTTGGCAGTTGGCACTTATTGCAGTTGTTGTTTTAGGATGTGCCTTTGCTCCTGTTGCAAAAATACAGAAACGTATAAAAGAAGTTATGAACAAAACGGTAACTGCGGATTCTGCTATTATTACTGAATATAATGAAGTTTTTGCAGGGAACAAAACCATTACTTCATATAATTTAGCTGATGCTGAAACTCATAAATTTTATGATATACTGCATAATATTTTTAGTTTAAGAATTAAAATGGTTCAAAAAACGCAATGGCTTTCACCGATGATGCATGTTATTGTATCTGTCGGTATTGCTGCTGCGATTGGATATGGCAGTCATTTAATTATGTCGGGGCAAATTACCAGCGGTAATTTTGTTTCATTTATTACAGCGTTGATTTTATTGTATACCCCTGTTAAAAATATCGGTAATAATTTAAATGCTGTGCAATTCTCATTTTTTGCAATTGAAAAAATATTTGAAGTATTGGATGAAGAACCGACTATTAAAAATAAAGATGTTGCAAGAGTATTAGGTCCGGAACATGAAGTTATTAAATTTAATGATGTATGTTTTGAGTATATTCCGAATACTCCGGTTTTAAATAATATCAATCTTGAAGTAAAACGCGGAATGACAATGGCGTTTGTCGGAAATTCCGGCGGAGGTAAAACAACGATAGTAAGTCTTATTCCAAGATTTTATGATGTTAAATCCGGTTCTATAACTATTGACGGTATTGATATAAGAGATTTAACACTTGAATCTTTAAGAAATCATATTGCAATCGTATTTCAGGATAATTTCTTGTTTTCAGGTTCAATAAGAGAAAATATTATGATGGGTAACCCTGATGCGACTCCGGAGCAATTAAGGCAAGCTGTTAAAATGGCTTATTTGGATGATTTTGTCGGCTCTTTGCGTGACGGGATTGATACTCAAATCGGTGAACGAGGCATATTATTATCAGGCGGTCAGAAACAGCGTGTTGCTATTGCAAGGGCATTTTTGAAAAATGCTCCGATAATTATTTTAGATGAAGCAACAAGCGCTTTGGATAATAAGTCTGAAGCTGTTGTTCAAAAAGCTATTGATAACCTTATGCAAGATAAAACCGTATTTGTGATTGCTCACAGGTTGTCAACCGTAAAAAATGCAGATAAAATTGCAGTAATTAATGGCGGTCATATGGTTGAATTAGGAAATCATGATGAGTTGATGTCTATAGAAAACGGTCAATACAGAACTCTGTATGATATGCAATTCAAAACTCAGGAAGAAAAGATAGCAGGTTAGAAGAAAAGGAAAAATAAAAAATGGAAAAAGTTATGACAAATGTTTTAAGTAAGGTTAATTCTCCTCAGGATGTGAAAAAGCTTTCAATTCCTGAAATGAGAGATTTATCATCTGAAATAAGAAAACTGATGATTGATAAAGTCAACGTAATCGGTGGCCATATGGGCCCAAATTTGGGTATTGTTGAAACAACGATTGCCCTTCACTACGTATTTAATTCTCCGCAGGATAAATTCGTATTTGATGTATCACATCAATGTTACCCTCACAAATTTTTAACAGGAAGAAAAGAAGGTTTTACAAACCCTGATAATTACCTTAAATTCACCGGATACTTTAATCCTGAAGAAAGTGAACATGACACTTTCAAAATCGGACATACTTCAACATCAGTATCATTGGCTTGCGGACTTGCAAAAGCAAGGGATTTGAAAGGTGAAAATCATAATGTTATTGCAATTATCGGAGATGGTTCTTTATCAGGCGGAGAAGCATTTGAAGGTCTTGATAACGGTGCGGATTTAAATTCTAATTTAATAGTTATTGTAAATGATAATGAAATGTCAATTGCGGTAAATCAAGGCGGTTTATATAAAAATCTTGCATTACTAAGACAAACAAATGGTCAAGCTGAATGCAATTATTTTAAAGCTCTTGGATTTGATTATATTTATGTTGAAGATGGTAATGATGTAGAAACATTGATAAATACTTTTGAAAAAGTTAAAGATATAAACCATCCGATTGTTGTTCATATTCATACGTTAAAAGGGAAAGGATTAGCGCCGGCAGAAGAAAGAAAAGAAGATTTTCATTGGATGCTTCCTGAAACTTTGGATGAAAATTATAATGCAAGAGAGGTTATAAGATTTAAGGGCGAAAATTATTTTTCGCTTACAAATGATTTTATGATAAAGAAAAAATCTGAAGGTGAACCTATTTTATTCATATGCCCCGCAACACCGGGGGCAACTGGTATTGTTCAAAGAGTAAGAGATGAATTGGGTGATAATTACAGGGATGTAGGTATTGCAGAAGAACACGCAATTGCTTTTGCGTCAGCTGCTGCAAAAGCCGGTGCAAAACCTGTAATATCAATTTTGAGTTCTTTTATTCAAAGAACTTATGATCAGTTATCTCAAGATTTGGCACTTAATAATTCACCTGCGGTAATTTTAGTTAATTGGTGCGGGTTGTCAAACGCTGATGCTACTCATTTGGGATGTTTTGATATTCCGATGATATCAAATATTCCGAATTTAGTCTATTTAGCTCCGACAAATAAACAGGAATATCTAAAAATGCTTGAATACGGCGTTAATCAAAAAGAACATCCTGTTTTAATAAGAGTTCCGTTTGTTAATTTTATTGATTCAAAACAAGAAGACACAACTGATTATTCAATATTGAATAAGTTTAAAATTGTCGAAAAAGGTGAAAAAGTTGCAGTTGTTGCTTTAGGTGATTTCTTTGAATTAGGAGAAAAAGTTTGCGAAAAAATTAAATCCGAATTTGAATTCACTCCAACATTAATTAATCCGAAGTTTATAACCGGTTTAGATTCTGAACTTTTGGAAAATCTAAAACAAAATCATAAGCTGGTAATAACATTGGAAAATGGTATTTTGGACGGTGGATTTGGTGAAAAGATTTCTCGTTTTTACGGAAATTCTGATATGAAAGTTCTAAATTTCGGCGGTAAAAAGATTTTCACAGACAGAGTTCCTATTGATGTAATTTACAGACAAAATCATCTTACTCCGGAATTGATTCTGGAGGATATCAAGTCTGTATTTTAGATAGCAAAGACAATTCAAACTGTATAATAAAAATCGGGGTTAATTCTAACCCCGATTTTTTGTTTTTTTTAATAATTATTACAGTTTTCTTTTTCCGCCGTTAGCCCAAGGTGCGTTTTCCAAATC
The DNA here is from genome assembly GCA_946545285.1 of uncultured cyanobacterium. Lineage (GTDB taxonomy): Bacteria > Cyanobacteriota > Vampirovibrionia > Gastranaerophilales > Gastranaerophilaceae > Zag111. Next base: position 2,708 of record CAMNNA010000016.1, on the reverse strand, counting down.
ATCCACATTGTATTTTAAAATGTAGTTTTTGCCTTCACCCGGTTTGTAAACTTGGGAATTTTTGTTTTCCGGTTGAGGAGGAATGCTTTGAACTATTTTTCTGTGGAATTCAGAATAATTTGTTGTAACTTCTTCAGCATTTACCACTGCAGGAACTGCGCAGAATGCCAATAAACCCATAACAATTGCTAATCTTTTCATATTCGTATTCTCCTTGATTTTTATTTTATACTAGTATTGTAACATAGAAATTACTTTTCCGCAATCCTTTAAAATTTCCCGTCCGTTTAGACCGGACAATTCTATTAAAAACGCTGAACCGATTAATTTGCCACCGGCTCTTTTAATCAAGTTGCAAGCGGCTTTTGCTGTCCCGCCTGTTGCTAATAAATCATCAACTACCAAAACTCTTGCTCCCGGTTCAATTGCATCTTCGTGAATTTCTATAGTACTTTCTCCGTATTCAAGAGTGTAAGATTCTTTTAATGTCTTTGCAGGAAGTTTATTAGGTTTTCTGATCGGAATAAATCCACATCCCAATTTATAAGCCATTGCTGTTCCAAAAATAAATCCTCGGCTTTCCACACCTGCAATATAGTCAATTTTTTCGTCTTTTACCTGATCACATAAATAATCAATCATCTGCGCTAATGCTTTTGGATCTTTAATTGCGGTTGTAATATCTCGGAAAATAATTCCTTCTTTTGGAAAGTTTGCTATAGCGCGAATTTTATCTTTAACTTCTTCGATGATACTTACTGTCGTCATAATTTCTCCTATATTTATTTTTTTAACAATTTTTTTAATTCTTCTTTTGCTTTTTTTATTTTTTCTTTAGCCTTAATAATTGCGTGTTCATGTTGGATCAAACCGTGAGTTGTTTTACCCCAATTCATATCTTTTTTCATAAATAAAATCTTTGTTCCGATAAATAATACCAATGGGAACCAAATTATTAAAAGATAAGCAGGTGTAATAACAGATTGAATAAACGCGTCTGTTTTAGATAATTTATCATATTTTCTCAAACTGACAACACATGCTGCCATAAATCCGATTCCGATAATAATTCCCATAATTACAGAAGACATCAGGATATTAACCGGAGCATCTTTAATAACAATTTTTCCGATTAAAATAATAAGTTCAATAATGAACCAAGCTGGCATTATGAATTCGGAAATATAAGCAATCATATCTAATCTTACGCGTAATGACATTTTTTTAGAAGTTAAAATTTGCCCGAAATATTCTAAATATCTTCTAAATGCCCCTTCCAACCAGCGTCTTCTTTGACGATACAGGGGTGTAAGATACATTATGCCTTCTTCATAAACTATTGTATCAGGGCAAAATCTAACATCCCACCCTTTTATATGAAGTCTTGTAGACATATCTAAATCATCAGTGATAGTATAATTATTCCAACCGCCTATATCATCTAAAGCTGTTCTTTTTATTAACTCTCCGTTTCCTCGAAGTTCAACTGCCCCTTTAACCGCATCCCGACTGACTTGAAAATATGTATCAATAGTCATTTCATTGTTTTGACATCGTGTTAAAATATTTATATTTTTATTTCGAACAATTTTTCTTGCCTGAACGGCTCCGACATCTTTTGGTTCAAGAGCGTAAACTAAATTTGTCAAAAAATCGGATTCCATTGTTGCATCGGCATCCAAAACCAAAACGGCTTCCGCTTCTGATAATAATAAAGCATCATTTAAAACTGCGGATTTTCCCGGAAAAGCTCCTTGCTTTCTTATTAAAACTCTTATTTTTTCAGGGTATTTTGACTCTAAATCTTTCATAACTGATGCGGTATTATCAGAACTTCTATCGTCAATTAAAATCACTTCGAAATTCGGATAATCAAGTTTTAAAACAGTTTCGACCGTTTTAGAAATAACGGATTCTTCATTATGAGCCGGAATCATAATACTGACAAAGGGTTTAAAATTTTCGTTTTTAACATCATTGTCATCATGGAAAAGTCTTTTTCTGATTTGAGATGCGATTTTAGCGCTGACAGCATAAAATGCCATCAAAGAAATAAATATTGCCAAACCCCACTCAGTGTAAATTTGGAAAAAATATATAAAAAAACTTAATCCTGCAATTATAAAAAAGAGTAAAAATCTTTCTTTCATACGCTATTTAATTCCTAACTGCAGTATAGCATAAAAAGATTTCAAACGTATTATAAAATAAAATCTTCGTTACAATAATTATTTCATTCCATCAAAAAAACGATAGATATACGGAATTTGGCTGTCGTTAATCTTGTCGATATTTTTGACAATAATCTTTTTCATATCGTCAACTGAAATTGCGAATTCATAGTCAAAAAACGCCTTCATCTCGACATTAAGTGCCACAGACATTTTTTCTAATGTTGTTAGAGAAGGAAAATATCTTCCACTCTCAATGCCACTAAGAGATCCTGTTTCAAGTCCAATTACTTCAGATAATTTTTCTTGAGTGTATCCTTTATTTTTTCTTATTTGTTTTATTCTTTTTCCCAATAATTTTTTATTTTCTGTCAAATTTCACCCCAGTTAAATATAGTTTTTACTTTCTTTCTAAATAAGCAAGTATAACTATTAAATTTGACAAAATTAAAATAAATACTTATACTTTTTGTGTAAAGTACATAATATAAACTTAGTTTATAAAAAAATAGGAGAATAGTTATGACAAAAAAGAAA
>CAMNNA010000015.1 GCA_946545285.1 uncultured cyanobacterium | reverse complement strand
CCTTTTATGTAATTTTGTTACGGAATTCGTTATTATAACATAACGAACATTCCTTCATGATATCAGTATTTTGATTTTTGTTAACCCGTGAGAAAATTTAAATATAAGGAGAATTCATGAGCGTAAGACGAGATATTAAAGTCCTTTTGGCAGAAAATGACGTTTCAATCACATACATTGCAAAAGAAATGTCAAAATTAACCGGAAAAAATTATTCGCGCTCTAATCTTTCTCAAAAATTAATGAGATCAACATTAAAATATGAAGAAGCAAAATTAATTGCTCAAATTTTGGATTATGAATTAAAATTTGTGAGAACAAAACCATTAATTTAAAAAATGTTATTCCAAAACACTTTTCACAAGGGGAGTTATTATAGAAATGGCAGAATCAATAACATTTTGGTTTGTCCAAAAATCAGGTCTGCATATTAAATCTCTGACGATTTTTCTTGCATATGATCCGACCGAAATTCCGTCATAATCAATACCGCAAAGTTTTGCAAGCTGTGCGGTTTTTGAATTTGTTCCGCCTGATAACAATAAATAAGCAGGAAGCTTAGCATTCTGAATTATTTCTGCCATCGCAACAGCCTGCAATGTAGTTTTAAAATCATCCTTTCCTCCGCTTAACGGAAATCCGTCTGCTTGAATTATTGTTGTATAAGGCTTTCTGATTTTAAGCATTTTTGTCAAAATTCCAATAACAGATTCGTCCCCTATTTTTCCTCTGCTTATACAAATACTTAAAATTCCGTCAAAATTAGCATTTATATAATTCCATTTTGATAAAATTTCTTCTTCATCTTGCCCAATAATATGAAATTCAAGACAATCAATTCCTGATGCAACAACAGGTGGAAGAATTTGTTCAATTTCTTTGTATTCTGATCTGAAGCTTATTGCTTGTTTAGGGCAAACTTGCAAGCATCTGCCGCAACCAACACATTTTTGTGATTTAACTTTCACATACTTTATTGCGTTTTCCTGACAAACAGATTCACAAGAGGCGCAATTTATGCATTTATCATAATCTATAACAGCTTTATTAGAATGAGGATCATTTTTTATTCCTAAACTTGCGCACAAATATGCATCTTTAACTTCTGCTAAATTTAGTGCGGATTTAGCCGCTAAAATAACATCAGAATTTGCGCATAAATCAAAAAATTTCACCCCGCAAAGTGAATATAAATAAACCAGTCTTTTTACTTCTTCACAGTCTTCTTTTCCTGCGCCGCAAATTAGTTTAAATACGTTTTTTGATTTAAGTAAATCTTGTATCATATTTACTTCACCATGTAATTATAAATAATTTCTGATGCTTTAACGATAAATTCTTTCCCTCTATAATCATTATGAGGACGATTAGCTAAAATTACTGCTATGTATTTTTTACCATTTGGAGTTGTAATAACGCCTGCATCACCAAGCATTGTGCCAATATCTCCCGTTTTATGGTAAATCGTAGCTCCGGCACCTATTCCTGCCGGTAATAATCTGTCATTATGCACATGCGACATATAATCAATAATTTTTTCTTTAGATTCCTGTTTCAAGAATTTATCATTTGTTTCAACATTATAAAGCATTGTTGCAAGTTCTTTTGCCGTAGAAATATTTGTCCCTTTATAATCCGGAAGCCAATTGTTCATCTGTGTATTTTTTAATCCCCAATCTCTTATTGATTGGTTCAAATCAGACATGTTCCCAATCTTTGCAACAATCATATTAGTCGCTGAATTATCGGATTCAGTAATCATTAATCTTGCCAAATTATCAATGGAATAAACTGAATTCTGTGCCTTAAACTGCAGATTTCCGGAACCTTCTGTTCTAAAATATTCTGTTAAAGGTACTTCATCATTCAAACTTACCTGAGAAATTTCAATAGATTTAAATAAATCAATTAATATCGGAATTTTTATTATACTGGCAGTTGCATAAGGAGTTTGGGCATTTATGTCCACGTAATTTCCTGTTTCTAAATCATAAACATAAATTGATGGTTTAATAACAGGATAAAGATTTATCAAATAATTCAATTCATTTCCCAAAACCGGCATATTTACGTTTTCATCTATAGGATTCATTTTAGCCGATTTATCATCTGAAGCAAATTTAAAAGAACTTTTTCCCAAAAACCATGAATTTGATAGATAACTATCTATAGGTGACAATATTTCTTCAAGGTCAGCATTAATGTTATTATGCGGAATCGGGGCTATAATGGCATTTGTAATATTTTTAACCCCAAATATTGATGAATAAAATGCAAAGAAAACAAGAATAGTTGATATTAAGAACTTTATAGGATTATTTTTTTTTGATTTACTTGTATAATTTTTTTTGCGAACAGCGTTGCTATAAGAATAAATTTTCCCATATTGCTGATATTGGTAATTAAAATCGTCTTGCGCTAATCTCGGCATAGTTGTATTTAGTTTTTCTCCCCTTAGACATTCTAGCTTATTAATTTATTGGTTGCAAATTCTTTACAAAATAAAAAGAACCGAAATAAGATTTCTTACTTCGGTTCTTTTATTTATCTTTCAGCTATTCATCTTTTAGTACATAGAGATGTGATTTCTGTCTTCTAATAAGATATTTAAGTATAATAACTTGTTAGCTGTTGACTTGTCGAGATTGATGAATTCTGCTCCGGCTCTTGAATCTGTCGCTGATACTACTTTTACATCAGTTTTGATATCTAAGTCGCCGTATGTTAAGTGAACAGGAATTATATCACCCGGTTTCAATGTATTGCTGTGTTTAACTGCGATACCACCTCTTGAAATATCTATAAGTGAGTCAACACCGTTGTCAGTTCTTTCCATAGCAACCGGATTTTTGTTATCCGAAACATTGAATCTCATATATTGACGTTTGTCGATTGCTTGAACATTATTATCATCTTGTTTTTTCCAAGTGATACGACCGTCTTCATCGTCCATATTAATATTTTGAGGTGGATTTGGTGCTGGAGGAGTTGGTTGATGTGGTTTTATTGGAATAATCATTGGTGTTGCATCAACAATACCGTCATCAGGGTCAACTCCAGGAGGATTAGGTACTACCGGTTTGAACTCTATTGGCTCATGCCCGCTAGGAATGTCTCCGTCACCATCAGGATAGTAGTAATTTCTGTCTGTAATCGGTCTGCCCGTATCAGCAACATCATCCGGTCTTACTGCGTGTCCTGTCGGAGTATTACCGCCAATTGTAGGGTTTGTACGAGGATCTTTGTCTTTTGTAAATCCGTCATCTTTGAAGTGTGCAACAATTCCGTTGACATATACATTATCAGCCGTAACGTCTATTTTACCGTTTGCATTTGGTCCTTCGACTTCAACATGTCCGTTTCTTACAACAGCTGTTGAATCTGCATATGCATAGTAATTATCTGTTGTACCTGTAGGTCTGTCGTCAGGAACCATTTGTCCGTCAGGTCTGATTTTCTTATTAATATCCAGAGCTTTGATTTCTGCATTGTTTGGAGTTGCATGATCATAGCCTAAACCGTCATCATCACCTAAAGGTCCGTTATCATCAAATCTGTCTGCATTGCCTAAGTATGATTTATAAACATCATTACCGTTTTGACCGTTGTCTCCTAAACTTGGAACTGTGCCAAGATGATTAATTTCAATTGTTTTACCTCTTGTTACCGCTTTAACGTCTTTTTTGGCAGTAATTTCATCGATGTATGTGTTTCCTGCAAATTCAACATCTATTGAACCTTCACGAGATACCATAGAACAAACATTATTTACGGTATAATCGTCGCTGTCAGCTTTCATATAGATATTGCCGTTTGCCAACACATCCATACCATAGCCGTCAGTTGCATTTGCATTTGCGCCTGCAATAAGACCGTCATTTGCACTGGTTCTTAAAGTTCCGGCTTTTGTTTGGTTGAATGTTAATTTCTTATCAGCTGCTCCAATATTACCGCTCGAAATTAATGACAAACCGTAGCCTTCGACATTAGCTTTAGAACCGTTTCCGGCATTTAGCATATTATATCTTGTAGTACCGTCTGTTCCGTAATCAACAGTTAGGATTACTCTGCCATCTGCATCAATATTATCAATATTCATATCAGAATCAATTGCTGCATAGTTAATTACTAAATCATCAGGTTTATTCGGTTTATTGGTAGCTGTGCTTGTGGTTTTGGCAGTAACATTACCGCCAACATTTGCGTTAATTGATTTATTAAAATCTCTTGTACCGGTTTTATCACTAATACCTGTGCAAATACCGCCTAAGCAAGTACCGGTATTAACTGCAGTACCGATTGTACCGTCTGTTGCTTCCATCGTCAAATCATTACCTGCAGCAATCAGTGTTTTTGCGCCTTCCTTTGCGTGCGTTTTTGCAGCACGTCCGTCATCTGCGTAATTCAAGATGCTTGCTTTATTTGTTGTTATTTTTACATTGTTAACAGCTTTAATGTTATTATTTGTATCATCATGACCGATAACAACATCACCGTTATATGAAGTTACAAATACATTATTACCATTTACGTGTCCGTCAACATCAATTCCTCCTGTTGCATTGTTGTAAACAGTAGTATTTTTTGTACTTGTTACATTAGCACCTTTGGCAACTTTAATACCGTTTTTGCCTTCGTTATGAACTAATGTATTAACTGAAGAATTGACATTTCCGCTATCTTCGAAGTTAAATCCGTTTTGACCATAGTTATACAATTTAACTTCGCCTGCAGTACCGGTTTGTTTGATTTGACCGTTATTTTTTACATTAAATCCTCCGGCAGCTGTAGCATTATTTGTCATTGTTAAGTTCCCGTTTTCATTTGTAACCAAACCGGTAACATTTAATGCTCCGCCATCGTTAGTAATTTCAGCTACACCGGTATTTTCAACAGTACCGTTGATATTCATACCGCCAGTACCGTTATTATACATTTCTAAGCCGGCGCCTGATTTTGCAGTTTTGCCTGCATTAACGGTTAAACCGTCACGGCCATAGTTTTTATAAGTAGCTTTGCCTGAAACATTTACATTTTCAGCAATTGTCATACCGTTAACACCTGATTCGTAGTTAACAAAATCAGCAGTACCGTTTGTTACATTAACTTTACCTGCTATATTCATGCCTGCAGTATCGTTAAATTTTTCGTGAGTTGGTTCATAGCCGTTTTGTACTAATAAATTACCGTTGCTATGGTTAATTTCACCTGTGACATTCAAACCTTTAGCACCATAGTTGATAATTTTGGTTTCTCCAACAGTATTTACGCTGCCGGCAATGTTTAATTTTGCATTATCATTTTTACCGTTATCATAAACTCCTGTACTTTGAAGGGTATTTGTCATATTACCAAGAGTTGTAATAAGTGTATTTCCTCCTCCGTTATTAACTTTTGCATTCTGGCCGATAGTTAATTCTTCAGAGTTATTATTAAGAGTTAATTTACCTTTTGTCGCAATAACATTTCCATTTACGGTTAGTCCTGATGTATTCGTATATTTTCCAGTAGTACTGTCATATGAACCTAACGTATTGTGAATATTGGTTTCAGAGTTTGCTCCTGCAGCATAGTTAACTACTTTACCGTCAATTGTAATTCCGCCGCCTGAATAGATAACTAATTTACCGTCTGCTGTTGTTTCAAAAGACTTTGTTTCAGAATTAGTAATACCGTCTGTATTTACTAATTTATTAAATAAAGTATTTAATGCATCTTTATTAATTGATGTTTCATTTTGTGCAACATTAGCAACGATTCCGCCGTTTGCTCCTACATTAATTCCATTGCCTTTTAAAATAACATCGCCTCTGGAAATTACTTTACCGTCAATTGTGATTGGGGCTTCACCGTTAATAAATACGCCATTTGTATAATGCGTAGCATTTTTTATATCATCCGTGGTCATTGCGTATTGGCCAGCTTCTGCCGCACTGTATATATTTTTCAATGTATTGTAATTTCCTGCAGCAGGAACATATGCTTCAAATGAACCAACATTTACAATACCTTGGTTTCCGACAACAACACCGTTTGGAGAAACAAAGATTGCTTTACCTGCCGCAAATGCTCCGTTTTTATCAACGGTATTTAAAAGACCGTTAATTTGGACCTTGTTATCAACTAAGTTAACAAAGGCATTTAAATCGGCACCGTTCTTATGCATAATAAGGTTTGCAATATCTCCCTCAGTTAAATTGAAGTGCTCATATTGCCTAAATCCTGTTGCACCATTTGCAAACGCAGGATCAATGTTGTAGACCCCATTGTTGCCTGTAACACCGCTAATGTTACTTGCTATGACGCTAAGCATCATAGACTGCTGAAAAACAAATACACCTGCTAATAATGAAGCAAGTACAATTTTTCTCTTTCTCATTATTCTTGTCCTTTCATTTTTTTATTACTACTTTGAGTTATCATTTCTTATCCTTGTACTTTTCTAAAGTCATGACATGTAAATTTACTTATATATTTATAAACGGTTGAAAGGGACAAATTATTTACTTTTTTTTGATTTTTTATATAAAATTTTTACAAAACTTAACTTAAAGTTAAAAGCCTGCAAATTTTATGCAGGCTCTTATCGTGTATAAATTAAGAAAAATCTACCTCATTGACACTCTATTTACATCTTCCAAAATCATATTTAAGTATAATATTTGGTTCGCAACTGCCTCATTTAGATTAACAAATTCGGCACCTGCTCTGTGATCTGTCGCTGAAATTATTTTTACGTCAGTTTTTATGTCCAATCCACCGTAAGAAATATGTACAGGAACAATATCGCCTGCTTTTAATTCGTTGTTGTGAGTAACGGATATTCCGCCTCTTGATACATCTAACAATGACTGTACCCCATTTGTTTGTTCGATTGCAACAGGATTCTTGTTTTCTGACACTTGATATCTGATAAATTGACGTTTATCAATTGCCTGAACATTGTTATCAACATTTTTTCTATATATATTCCTTGCTTCTTCCCTTTCCGCCTCATCATTATTAGGATTAGGGTTAGGATTAGGGTTAGGATTTGGATTTGGTCCAGGTCCAGGTCCAGGGTTCGGTCCGGGATCAGGGTTAGGTCCAGGTCCAGGTCCAGGTCCAGGGTTCGGTCCGGGATCAGGGTTAGGTCCAGGTCCAGGGTCAGGTCCAGGATCAGGTCCAGGATTAGGTCCGGGATTAGGTCCAGGGTTAGGTCCAGGTCCAGGTCCGGGTCCAGGGTCAGGTCCAGGGTTAGGTCCAGGATCAGGTCCAGGAGGAACTGTATCATCAGGTATTTCAAGAGGTGTTGCATCAACAATGCCATCATCAGGATCAACATTTGATGGTACACCGTCAAAAATGCCATCGCCATCGCCTTCCGGATAATAGTAATTCCTTTCCAGCTCATTATGACCTATACCTTCGACATCATCAGGTCTAACTGCATGACCTGTAGGAATTTTTTCTGTACCTACAACCGGGTTAGTTGATGGATCTTTTTCTTTTGAAAATCCGTCTTTATTAAAATGAGCAACGATGCCGTTGGCATAAACATTATCCGCAACAATATCAAGATTACCTGTATCAGGATTACCGTCTTTCATTTCCAACAGAGCATTGTTTACTCTTGCCACAGAATCAGCCCAACCATAATGGCCGTTGTCAACATCTTCACCATTTGGTCTTATGGTTTTATTTATATCTAATGCTTTAATCGTTGCATTATCAGGGGTTGCATTATCATAACCTTTGCCTGTAGTTGGATTATTATCTTTATCTCTGCCATTTGGTCCTAGGTATGTATCATAAACTTTCGGTCCGATTTGACCGTTATCACCTAAGCTTGGAACTGTACCAAGGTGATTAATTTCAATACTTTTACCTCTCGTAACGATATTAATATCTTTTGCGGCAGTTGTTTCTTCTATGTATGTATTTCCGCCGAATTCAGCATTAATATTTCCTTCACGTGATACCATTGAACAAACATTGTTAACTGTATATTTATCATCATAACCTTTAATATTAATATCACCATTTGCCAAAACATCCATTCCGTAGCCATCTGTTGCTGTTTTATAACTATCTTTAGTTCTTAAAGTTCCGGCTTTTGTTTGATTAAATGTTAATTTATTGTCAGCTTTACCGATGTCTCCGCTTGATATTAAAGATATTCCGTAACCTTCAACATTAACATGATTTGCAGGTGTTGCATTTAACATGTCATATCGTGCAGATCCGTCTTTGCCGTAATCAACGGTTAAAATAACTCTGCCGTCAGCTTTGATTTTATCAATGTTCATATCAGAATCCAAAGCTGCATAATTAATTACATAAGGGTTTTCTTTATTAACAGAAGTATCGGATGTCGTTGCTGCAACTTTCCCCTTAACATCAGCGTTTATCGATCTGTTAAAATCTCTTGTGCCGTTTTCTCTTGGACCAATTCCGGTGCAATAATCACCAACGCAACCGCCGCCAACTTCTAACCCGATTGTTCCGTCAGTTGCATTCATTGTCAAATCCTTACCTGCGACCAACAACGTTTTAGCTTTTGCCGGATCTGTCAATTCTTGAGGATTAGCAATTGTACTTGCATAGTTCAAAATACTACCGTTTTTAACGGTTATATCAATATTGTTACCGGCATGAACATATTTATCATTATTTGTTGTATCACCAATAATAACATTACCGTTTTTAGAATTTATTATAATATTATCGTTATTATTTTCGCTATTAACAGATTTAACTGTGCCTTTAATATTCACTCCGCCAACTGAATCATTAGATATTAATATCCCGTTGTTGCCGTTAACTTTTGAACTTGACTCAATATTTATGCCCTTTTTACCGGTATTATCCACAGTTAAATGCCCGTTAGAATCAATGTTTCCTGTTACATTGACTTCAGTATTTTTATCGGTTGTATATGTGTAAGTTTGACCGTCAATTGTAAATGTAACTGTTGAATTAACAGGATTGTTTAATATTTGAGTTTGACCGCCGTTTTTAACATCACCTGAAATTTTTACATCGCCCCATCTGTTATCGACTTTCAAAAGCCCGTCAGCATTGGCAAGTTTACCGCTGACATTTATTCCTTCACGACCGCTGTTTGTTAATATCGTCTTTCCTGTACCAAAATTTTTTACCTGCCCTGAAATATCTATTCCGGTAGGCTCACTAACTTCAACTGATGTTATGTAAATATTTCCGTTATTACTTGCAAAAGAAGTTCCTCTCGAAATGTTGTCAGTATTAACTAACTGATTAAATAATGCTTCAGCTTGAGAATTTGAATCATAAACACCCATTTTCCCTTCATTAATACCTGACATAATGCCGGCATTTTTTGATACATTTATTTTACCGGCACGAATATCTACATCATTTGCTGCAAATACTTTGCCATTTATTGTTACAGCTTTACCTGAATTTGAATTTATTAAAGTCGTTAAATCCGCTTCCGGATTGGCTTTATATTTCGAATAAACATTATTTGAAGGCGTATAAATGCCTAGCGACCCAACATTTAAGACCCCTGATGAACCAACAACCATGCCGTTTGGTGATACAAATATTGCACGTCCGTTGTAAAACTTCCCGTCTCTAACAGAATTTACAATCCCGTTTACATTGATTTGTTTATCAACAAGGTTAATGAAAGTATTAACGTCTGTCGCTCCGTATTTGAAGATTAAGTTTGCGACATCTCCCTTATCAAGTGTGAACTCTTTGTATTTTCTGTAACCTATATCAGTGTCTTTTATTAGCGCGGTAGGTGAAACATTAAATGTATTACCATTTGGCAGTACACCATCAATTTCAGATGCCCCAACCGATAAAAACATGGATTGCTGAGCCATAAATGCAACTGCCATAACAGCGGCTGCAAACCTGTTTTTGCCTATTTTGCTATTCATATTTATATCCCTTTCAAGTTTGGTTTTAAGTCTTTACCCGTATTGTAACAAGAGCATGACTTCATGACGCATTATATTAATTTTCATTAAGCCATGCTTTTGTCTTGTAATTCTAACACTCGTAAATTTTAAAACTTGCTATTAAGGTTTTCAATATGAAGTTTTATTAATAGCGTGCTTTAATAAATTTTAGTTTCAGTACTGTATAACAGCAATAGAATAGGACTAAAATGCTTATCATTTGAATTGATGCCGGAACGTTTAGAACACCTGTTTTTAGCAAATAATACAGCCCTGCACAAGGTAAAGCAGAAATAAAAATTCTTAATAAGGTGCATTTTGGTAACATTAGTCTAAACTGAGGCAATACAATTATCACGGTCAAAAGCCAATACAAGAAATTAGCGCTAAATGTCCCTATTCCGACCCCTATAAGCCCCATTTTCGGTATCAATATAATGTTTAATATTACACCAATAATCCCTGATACTAATTTCGCAATAAACCCGATATGTGTTTTATTAGCCAAGTGATATTGAAGTGTTGTATAATCAGTCATTGACAGAAATAAAACCCCAAAAGCAAAATATGGTACAAGAACAAAAGCTTCAGAAAATTTTACATTGGCAAAAATCTGCGTATATTCAACGCTATATACAGACATTACTGTAATAATTGGCAGTGCCACCAGTAAATAATACCCTAAAAATCTGGAAATTATAGGTCTTACATCAATTTTAGCCTCGTACAAATTATAGATTCTCGGAATAGCAGCAACCGTAATCATTGCAAATAAAGTCATTAAAATAGGCAACGTCAAACCATATCCGACTCCCACCAATGCAGCTTTTGAAAATCCGCTAATTCCGTTCATTATAAATTTATTACTTTGGGTAATAATCCACGCACTTAATGATGCTGCTGCAATCGGTATACCATACTTAATTATCGGAAATATAAACTGCCATTCAACTTTCTGAAATTTGAAAACTTTCAATATTTCACTTTGATATAGAAGTAATATGTCAATTAGTGAAATTGAAACGCCCATTGCTAAAAGAATTGACGCAGCTCCAAAATGGAAGAATTTTGCAAAAAATACCGCTAAAAAGATTGTCGCAAATTGATTTAAGATTGTTGCAACCGTATATGAAACAGATTTCAATTGAGCCCTCAAAAGCTGCGATAGCAACGCTCTTATTGCAACCGGTATAATCAACAAAAGAACTGCCATAAAATACTTAAATGGTACATGGAATAATGTATACAAATTATCTTTAAAAATAATGGACAATCCGAACATTAATGACATATTTATAGTTAAAATTATTACTAATGTAGATAGGTATTTAGGCAAATCTTCCGCTATCTGATGATGCTTAAAAAATCTTAATCCGGATAATCCTACCCAGTCAGAAAAAATTATGCACAAAAAAGATAACATTGCAATTGAAATTGTATATAACCCGTACTGTTCAGTCGAAAACAAACTTGTATAAATTGGGACGGTAATAACATTTCCGAGCATGCCGCATAATTTTGAAGGGCTGTATTTAAGCATGTCAGTAAATATACCTTTTACCTCTTTTTCTTCCAGTTCTTTATTTTCTATATATTCCATATTTCTCCTTTATTAATTTTAATTATCAATCTGTCCGTATAAATCATACTCATCACATTCTTTAATTTTAACAATTTCAATGTCACCCGGAACTACAGGATTGTTTGCCTTTGCATATACATAGCCGTCAATTTCAGGCGCATCGTGTTCGGATCTTAAAATTATTAAACCGTCATCTGTATATCCCTCTACGATACATTTTAAGTCTGTATCTATATATTTTTCGTTATTTTCTTTAGAAATTTTTTGTTGTAATTCCATTAATTTATCTGCGCGTAATTTTTTAATTTTAGGGCTCAAATGACCAGATAGCTTGTCTGAATAAGTATTTTTTTCTCTTGAATATTCAAATACGCCCATTCGATCAAACTTAACATTCTTAACAAATTCATACAAATGATTAAATTCTTCATCAGTTTCGCCTGGATAACCAACTATCAAAGAGGTTCTGACACATACCCCGGGAATTTTTGATCTTATTTTGTTAACAAGTTCAGTATAATCCATAACGGGTCTTTTCATTTCCTTTAAAATTCTCGGATGTGAATGCTGAAGAGGGATATCGACATATTTTACAACCTTATCAAGTTTTGCAATTGCATCAATTAATTCATCTGTCATCTGAGTCGGATACGCGTACATTATCCTTATCCAAGACAGATTTTCTATTTTGTTTAATTCTTCTAAAAGTATTGGCAATGCCTGTTTCCCATACAAATCAATTCCGTAAGAAGATGTATCTTGGGCAATCAAAACAATTTCTCTAACCCCTTTATCTACAAGCTTTTGTGCTTCACTTACTATGTTTTCAATAGGGCGGGAAGAATATTTCCCGCGAAGTTTAGGAATAATACAATACCCGCACTCGTAATTACAACCTTCTCCAATTTTTAAATATGAACTTGCACCAACTGTAATTTGCTGTCTTTCAATATTTTCAGGATATTTATAATGAGGATTTTCATCAACAATTGTTTCAAATTCTGTCCCATTTATAATATCATCAACAATTTTTGCAACATCAGTAAGGTTAGTTGCCCCAATCATACCTGACAATTCAGGAATCGCATCTTTAAGTTCTTCATTATATTTTTGGGATAAGCAACCTGCAACAATCACTTTTTTACCTGCATCAATCATTTGTAAAATACTTTGTACTGACTCTTTTTCGGCATCGTGTATAAATGAACATGTATTTATGACAACAATTTTTGCTTCATTCTCATCTAAAGTTATTTCGTAACCTTTCTGCGCTAATGCACCAAGCATTAACTCCGCATCAACAAGGTTTTTAGCGCAACCGTGATTTATTAGTGCAATTTTTATACTCATCTCATGGTTATATTATCATTAAAATTTATATATGGAAAATTGTTGCAAATTATTTATTATTTTGTAATAAATAATGTATGAAATCGGTCGAATTGCTCGCTCCCGCGAAAAATCTTGAAAATGCAATTGCCGCAATAAATTGCGGAGCTGATGCTGTTTACATTGGAGCAAATTTTTTTGGTGCAAGAGTTAATGCAAGTAATTCATTAGAAGACATTAAAAAACTTGTCGATTACGCACATAAGTTTTATGTACGCGTTCATGTGACGGTTAACACAATACTAAATGATAATGAAATTGATCAGGCAGTAAAATTAATAAATGATTTGTATGAAATTGGCGTTGACGCGATAATTGTTCAAGATATGGGGATTTTAGAAGCTTGTGCTGACAATAAACTTCCCCCAATACAGATACATATGAGCACACAGTGCGATAATCGAAGTTTAGAAAAGATTAAATTTTTTGATAAATTGGGCGTATCAAGAGTTGTTTTAGCAAGGGAGTTGTCGATAAATCAAATTAGAGAAATATGTAAAAACACAAATTGCGAGATTGAAACATTTATACATGGAGCATTATGCGTATCATATAGCGGACAATGCTACTTGTCATATGCAAACGGATTTAGGAGTGCAAATAGAGGAGAATGCGCGCAACCTTGCAGAAAAAAATACTCTTTAGTTGATTCTAAAGGTAAATATTACATGAAAAATCAACATTTACTTTCGTTAAAGGATTTTAATGCGTCTGATTATATTGAATCATTAATAGATTGCGGAGTTAATTCTTTTAAAATTGAGGGACGATTAAAAGACATAAATTATGTTAAAAATGTTGTTTTATATTACAATAATCAGCTTAATAAATATTCTGAAAGGACCTCATCCGGTAAAGTTTTTACAGATTTTGTTCCTGATATAAATAAAACATTTAACCGTTCATATACGTCTTATTTTCTCGAAAAACGTGGTGAATGTTATAACTTTAAATCTCCAAAATTTATAGGTGAATATATCGGGATTGTTACAAAAATTCACAAAGATTGTTTTGAAATAAACGGTAAAGTGAATATTCAAGATGGTCTGTGTTTTACTTCCGACAACGAATTTAGTGGTTTTTTAGTTAATAAAATTGAGGGAAATAAAATATATCCAAATAAAAAAATTATAGTAAAAATTGGCACTAAATTATATAGAAATATTGATAATTCTTACTTTCAGAAATTAAATAAGGCTGAAATCCTAAGAAAAATAGGTATATCACTTTATATAAAAGATAAGAAAATTATTGCAATTGATGAAGATCAAAACAAAGTTTCAATTAATTTACCGTCAGGAGAAATATCTAAAAAGCCTGATATTACCCGTAATAGTTATGTAAAGCAGTTTAGTAAACTCGGAAATAGTGATTTTTACATTATAAACTTCGAAATTGATTCTGATAATCTTCCTTTTTTACCGGTATCGCAACTAAACGAGCTAAGAAGATCTCTTTTACAAAACTTAATGACTGAAAGAATAAATAATTTTAAACGATTACCTCAAAAACCTATCGGTTACGCGAAATTTCCGTATAAAAATTTAGACTACAAATTAAATATTTTTAATAAAAAAGCACAGGAATTCTACATTAAATGCGGAACAAATGTCGTACAAGCAGCACTAGAATCTAAAAAAAATATCCCCTCAGGAGTTGAATTGATGAGGTGCAAGCATTGCTTGAAGTTCGCTGCGAATTTATGCCAAAAACCTATTAACAATCTGTTTTTAGAAGATGAGTGCGGAAAAAAATATCCGCTTAAATTTGATTGTAAAAATTGTGAAATGATAATATTAAGTCCATAGACAAATTGTTAATCGTTCACAAAGGATTGTTCAAATTCGGCTAAAAACTTTTTTAATATCCGATTTAAATCACGCTCACTAAAACTTTTTAAATCAAATTCATACTGAGAATTTTCAAGGCTATCCAAACCTTTGTGAGAAATTCCAATGTACAATTTAGTAAATCCATTATAATGAATTGTAACTTCACTTGAATTTTTGCCGCATCTTACATTAAAAACGCTCTCAATTTCATTAGTATATTGCGAAACTTTGGCACTTTTAAATTTTGTTTCGCAACTTTTTTGATACCTGAAAAATAATGGAGTTATTATAGTATCCATCTTACTTTTGTACAATTTATGAAATAGTTTGAAATGCTTTTTTGATTCTGAATCTTTCTCATCATCAAGCCAATTATTTCCGATTTTATCAGTTAAAGACGCACACAATTCGTTATTTTGAACTGCACAGAGCAAACTGTCTTTTGCATTTTTATAAACACTATTAAAATCTTGAAAACCAATCTTAACGACTCCGGAATGAATCGGATAATCACTTCCCATATTAAATTGTATTTTTTCAATTAAGCTACGGGCTTTCAAAATATCTGATGATGGTAATAAAATATAAAAAGTACCACTTTTACCTGCTATACCTATATCAGAATTTCTTATATTATTTTTTATAACAGTTGATAAACGACTCACAGAAACCCTTGTTTTAATACTTTCATCCAGTGAAATAATGCAAAAAATTCCCTTTTGTCTCATATCAAGTCGGTCAAATATCTGTGCGACGGCTTTATGTTTATACAGACCGGTTTTAGAATCCAAGATATCGAATTCTTCAAAAAAATTACCATTTACAATCTCTTTTACCTTATTACTGTTAGATCTAAACGCATTAACTAACTTTATCATTAACTGCCACGGTTCAATTTCAGCTGAAAAATAATCAAAAATTCCATCATCATAATATTCTAGAATATCCTCAGCGTTAGATTTATCTGTCATAAGAAGTATTTCGCATTCATTTCGCTGATTTTTAGAATATTCTATTATTTTTAACAATTCTTTTTTTGAATAATCATCAGCATTAATAATTAAAATTTTTATATCTAAATTTTCTAATTGTTTTTTATAATTTTTCAAATTACATACCCAAACCCCGTCGTCATCTCTTAACAACTTGAATTTAGGTCGTAAATCATCAAATAAGCTATCATTTTCACAGATAAAAAGAATACTAATATTTTCCATTTATACCTGCAGATGTTTTTTTATACACAAATAACTTCCGATTGCGCCAAAAAATACACTCATGGAAAACATTACAATAATAACTAAGTTTTGTGCATTACTTGGTGACGGAACCATAAAAAATTTATGAACATTCAAAAGACCGTTTTGAATATATTCCATAGGGATTAAAGCAAGGAGTGACCCTACAAGCCCATAAAAAGCTCCCTGTAAAATAAACGGAAATCTTATATACCAATTACTTACACCCATTAATCTCATAATTTCAATTTCTTCTTTTCGTGATTGAATTACAAGTTGAATGGTATTGTTTATAATAGTTATTGTTAACAGTGCCATAATCAGAATAACACCAAGTGTAATTGTTCTGACAACATGACTTACAAGTTCAATTTTTGTTGCTAAATCTTTTGCATAACTCATATCCCTTACAATGTTATTTTCTTTGATTTCATCAAAAACGACCTGAAGATTTTCAGGTGAATCAACTTTTACATGCAAAGTATCCGGCAGGGGATTATCAATATTTGGCAAATTCATCTGATTTTTTAATTTAACCCATGATTCAGCCTTTGGAACAATATCAATGCTCGTAACATGATTTAATCTCAATAGCTCGCTTTTAGCCTCGGAAACAGATACATCATTTTTTAAATAAACAGAAATTTCCAACGCATTCCCAAGCTCTTTTGAAAAAGCCGAAACAGAAAGCGCCGTTCTAAAACAAGCACCAAATATTGTTAATATAGCGGCCATTGTTGTTATAATAACAAAATTGACCAATCCTGTACGTTTTATATCATTGAAAGTTTGAATACCGAGACGACTCATAATTCTTAATTCACAGAGCCAATCTTTCGGAATATGTTTTTTTACATTTGATTTCAAATTATTACTCATATGTACCTGCTTGTATATCTTTCACTATCTCTCCGTTATCAAGTTTAATAACACGTTTCCTAAAATAATCTACCAAATTTTGGTCATGCGTAGAAACAATTACCGTAATTCCACGCTGATTAATTTGATCCAAAATCTGCATGATTTCCATAGAATTTTGAGGATCAAGGTTTCCGGTAGGTTCATCTGCAATCAGTAAAGGCGGCCCGTTCACAATAGCCCTTGCAATTCCTACTCTTTGCTGTTCCCCGCCTGATAATTCCGCAGGTGTAGCATTTTTCTTATGATGAAGTCCTACAATTTTTAATGCACCGTTTACCCTTGCGTTAATTTCTTTACTGCTAATTCCGAGAGTTCTTATAACATATGCAACATTATCAAACACCGTTTGGTTTTGAAGCAACTTATAATCTTGAAATACAATACCCATACATCTTCTTAAATTCGGAATTTTATTATTTTTTAAATTAGCAATGTTTATGCCTCCTATAGAAACGATTCCGGTAGTCGGTTTTTCTTCGCTATACAATAGTTTCATTAAAGTGGATTTTCCGGCGCCTGAAGCTCCGACAACAAACACAAATTCTCCGGAATGAATCTCCAAGCTTACATTTTTCAATGCATAATGATTATTTTTATATCTTTTAGTAACATTTTGAAGTGTTATCATAAGCCTTTTTCTTCCTTTAATATATTTTTAAATCTTATTTCAAGACTTTTTGCATCCAGTCCATAATATTTCATAAGTTCTTCTGCTTTGCCGCTTTGCCCAAATTCATCCCTTACACCGACTCTAAATATCTTAACAGGATTTCTTGAAGACAATGTTTCACAAACAGCTGACCCTAACCCCCCAATAATAGAATGATTTTCAACAGTCATTACAAGCTTTGTTTTTTTAGCGCTTTCTAAAATTGTCGTTACATCAATCGGTTTTATTACAGGAACATTAATTACTTCAATACTATAACCGATTTTATCAAGCTCATACGCGGCCATAAGAGATTCAGCCAATGTTTCCCCATTTGTTAAAACAGTCAAATCATTCCCATGCTTTAGTACTCTTGCACGGCTAATATCAAATTTGTACTTATCATCAAATATATCATACACATTAGACCGAGAAATTCTTATATACATAGGCCCGATATGATTAGCAGCATATTTAATAACTTCTTCGCATTCTTTGCAGTCAGCAGGAACAACTACAGTCATGTACGGAATAGACCGCATCAATGATATATCTTCCAAAGCTTGATGGGTTGCACCGTCTTCGCCAACAGTTATTCCTCCGTGTGTACCGATAATTTTTACGTTAAAATCAGGATAACAAACAGCATTTCTTATTTGATCATATGTTCTGCCTGTGGCAAACATCGCAAAACTCGATACAAAAGGAATCTTTCCCTCAGATGCAAGCCCTGCAGCAGTAGCAATCATATTTTGTTCAGCAATGCCGCAATTGTAAAACCTGTCAGGAAATGCATCATGAAATATTTTAGTCTGCGTTGAGCATGACAAATCTGCATCCATGACAACTATTTTGTTATTATCTGCGCCTATTTTCTTTAAGGCATTCCCAAAAGCTTTTCTTATTGAATTTTTCTGATTAATTTGCATATATCTTATAACTTCACTCCTATAGGCAATTTTGCCCCAAAAACGGTTCCCTTTACTTAATAATATCACAAAATAATTTCTTATCCAGCATATTTTTAGTATGTCTTTTTGTATATCCTCAAAAGCCACTTATATTAAGAAAAAAATTTTTTTATGTAAACTTTTATTAAAATAAAAGTCAAATTTAGCAATAATTTAACTTTACCGACATTTAAACGGTAGAATAGTAACAGACTAAATTTTGATTAGTAGGAAAGGAAAAATTTATGAATCAAATTCCATGTGTAGCGAAACCGAATGTATGTACAACAATTCCTCAAAATGGTTTCCAACCCCAAGCTCCACAGCAAGCTTTATCACCAAATTATAATGCTGTAAAAATAGATATTCACAATCCGAGTGTTGGCGTTCCTCAATCAGCTCCGATAACTGCGCCTTGTTATAACTATCCGCAAACACCGCTTTATGATTATCCGCAAGCTCCGGTTTATAATTATCCTGCACAAGATGCAACTTGCCAAGCACCTGTTTATGTGCCTCAACAACCTGTAGTTGTTCCGCAAGTTCCTGTTCAAAATCAACCGGAAACAGTTGTAAAAGATGTTCCTCAACCGGCAATTATAAATCAACAAAACATTAATCAACCTGTAACAGAAACTAAACCGGCGCAAGATGTTAAAGAGGCTAAAGTTGATGCCGAAAAAAAGCCTGAAATTGTTCCGGAACAACAGGTAACACCGGCAGTTGATTTAAATGCTTTTATTGCAAAATTAACAAATCCTGATTTTGACGCCCAAGTTAACGGCATGGAACAAATTGCTGATTTAGTTCAAAATAATCCTCAAGCAGCTACAGAATTAGTTGATGCAAAAATATTTGATGCGTTAAACGATATTATTAAAGCTGATACAACTAATTTAGCAGGTCCGACTGCACAACAAACAGCAGCAAGAGAAAAAGGTTCTCAACAGCAAAAATTAACAAAAGAAGAAGAAGCATTAGCACTTCAACTTTCTCCAAAAGAACAAGCTGAAAGAAATAAAAGCTATGCGTTATTTACAACAGCAATCTTAGATAAATTATATGCTGATGAAGTACAAAAATTGAATAATACCGAAGTACCTTTAACTGAATTACCTGGAATTGTAGGTGTTGTAGATCAATTGAAAGACAACCCTAATCCTGTTGTAAGATCTTCAGCAATTGAAGCATTAAGTTACTTACAAAAACCGGCATATAAGAAAGATTTAACAACATTATTTACAGTAGCTCAAAACGATCAGCACCAAGGTGTTGCTCAGCAAGCCAAAGCTGCTTTAGATAAGTTAAATCAAATTTAGTATAACAAAAATCGAAAAAATTTCCTTTCTTTAATATAACAAAGCCCCTGCAAAGGGGCTTTTTATTTTTTTTCTTAAATTCTGTTTTCTTTTAATATTGAAATAGCAAGTTTAATAGCATTATCTGCAAACATTTGCTTCATCTGTACTCTTGGAATGTCACAAGAAAGCCTTAATTCTTTAACAGTAACAATGTTTTTATATTTACAAGAAATATAACAAAGACCAACCGGTTTATCTGCAGTTCCACCGGTTGGACCGGCAATTCCTGTGGTACAAAGCGAAATATCGCAGCAAGTCCTCTGCATCAGTCCTTCTGCCATTGATTGAGCGCATTCTTCACTCACTGCACCAAAATTATTTAAAATATCCCAGCTTACCCCTAAAATTTCATGTTTAGATTTATTAGAGTAAGTAACAAAATTTAATTTTACATAAGAGGAACTTCCGTCAACATCTGTCAACTTAGAACTCAACAGTCCTCCGGTGCAAGATTCGGCAGTTGATATAAATAATTTCTTTTCTTTTAAAATTTGGCCTAATTCTTGTTCAGGTATCATTTTGAATTAACTCCCATAGATATGCATGCACTTATTGCATCTATAATTCGCTTAACAGGAACAATTTTTATACGATCATTTATTACATCTTTGTTGGCATAAGGGATAATAGCCTTTTTAAATCCTGAAGACGCAGCTTCATTTAAGCGTTTATCAATACTAGAAACAGGATGGATTTCACCTGATAACCCGATTTCTCCGATTATAACAGTTTGAGGATCAACAACAACATCTCTTGCGCATGTTGCAATAGCCATTGCGATACCTAAATCAGCACTCGGCTCATCAATTTCTATCCCCCCCATAACATTGACATACACATCTTGTTTAGACAAATTCAAACCTACTCTTTTTTCCAATACTGCAAGAATTTGTAATAATCTGCTAAAATCTACCCCGTTACAAACTCTTCTTGGAGAAGGATACGGTGTTGTACCAACAAGCGCTTGAATTTCAACAAGCAAAGGTCTTGTACCTTCATTTGTTACAACAATTGCACTCCCAGGAATATTTTCAAATGATCTTTCGTTTAAAAACAACTCATTAGGATTTTTAATTTCAACAAGACCATTTGCCCCCATCTCAAAAATTCCGACTTCAGAAGTATTTCCAAATCTATTTTTCATTGAACGAAGAATTCTGAATGATTTATATTTATCTCCTTCAAAATAAATAACGGTATCTACCATATGCTCTAAAACTTTTGGACCGGCAATATTACCATCTTTAGTCACATGCCCGATAATAATTATTGTGATATTTTTAGCCTTTGCAATATTCATTAAAATATTACAGCATTCACGAATTTGAGAAACACTACCGGCTGTGCTCGTAATATTTCCGGAATAAATTGCCTGAATACTGTCAACAATTACAGTATCCGGTGATAATTGTTCTATTTGTTCTCTGATAGCTTCTAAATTTGTTTGGGGATAAATATACAAATTATCAGAATCAACTCCAAGCCGATTTGCTCTAAGTTTTACCTGACCTAATGATTCTTCTGCTGAAACATACAGTATTTTTTGACCTTTTTTAGCTAATTCTCCGCCCGTCTGGAGCAAAATAGTAGATTTCCCTATGCCGGGATCTCCGGCAATTAGTACAATAGAGCCTTGTACAAGCCCACCGCCCAAAATCCGATCAAATTCAGAAATATTCGTACTAAAACGAACCTCTTTACCTATATGAATATCTTTTATTAATTCAGGTTTAACATCATTTACAACTCCCAAAACTCCAAAATTCTGAGGTTTAGAAGCTGACTGTTCTATTTCTTCGGTAAAACTGCCCCAATTTCCGCATTCAGGACACTTCCCCAAATACCCTGCGCTTTCGTATCCGCAATTTTGACAAACCCACTTTGACTTAACTTTAACCATAAAATTACTGCAATTTCCTTTTTATAACAGCGTTGCTGCCTTGAGAAGAAACATATAAATAACCGTTTGAAATATGCATACAATAAGGTTTATCAACAGATTCAATAAATTTAGTTACAAGTCCGTTGGAAGATATCTTCAACACGTTATCTTTGTTATAATTTGCGACATATAAATTCTTATCAGAATCCATCGTTATTCCGATTGGACCGTCAATTTTTTCACTTTTTATATAAACAATTTTTTTATTATCATTACCAATCTTGTAAATTATGTTGTCAGAAAATCCCGCAACATAAATAATACCGTCACTATCAGTTACAATACCCGTAGGACTTGGAATATTATTATATACAATATCACTTAGAGTTGATGTGTTAACTTCATCTTTAGCATTTTGAATATTTGGCTGATTATTAACTAAACTTTTATCTTCTGATCCGGAATTTGCTTGAACATGAACAGTATTTCCAAAATTTTCCGGTGTCACCGAAATATTTTCAGGCTCTTTCGGAGTCTGAGCTATCTGCGCATTTTCTTTTTCTTTTGCGTTGATTTCATCAGTTAACCTTTTAGCATGAGTACTCATCGAAGATTCCGGCGGAATAAGGGTTAAATACATTTTTGCTTTATCCGGCATTCCAAGCCTGTTGCTTAGTTGAGCAGCCTTATACACAGACTCATAATCATCAGGTCTTCTTAAAATTATTTGTTTAAATACCGTTAGAGCCAAATCATCCTGCTCCAGATACTCAAGAATAGAACCTAAATTATAATAAGCATCAATATAGTTAGGATCGTATTCAACTGCTTGTTTGAAACATTTTGCTGCCTCTTTATACATGCCTGCCTGAGAATATTGGATACCCATTTCGTATTGACTTCTCGCATCATTTTGTAATGCCAAAGAAGATGTTTGAATGATCCCAGCAACAGCAAATGCAATAAAAATTCCGTTTAATAATTTACTAAATTTCATCTAACGCCTCAATTAATTTTTTGTTATTATCTGCAAAAACCTTTCCTCTAGAAATAATAGCTCTTTTTAAAATTTTCGGCAAGTCTATTATATTCATTGATTCATAATTATCCGGAAGTCTTAAACTCCAATTCTTTTCACCTGAAGTTCCCGGAACATTGTAAGTATCAGTCATATTGAAATAATCAGTAAAAAATATTTGGACATTTTCTGATTCACAAGCAAATAATTCTACCAATTTTGTTTCTTTTAAAAATTCGGCATCTGAAGTCATTTTTACAATAATTTCGTCTTTGTTTTCGCAATCTTTAAATAAATCTTCAACAAGATTTTTTACGTGTAAATAGCCTTCATGGGTATTTACCAGATCTTTTGCCCACAAGGATAGTGGTCTGTTGTCATGTGTTCCGGCAATTGCCCAGCATTTTTTTCCGATATTTTTGCATCTGTAAGGGTCATCTTCTTCATTTGGATCGGTAAATTGAGTTAACTTCATTCCCATCAAACCGTATTCTTTCATAACAGCATCTACAGGATTAGTTAAAGTACCCAAATCTTCACAAACAATTTGATCTTTTGTCAATCCTTCTTCTTTTGCTGCACCAATTACAATTTTTTCAATTAATCTGCCGTATAACTTAATTTGCTCTTTCGATAAAGTTCTTACCCTTTTTTCGTTATCTGACGTTACTTCATTATTCAAATCATCAATGCTGCAAATTGCATATTTGCCCAGTTGCGGATGCTCCGGTGATGAATAAAGTCTGCCTGCGCCCATTTCAGGCATAGGCTTTTTACCTTTTTTATATACCCATGGATCAATTAAGCCGACAATATGGTCAATTCGAACACCACCCGGATTTTCTTTAAACATTTTTTTAAATAAATTTTTCATCAAAATTCCGGCATCACCTAAACTTCCGTCCGAATTAAATAATTTTTCCGGATCTACAACCGGAAATCCCCATGCCTGTCCGTCTTTTGAAAAATAATCAGGAGGACAGCCTAAGCACCAACCATCTAAAAACAATGATTGATATGCCCAAGTATCACGATCCGAAAATGCAACTTGTCTGTCCGCAATCATTTTTATTCCTAATGAATCCGCTATTTTTTTTGTTTTTACAGATTGCTTATACAGCACAAACTGTGCAAATTTATATTCTTCAATTTCTTTTGCATATTTTTTAGAAATATCATCAATTCTTTTTGCATAATTTATCTTTTCTTCATTTGATTTTGGATTAAATAAGTTTTTATCTACATTGTTTTTCCAATTAGGCCAATAGTCGGAATTATTTTCAATTGTCAAGGCTTCATATAAACTGTCCTTATCCAACCAAGCGTTATTTTCAAGTTTATAGATCTCGTATTCTTTTGAGAGTTTTTTATCATTGACTTTTGAAAAATTATCATATGCTTCAGATAATGCTTGATTCTGCTTATTTATAATATAGGAATAAGCTGCGCGATTTTTATCTTTATTCGGATTTAATTTTACTATTTCGTTATATGTTTCAACAGATAAAATTCCACACCAATCATCGGTTGTTAGTTCTTTTAAATCAATAAACAGCGGATTATTAGAAAATATTGTCCCTGTGTATGGTGAAGGATCAGAGGACTTTGTTTTCCCTGCTGGTCCAAGCTGCAGCCCGTTAAATATCGGGCTAATATATTCTAAAAATTTTCTTCCGCCTGAAGTATTTACGCTCCCAAAACCAGTATTTTCTCCGGCTAAAGACGGAAAACTTACATTATGCATTATAAAAACTAAGTTTTTCTTCCCCAAAACTTTAAGTGCATCTTTAATAATTTCTGTTTTTTTACTTGATAATAATACCATTTAACCCCCTAAACAATCTATATAAAAACTAAAACTCTTCATTATCGCGTGCGTTCGCCTTAAACGTGGCTTCGTGTTTTGCTTTTGTGGCTCTTGCCACCCGCAAAACGACTCCGCACTCGGCTCACTCGCGCTCGAACCGCAGGCAGGTTTTCAACCTGCAGGGTTCTTCGCCCCTTCAAAAATACCTTTTATTTTCAATGTAAAATGGACCCGGTGGGGCTTCTTTCTCGTTCGCCTTAAACGTGGCTGCGTGTTTTGCTTTTGTGGCTCTTGCCACCTGCAAAACGACTCCGCACTCGGCTCACTCGCGCTCGAACCGCAGGCAGGTTTTCAA
>CAMNNA010000014.1 GCA_946545285.1 uncultured cyanobacterium | reverse complement strand
GAACTACTCACTACTCACAACTCACCACTCACTTAGTATCCTACTTATCTACCCAGAAACTACACAGGAACGCTGATTTCAAATTGTGTTTCTGTTTTTGTGGATTTTACAAGTTTTATGTTGCCCTTTTGATTTTCTAAATATTTCTTGCAAATTGCAAGCCCAAATCCGTTCCCGCATTTTTTGTCTGTATAACCTAAATTAAAAATGCTATCCTGTTTTGATTGCGGAATTTGTTTCCCGTTATTTGAAATCCTTAAAACTGCTTTATTATCTTTTATTTCTCCGTATATTTTTATTATTCCTTTCATTTCTATTGCTTCTATCCCGTTTTTTATTATGTTTACTAAACAGGATAAAAACCTGTTTTCATCAACTGAAATTAACGCTGAATTTTTTATGTGAAAGTCAAATTCGATATTTTTGTCTTCTTTGTATGCTTTGCCCATTTCAACACCTTTTTTGCAGATGGTTTCAAAGTCAAAAATTTGAATGCAATCGCTGTTTATTGATTTTAAATCTAAAAGGTTTGCGCCTATTATTTGTATTGATTGTTGAATGCAGGATAAGGCGTTGTTTATGGATTCATTTTGTATATTTTCTTTTTCAAGATTCTTTTTTATGATTCTTGAGTACATATCACAAATTGACAAGTGATTTCTTATTTCGTGTGATACAAAACTAATTTGTGTTTTTAATTCTTCTTGTTCATAAGTTTGTGTCATATTTTGCCTTTCAACCTAAATTTAAAGGGTTCATACACTGTGATATGTCTGAACCCTTTTTAATAATATTAAGCTTTACTCTTACGCTGCTGTTGCTTCAACTTTAGCGTTTGTTTTACTTGGCTTAAATCCGTGTGTTAAAGCGTATAATACAGCGTTTGTTCTGTCGTTAACCTGTAATTTTTGAAAAATATTATTTACGTGGGTTTTTACTGTAGTTTCAGAGATAATAAGTTTTTGTGCAATACTCTTGTAGTTAACACCTTGGGTTAATAAATCCAATACTTCATTTTCTCTTGATGTTAATGAATTGAGCAGATTTTCTTCTCCGTCCTTTGATGCTGTTTCTTGACGTGAAACTGATTGAAAGTGTTCAAAAAATCTTGTCGAAAGAATTGCAGGAAGAAAAATTTTACCTTGTGCTACATGTTCTATTGCATCAATTAATTTTGAAGATGCCATCGTTTTTAATACATATCCTTTTGCTCCGAGTTTCATTGCTCTGTATATCAAATCAGCATCATCATATCCGCTCAAAACTACAATTCTTGTATTTAATTCCAATTTTTGTATAGCTTGAATTGCTTGCAATCCATCTTTTTCCGGCATATTAATGTCCATCAAAACAATGTCAGGTTGATATCTTTTTACAAGGTTAATACCTAAATTTGCGCTTGTTGTTGACCCAACCACATTGTAATCACTTTCAAGATTAATAAGCTCTTTAATCCCCCTTAAATGATTTGCGTTGTCATCAATTAACAGAATTCTTAATTTTTTACCGTATTCTCTCATCATTATGCCCCCGAAATTTATCTTATCTACACTCTACATACTAGACTTTTTAAACGGTATTTGAATCCATGCACTGATTGATAAATTATAAAATTAAGATTGAAGAAATTATCTAAATCTTTAGGTTGATAAAATTCCTCAACCATGCTCTACATCATGCTTTGACCGCATGGTGTACAAATTTTTTACAAATCAAGACTAGTTTAATCGGATTAAAACAAACAGGGGATTTTTGTATTTTTCAATAATGCTATAAGTTTGTTGTATAATTAGGTTTGTAAAATGGGGATAAAAATGAAAAAAATAATTATTTTTGCGATTGTTTATTTGTTGATAGGACAGGGAATTTGTGCCTTTTGTTCAGAAGCTAAACTTTTTAAATTAGATAACGGGCAAACTGTTGTTTTGCAAGAAGTTAAAAATAATCCTATTGTTACGATTGATACTTGGATTAAAACAGGCTCGATTGATGAAGATGATTCAAATAACGGTGTTGCGCATTTTTTAGAACATTTATTTTTTAAAGGGACATCTAATATGGCTCCCGGAGAATTTGACAGAATTCTTGAAAATAAGGGCGCGGTTACAAACGCTGCAACAAGCAAAGATTTTACTCATTATTATATAACTATTCCGTCAAAGGATTTTGATCTGGCGCTTAAACTTCATTCTGATATGATGCTTAATCCTTTAGTTCCGCGAAATGAAATGGAAAAAGAGAGAAAAGTCGTCTTGGAAGAAATTAATAAAGATTTAAATTCTCCTCACACTTTGCTTTATGACAATTTAAATTCTATGCTTTATTCTAATCATCCTTACAAAAGAAGAGTAATTGGTAAAAGTGAAATTATAGAAACAATTTCAAGAGATAATGTTTTAAAATTTTTTAACGCTCATTATGCGCCGTCTAATATGGTTACTGTAATTATCGGTGATATTGATTCAGATGATGTGCTTGAAAAAGTGAAAGCTTCTTTTAAAACAGATGCTAAAAATATAATTAAGTATTCTTATCCGAAAGAATTTCAATTAACCGAGCAAAAGAAAAAAGTTGCTTACGCTGATGTTCAAACAGGATATATGATAATTGGTTTTCGCGGGGTTTCGATAAAAGACAAAGATTCGTATGCTTTGGATGTTTTATCAACAATCTTGGGGGAAGGAAAATCTTCTGTCTTAAATCAATTAATAAAAGAGAAAAAAAGATTAGCTTTTGAAGTGGGTGCAGGAAATTCTACATACAAAGATGACGGAATTTTTTATGTAAATGCTACATTTGAACCTGATAAATGTAAGCAGATTCAAGATGAAGTATTTTCTGTTATTGAAAATATCAAGTCTAACGGTATAACTGATGATCAATTAAATCTTGCAAAAGGTTTGATAGAGCGTTCAACTTATTATTCAAGAGAGTCAGTTTCAAATATCTCGTCAGAAATCGGATATACTGTCGCTTTAACTGATGATTTAAAGTTTTATGACAACTATTTAAATAATATAAATAAAGTTACAAAAGAGGATGTTTTAAAAGTTGCAAGAAAGTATCTTGGCGAAAATAAAAGTGCTGTATCAATTGTATTACCTGAAAACGCAAAAAATGTTCCCGTTGCAGTTAAAAAGAAAACTGATTCAAGTTTTGAATTGGTGAATAAAAATAATCAAACTCAAAAGTATAAATTGTCTAATGGTGCGGTGTTATTATATTCTCCAAATGATTACAACGATATCATTGCAATGAGTATTTATTCAAAGGGCGGGCAATTGTTGAGTAATACTTTTGGCATATCAACTCTTAGTGCCTCTGCTATGATGAAGGGAACTAAAAATTATTCTGAAGCTGAACTATCGTCTGTTATGGAAGAACTCGGAATTAAAATTTCTCCGAAATCTACTCCTGACGGTTTTGTAATATCTGTTCTAACAACCAAGGATCAATATGAAAAAACACTGGAGCTGCTGAATGAAGTTGTAAATAATGCGATTTTAGATGAATCTGAAATTAATAAGATAAAATCAAACAAATTGAATGAAATAAAGGCTTCAAAAGATTCTGCACTTACTCGTGCTCTTGAAAAGTACAGAGATTTAATTTATCCTGATAGCAATTATTCTATTTCAGGTTTAAAATTGGAAAAAACTGTTTCAAAAATCTCAAGAAATGATATCTTAAACTATTATAATAAAATCTTTGATCCTCAAAATATGGTTATATCTATAAACGGAAATGTTGATTTAGATAAAACAGTTAATGATTTGAATGAAATTTTTAAACAAAAACAAAATTCTGTAAAATTTGATTATCAAGACTATTCATCAAAGATTTACCCTATAACAAAATCTGTAAATGAACTTGAAAAAATGCCGTCGACCCAAACTGCGTGGATAATTTTAGGTTGGCAGACTTGCGGAGTTCTCGATAAAAAAGACTATGCCTCGTTAGAAGTTATTGATTCGTTGTTAGGAACAGGCATGAGTTCAAGAATGTTTAAGGATTTAAGAGAAAAAGAAGGACTTGCGTATCAATTGGGAAGTTCATTTTCAGCAAATGTTTTAAGGGGTAACTTGTTAATGTATATCGGAACAAATCCTTCTACATTAGAAAGATCCAAACAGGGTTTATTTAATGAAATTAATAAACTTAAAACTGAATATGTTTCTGATAAAGAATTAAAAGAAGCAAAGGATAAACTTTTAGGCCACTATATTATCGGATTGGAAACTAATCTTGAAAAAGCCTCTGTTTTAAGTTGGTATGAATCCTCCGGCAGGGGGTATGAATTTAAAGATGAATATGAATCTTTAATAAACTCTGTTACAAGTGCTGATATTATGCGCGTTGCAAACAAATATTTTAATGAAAATTATGTTTTGACTATTGTTACAAATTAAAAATTTTATTAGAAAAATATATGTCCTCTGAAAAATGTATTTTTTTGTAAACAAATAGCAAAATAATTGCAAGTTGCATAAAATCTTTTATAATGATATAAAAGAGGTAGATATGAAAAATAAATTGTTATTAGTCGCATTGTTAATCGTATTTGCGCAGGTTGGCGCAAATGCTGTTGTATCAGTTGAAGAGACTACTTCTTCTGAATACATGAAAAACTGGGGATATTCAGGAGTAACTTCTGATATCGTTCAGGTAAGTAAAAATCGTTCTGTTGGGGAAGAATTTTATTTGGATGACGAACTTAGATATCGAAATAAAGGCAACAAGTTTGTTAAATTTTGTAAAAGATTTTGGGCATATTTTGATCCTGCAGCGGAAGATTATTCATTTTATCACCATGACACAAAAGCAACTCCGTCAGTTACTGACCTGTAATAAATTTTTAATATCAATTATTTATGTATTGATTGGCTCATGTTTTGTGCCGGCGTTTTCTTATGGTGCGGATTATGACAATACTTTAGTTTTAAGATCTGCCGATAGTTATTTGAAAAAGGCGCAAGAACTTTCTGTTGATAGTTCGGTAAAAGAACGTTTATTAAAAAATGCTTATGACAGATATAATTTAGCTTTAGATCATAATCCCGGAGATATTTATTCTATAATTCGACTGGGAGTTGTTTGCGATGAGCAAAAAAAAGACACAGAGGCGAAAGAATATTTTTATAAGGCTCTTGGGATAGATAAGAATAATCCTGAATTAAATTTTAGGTTAGGAAACTTTTATTATTCCAGACATAAGTATTTAAAGGCCTTGTTTTATTACAAAACAGCATTTTATAAAGGGTATAAAAATTCTCAATTGAGCATTAATATGTCAAATATTTATGAAAAGTTCGGTGATGATAAAAAGGCCGGAGAATTTTCCAAAAACGCTTTGTCTATGAAGTAAAAAACTATCTGTAAAAGGAAGAGAAGATGTGTTTTAAAAGTTCGGCAGCATATGTCGGTTTAGTTTTAACAGCATTAATATTTTCAATAACAACTGTTGTAGCACAAGAGGTTGATATGAGTTCGTTTGATTCTTTAGATGGGGCTCAAGAAGTTGTTGAAGCGCGACAGATTCCTCCGTTTTCCAAAGTTGAATTTTCTCCTTCAGAAGTGGTTTTTTCTGAAAATTCAATTAATTTTGATACTCTTGACCCGCTTTTATCTTCAAATTCTTTTCCGGGAGGACGAGGTGCGAATAAATTAGTAATTTATACTCCTAATTTCGGAATCCATACCGGCACTAATGAGTTTGGAACAGAAGCTGTAGTTCAAGGTAATACTGTTACGTATTTAAGTGGTGCAGATTCAACTATCCCGTCAGACGGGGTTGTAATAAGCGGTCATGGCAGAGCAAAAAACTGGATTACTGATAATATCAATGTCGGATCAAAGGTTTACATTGATATTATGAATAAAACCCTTTATGTTTATACAACATCAGATAGTTATATATTTGAGGCACAGCAAAAAATTAATGAAGCTTTATCTATGATAGGCTATTACAAAAATACTTTGGCAAATTATAGTTCAGTGATCCCTCAAAATCATATTCAGATTGCGCAGAATTATTTAACTCTAGCATCTAATGAAAAGGGCAATGCTCAGATGGTTAAACAATACACTCAAGAGGCAATTAATGAAGCGAATATGGCCATAAAAACAGCCTTACCGTTTGTTGAAAGAGAACTAAAAGGGGTTTGGATAAGACCGACAGAAACTAATCCTTCTCAAATTATTTCTACCTTGGATAAAATAAGTGAAACCGGTTTTAACAGTATTTTTTTAGAAACATATTATCACGGGAAAACTATTTTTCCTAGTAAAACAATGAATAAATACGGTTTTACTGTTCAAAATCAAACATTTACGGGTTTTGATCCTTTGGAGGTTTGGATAAGTGAAGCACATAAGCGAGGAATTAAGGTAAATATTTGGTTTCAATCTTTCTATGTCGGAAACGAATCTCCGATGTCAAATCCTTCGAGTATCTTGGCGCAGCGCCCTGATTGGGGAAATAAAACAAAAAAATTCTATACAAGTGTCGGTCCTACTCAGTCAATTTCTGAACACAACGGATATTTTTTAGATCCGGCAAATCTCGAGGTTCATTCTTTTTTGTTGGAACTTTTATCTGAAATTATTACAACCTATAAGCCTGACGGTATAAATTTGGATTATATAAGATATCCTAATTCTGCTCCGGGGAGCGATATGAATGCTTGGGGGTTTAGTGAATATGCAAGAAATGAATTTAAATTAATATATGGTGTGGATCCGGTTGAATTAACGGTGTCTGATGCGTTGTGGTATGATTGGAATCAGTATAGGCGAGATAAAGTTTCAAATTTTGTTAAAAGTGTTTCTGAATTATGCAAAGACTATAACGTATATTTGAGTGCGGTTATTTTTCCGGATATTTCTTCTGCTTTATCGTATAAACAGCAGGATTGGAGATCTTGGTCTTATAGAGAATATGTAGATGGATTTACTCCGTTGTTTTTAACGTATGACTCAAAAATGCTTTCTTCAATGATGGATGATGTTATGAGGGTGAAAACAAATAAAACAAAACTCTATGCAGGCTTATTTGTTACTTTTATGGGCGGCAAAAGTGAAGATTTAATTCGTCAGATATATGAAACCAGAAAAATGTGCGCGGACGGTGTTATCTTATTTGATTATGCTCATACAACACCAGTTTACACATCAACGCTTACAGCCGGTGCGTTTAAACAAATAAAACCTCAATCAACAATTGCATCTTCAAAAACAAAAAAATCAGTTTCTCAAAAGAAAGTTCAACAAAGTCAAAAATTATCTCAGCAAACTCAAAAACAGCAAAGTGATAATAAAAAATCGGTTACTGTAAAGAAAAATAAAAAAGGTTTTTGGATTTTTAGTAAAGATTAGATGTGCGTAAAAATAATATTTTTTTAGAATCTTAATAAATCTTATCTTTTACAAAAATATATTTTGTTATAAAATTTTTTTATGGATATTTCGGAAGTTAAACAGCTGTGGAACAAGGTTAAAGACGAGCTTGAATATAATTTGCCTGAGCATGTTTTTAATACTTGGGTAAACCCTTTGGAGGCTGTTGATTTTGAAAATTCCGTACTGGTTTTACTTTCTCCTCAGCAGTTGTCTGTTGATATTTTGAAAAAAGGCTGGTCTGATAAAATAAAATCGGTTATAAAATCTGTTTTGGGGCAGGAATGTTCTTTTTCTTTGTCTTATGATCCTGATTTGGCGGAAAAATATATTAAAGCTCGTAAAAAAGAATTGTCTAAAACTGTTGCAGGTCAAACCGAAGAACAAAGAAAAGAAGAAAATACAAAATTAACTATGGCGCAAATGCAATCAAGCGCTAATTTGAATTTAAATTTAAAATTTGATAATTTTGTTGTGGGTGAAAATTCAAAATTTGCTTACAATGCAGCTTTTTCTGTTGCAAATAATCCTGCAAAAAAGTTTAATCCTTTATTTATATACGGAGCATCCGGATTGGGTAAAACGCACCTTTTGCAAGCAATCGGGCATTATATCTTATTTAATACCAAGCTGAAAGTACGCTATATTCGTATGGAAGATTATTTTAATGAATGGGTTAAATGTTTTCAGTATAACGATGCAAATTCCGGCAAAAGAGGCGGGGTTAACAACAGTTTAATGCGTAAATTCCATCAAAAATTTGAAAATATAGATGTTTTATTAATGGATGATATTCAGTTTATAGAATCCAAAACAAGGACAATGGAAGAATTTTTCTCAACATTTGAGGCTTTGTATACAAACAATAAACAGATTGTTATCGCATCAGACAGACAGCCTTGTGATATTCCGAAACTTGATACAAGACTAAGAACACGTTTTGAGATGGGGCTTGTTGTTGATATTGTTCCGCCCGATTATGAAACAAGGTTTGAAATTGTTAAAGCTTATGCGCAAGAACTTGGTGTTGTTGCGCCGGATGAAGTTTTTGAATTAGTTGCTTCAAATTTTGATGATAATGTAAGAGAATTGAAAGGTGCATTTAATAAGGTTAGCGCGTATTGCGAATTCAGCGGAAAAGAAATTTCACTTGAGCTTGCAAAAAAAGCGTTGAATTTGGATATTTGTATAAAAAAAATGTCAATCAATGATATTGCGCAAAAAACAGCAGAATTTTTTAAAATTGATATAAAGGATTTAAAAAGTTCTGCCAGACAGAAAAAAATCAGTCATGCAAGACATATTGCAATTTATCTTGCAAGAGAAATTCTTGATATGAGTTATGAGTCAATCGGAGAATTTTTCTCTAAAAAACATACTACTGTTATGTATTCGTATGATTTGATAAAAGAAAAATTGCTAACTGATTCTGAAATTAATAATGAAATTGAAGATATTAAAAAAAGTATGGAGAAATAAAAATTTATGTATGATTATATAATAGGAAAATTTTCTTATAAACAGAATTCTCAATCAGGGTGTTTTGTTACCGTTGAAGCATTTGGGGTCGGATATTGTTGTTCTGTTATGGACAGAGATTTTACAGCTTTGCCTGAAGTAGGGAGTGAAATAAAACTTTTTACCGTATTAATTCACAGAGAAGATAAAATGAGTTTATGCGGTTTTTTAAAGCGAGAAGATCGTGATATATTTAATATTTTAACCTCAGTGTCAGGGGTCGGTTCAAAAATGGCGTTGACGTTATTGGATGAATTTGAGGTTTCTGATCTTGTCGGTTTTGTTTTAGACGGTGATTATAAAGAATTAACAAGGGCAAAGGGTGTCGGTCCTAAACTCGCACAAAAAATTATTTTGGAATTAAAAGATAAATTCAGCGCTTACGAAGGTTCTGCATCAAGTGTAAATATTTCTTCTTGTGTCAAAATTGATTCTCAAAATCTTCAAGATGCTCAGATGGTATTGTTATCTCTTGGTTATGAAAAAAATGAAATTTCGGATGCGATATCAAAAGCCGTATTAAAATTATCAGATAATTCTTCAGCTGAGGAAATTTTAAAAACTTCATTGATGGTTTTATCCAAATAACTTCAGATTTGCAAATCGTGTGATTTTGTAATATTGTTATATAGTAAGAGGGCAGATAATTTGAATGATTCGGATTATAAATCTGTAGCTGTTGAGTGCGGATTGTTTGATAATATATCCGTCGAGGTATTTGAAGATAAAATCAGGGATTTATCATATAAATATCCGGATTATGATGTTATAAAAATTTGCAATTATATGTTAAGGTTTTGCGATAATCCTGAAAAAATGATGTATCTTATCAGGGAAATTGACAGATATCGTGATGTTTCAAGTTTGGAAGTTTTGGTTGATATTTTGCTTTTAAAAACAGGTGCATTTGTTAATGATTTTGATAAAGATAAATTTACTTCGGTTAGGGTAATGTGCGCAAAAGCTATTGCTAATCTAAAAAATACCTCTGCTGTTTCGGCTTTATTGTATTGCTTAAATAATAAAAACGAAAATTACAGATTAAGACTTGCTTGCGCGGATGCTCTTGGTAAAATTGGCGATAGGTTTGCGGTTGCCCCATTGATTGATGTTGTAAAAGATGAAAATGAAAAATCTGTTTATGTAAAAGAATCTGCAGCGACGGCATTAGGTCTTTTAGGTGATTCTCGGGCAATTGATCCGCTTGTTGGTATTCTTGAGGCAAAGCAAGGATTGTTAGATAAATTTTCTTTTTTAAAAGAACGTGTTATTGAGGCTTTAAATAAAATGGGAATATCAAATAATGAAAAGGTCTTTCGTGCGTTAAAATTATCGTTAACCGATTCCAGTTCTCAGGTGAGAATAAATGCTATAGAAGGTCTTATGGATAGCAATAATCCTGCTGCATTCGAATTGATAAAAAAAAGATTGATGGAAGATGATGATGAAGAAGTTAAAAAAAATGCTTTAATTGCTTTGTATAATATGTCTGACAGAAAAATATTAGATGAAGTTTTATCATCTGATAAATATTCAGATTCATTAAAAATAGAGGCATCAAAAATAATTGATGAGTATGAGGAGTAATATATGACTAAATCTATAGTTTTGTTATCAGGCGGGCTTGATTCATTAGTGAGTTTAGGATTAAAAAAAGAAGAATTAAATATAGAGTTGGCGTTGACCTTTGATTATGGTCAAAAATCTGTATTAAAAGAAATTAGTTCTTCAAAAAATATCTGTAAATATTACAACATCAGACATGAAATAATAAAACTTGATTGGTTGAAAAATATTACTCAAACTTCTTTGGTAACTGAAGAAAAACTTCCAAAAGGTTTAAATGATCCTGAAAATAGCGCAAAGTCCGTTTGGGTTCCCAATCGCAACGGTCTGTTTTTAAATATTGCCGGATGTTATGCGGATTCATTCGGTTATGATTATATTTTGATTGGTGCAAATGTTGAAGAAGCTCAAACTTTTTCTGATAACAGTAAAAATTTTATAGAATGTATTAATAACGAATTTGAATTTTCAACTTTAAATCATTGCAGTGTTTGTGCGCCCTTGATAAATTGTAATAAAAATGATATAGTAAAGTTGGCAATTGAAAATCAAATACCGTTAGAACTTACAATGAGTTGTTATGATAAATCAGAGGGTCATTGCGGAGTTTGTGAATCTTGTGTAAGATTAAAAAATGCTCTTGTTTATAATAAAGCATATGATATAGCGGAAAAATTATTTAAAAATTAGTGAGGGATATATTGAAAACATTATTTATTGACGACGAGGTAAAGTATATAGGTTCTCAGCTTGCGCCTCATTGGATTTATAAAAACTATAAAATTCAGGGTGATTGTATCGTTGCATTTATTGGTGAATGTGATGTAAATCTAGTCGAAATGGTTGATATTGAAGATGTAATTAATAATGAGCCGATTTATAGCAAACTTATGTTGAGTTTTATAACTGAACAATTTAATATAGATTTGGTGGAAGGGGTATTTCGTCAAAGATTATTGATTTCTTGTATAAAAGAAGAATTGGAAAGTTTGGGGTATAAAATTTTAAGAAACGGGGATGATTTGTTTTTTGAAAATAAAAAACTTTCTGTTTCAATTGCAACTAAATCATTAACTTCCGTGTTAATTCATACCGGCGTAAATATTTTATCTGAAGGCGCACCGATTCCTGTTTCAGGTTTAAAAAGTGAATTGGGAATTGATAATGTTAAAGAATTTGCCAAAAACGTTATGAAAAGATATAGTGAAGAAATTGATGATATTATTTTAGCAACTACAAAGGTCAGAGGTGTTTAATGACTAAAGACATTGACAAATTTGAAACAACGCACTTTTCATATAGTGATTACAAGAAAAAAGTTCATAAAGGACCGAATAAATATTTGGTTGTGTTTTCATCTGTGTTTTTTGCCGGAGTTTTATTAATGCTTGGCACGGCAAGAGTTTTATCTCCAAATGTTGATTTAGGTTTTGGAGATGAAGCAGATGAAATTTCTCAATACGAAGATGAACGCAACATGTCTTCTGTTATTGACGAAAGATTAAAACATATTCAAATGGAAGATGAAGGGAAATTTTTTGGACCTTCCGGAGAAATGTTTTCTCCGGAATTAGATGAGAAAGTCGTTATTCCTCGTCATTCAAACCGTTATGTTGTTAATGAACCGGTTGTTAAAGAACCTGAAATTATTCTTGAAAAACCGAAAATAAGAGAAGCTGAAAAGCCGATTGTTCAAAAAAAATTGGTGCAAAAATCTGAAACTCAAGAACAAAAAACGGTTGTTACTCCGGTAACTCCTGTTGAGCATGCTGCCCCTCAGATTGTTAATGCAAAAGTTGTAGTCGGATATTATGCAGCCGAAAAACAAGCGGAAGTTGCAAAAAGTATTTTGCAAGATGCAGGTTTAGGGCTTAATCCTATTGTTAAAAATATGGGAGGTTATTATACTTTACAAGTCGGATCTTACACCTCCAGAGATAAAGCACAACAGGCAGCAAATAATCTTTTAAAAAGTAATTTTCCTGCGCGTGTTGTTGTTGAGTAATTTATTTTTTATTCTATAATATTGACAGAATAAAAATTATAAAATCAGAGGATGTTATGAAAAAATTTTTTAAAATTATCGGATATGTGACAGCAGGTATTCTATTGTCAGCGTATTTAGCCTTTCTGTTTATTTTGCCTGCTGTAGTTGATTTAAGCAAATATTTCCCCCAAATTCAGTCGTTAGTGAAAGAAAATTTTAATATAGATTTAAGTTGCGACGAACTTAAAATTGTTACTACTCCATTGTTAGAAGCCGGTATAAAAACAGGAAAAATTAGAGCAACTCTTCCGGATAATTCTGAATTATTTTCTGCCGATAAGCTCAAAGGAAAAGTGTTTTTGCCAAGTTTGCTGTGGTTACATGTTTTTGTTACTGAGGTAAAGCTTGATAATCCTTCCGTAAATTTAGAAATTGAGAATGATCAGCAGTATAAAGTTGTCAAATTATATGAAAATATAGTCAATGAAAAGAGAAAAAATAAACTCCAAAACCCTGAAAAATATATAAATCCCGAAAAAGAAAATCAATTTGATATTTCAAAAATAGGTTTAACTATTCCAAATATAAAATTGATAAATTACAAAGCTAAAATTAACGATTTAAAAAATTCCCATAAATTAAGTTTTGAGGGGGATAAATTAAAATTAGGTTTTCATAATTTTAAAACCGCAAATATCAAAACCGATTTAAAGATATTAAGCGATAATGATACCAACATTACTGCAAATGTTGATATAGATTCATTTATTCCTAAATTTGAATCTTCAGAATCTGAAAAATTAGATGATGAAGCGGTATTTTCCGTTCCGTTTATAAATCCGGTTAAGGTTTATCGTGATTACAATTTGAAATCCAAAATAAATTCAAAAATTAAAATAAGAGAATCTAAGAATAGTAAAATTCCTTATATTAACGGGTATTTAAGTATCGAGGATACAACTGTCACTTTATCCGGTTTTGAATTGCCAAAATCTTATTTTGAATTAAAAGGTTTGGGCGATGAAATAAAAATCGATTCTAATTTATATGTTACGGAATCTGATTTTATTAATCTTCTTACAGATTACAAATATGGGAAAAAGCATAATTTTTCTCTATCTTTAAATTGTGCAAAAGTTTATTTATCTGACATTTTAAAAATTGCTAAAGCGTATTTAGATACAATTCATATTAAAAATGATCTTGCAAATATGAAAGCTGACGGATATTTTATGTCGGGGTTGAATTTTGAAACTGATTTTGAAAAAATAAAATCCTCCGGCGCGTTTGTTTTGAAAAACGGAATGTTGTCAGATACAACTGAAAATTTGTTATTTGATAAATTTAATTCGAGCATTTTATTTGAAAACGATGTTGTCAATATTATTGATACAGGTTTATATGTAAATTCACGTCCTGTTACGATATCAGGAGAAATTGCTTCAGATTCCGTTGCTGATTTATCTGTTAATGCTGATCAAGTTTCTTTAAAAGAATTGTATAATGCGTTTGCTCCAAAAGAAATTAAGCAAAATTACATTATGGACTCTGGAACTTTAACTTTAAAGTCAAAAATTTCGGGAAGAATTCGAAATGCGGCATCTTTGATAAAAGCTGATTTAAAAGATGTGAAATTTCATTCATATAACAATTTTCTGGTTTTGTCAAATAAGCTTATGCATTTTGGTCTTGGGGCATATGATGGAATGCTTAGAGCAAGATTGGTTAATAATGATTTTAATTTTTCAATACCTACTCATAAAACAAAAGTATTTGATCAAAACTTAATTCTGGATATTGATAATGATTCTATTAAGATTAATCCTACTTTGATAGGATTAAATAATCATTCAGTTATAAAATTATCAGGAGAAATAACGGATTATTTAAAAAATCCTGAGGCTGAAATTATTGCTGATGGAGGAATTAATACAAAAGATGTCGGAGTTTATATAGGGGAAAATTTTGGTGGATATTTTGAACAAAAAGGAAGTTTACCTCTGTTTGCGAATATTAGTCTGAAAGATAAAAAAATCAAATTGGTTTCACAATTAATTTCAGATTCCAATAATTTTGTTACGCCTGTAAATATGCAGGATTTAATCGGGAAACAAAATATTTTTCAATTAAATTTAGAAAAAAATAAAAACAATTTAAAAATTTTCAAAACCGGTCTATACAGTTTAAAAAATGCTAAAGTTTTGGGTTCTGATTTAGAAAAAAATATTTCCGGTGCAACTCAAGTTATTAAGATAAAAGGTATATTAACAAATCTTGGAATTGATCCTTTCATCAGTCTTTTCAAAATTTATGTTCCTGATATGACAGGTAATTTTCATTTGTGCAAAAATTCAAGATTTGATGTAAACGGCAAATTAAATATCGTAGGAAAAATTTCCAATCCGAAAGTAGATGGTTTAATTAATATTAAAGATATAAAAATTCCTGAAATCTTAATTAACATAAAAAAAATAGCAATCGGTTTTACATCTTCAGGTATTGATATATTTGCAGATGATATTAGTGCGGATAATTCATTATTAAAAATATGGGCGAAAACAACTTGGAATGATTTAATAAAAGATTTTGCGATTTCAAATGTTCGGGTCTTTTCACGATTCATTGATGTCAATCGAATTGTAAAAGTTGCGGATGCAATTATAAAAAATATGCCAAAATCAGAAGTTCCTAATGCAAAAGTTGATGAAATCCCAATTACCGTTAAAAGTGGTGATATCAGATTAAAACGCATCGTTATGGATAAAATTTCTGTTGAGGATACTACTGCAAAAATTTCTTTATTTAAAAATATTCTCTATATTAACAATTTAAAAACTTATCCTATGGGTGGTTTTGTTTATGGCGATGCAGGGTTTGATTTATTATCAACAGAACTTTACACTAAGGTTTCCGGCAAAAATTTTGATATAGAAAAGGTTCTTAGTGATGCTTTGAATATGAAAGATGCTTTATCCGGAAAATTAAATTTTATTGCTGATGTTTCTTTGCTGACAAAAAACGAAACAGAAATAATGAAATCTTTAAAGGGTTATACTGATTTTAATATAAAAGACGGGTCTTTCGGGCCTTTCGGAAAATTTGAAAATTTCTTAATGGCTGAAAATATAAGAGAAAATGCGTTCTTT
This sequence comes from uncultured cyanobacterium, assembly GCA_946545285.1. Lineage (GTDB taxonomy): Bacteria > Cyanobacteriota > Vampirovibrionia > Gastranaerophilales > Gastranaerophilaceae > Zag111. The sequence continues at coordinate 9,632 of CAMNNA010000014.1, read as the reverse complement.
TCTTCAGCAATCGGTTCTGTAATAACTAATCTTGTGACCTTTGATACGGCGCATTATAATGAATTATACGGTCATCTCGATTTTGCGGGAAAAGGGAATGTAAAAGTTTCTCCAATAAAATCGCAGGGTAATGTTATGTCATTATTCATTTTTGGGGATATGAACATCACAAATAACAGTGCAGATTTAAAATTAAGAGGCAAACTGGGTTCGGCATTTTCTGATTCTTTAGGACCTTTGGCAAATATTAATCCGGTTAATCTTGTTAAAAACACTCCGGGGTTAAATATTGCAGCTGTTAAAGCTTTTTCAATATTCTGTGAATCAGTGTCTCAAGATGAAATGAACGCATTGCCTCAACTTGGTAAGGGTAAGTCTGATCAAAATGCTACTAAATTCCAAATAAAACTGCGCGGTGATACAAGAAAACCTTTGAAAATGATTAAGTCGTTTAAATGGTTGGCGTTAGATTCTGAGATTGAATCTGCGCAGAATTTTGTTGATACTTTGCCAACTCCTGAGCCGGGGGAAGAAAATCTGTCTGTTGAAGAGTTGATTGAATTGAGAAAACAGCAGGAACTCGAAGCCCAGCAGGCAAGAATTCAAGCTGAAATTGAAGCTAAAAAGCCTATTAATAGAATTAAAAAGTTTCTTAATATTAAAACAAAACAGGGGAAATAATGAAAACTACAAAAAAAATATTTATTGCTGGAATTATAGTTATATTTAGTTTCGTATTTTTAATTTATGCGTTTTTCTTATTTTGTCTGCCTAAGATTTTTAATTCTCAAAATACCAAAACTAAATTCGAGGGTTTATTATCTGAAAAATTGGGTTCATCTTTTTTATTTGACGGTTTAATGTTAAATACATATCCTAATTTAAAATTTGACATAAGCTCTAAAAATATCTATATTTTTGATAAAAATACAAATAAAATTATTCAATCAGATGATTTCAATTACAGTTCAACCTTATTTTCGCCTTTAAATGGAAATTTAAGTATAGGATATATTTTTGCGGATTTTGGTTTAATTAAAAATGCATTTAATTCCCCCAAAATTGAAAAGAAAAATAAGAAATTTGATATTTCAAAATTACCTCATGTAAACATTGATAAAGGGTTAATTCTTTTTCCTAAAAATTTTAAAGTTGAAATAGACAGAATTTCTACTATAAAAAATTCTAATAAAAATGAATTAAATATTAACGCTAAAGTTTTTCTTCCTTTTTCAAAAACCCCTATAATAATTGGCGAAACCGGTACTTTAGGGTATGATAAAAGTTTATATGCTGATAATTTTTCTGTTAAACTTATTAATTCAAAATTGTTTCTAAATGGAGATCCGAAAAAGATAAAAATTACCGCGTCTGATTTACCTGCAAAAGAATTAGAAGAAACTTTCTTGTTCTTTTACAAATTAAGACATCCTGATAAGAAAAATTTCCTTGAAAACTTTTCAAATTTTGCCGGTAAATTGGATATAGATTTGACTTATTCAAAAAGCGGATTTGACGGAACTTGCAGAACTAAAAATTTGAAGGCTGATTTTTGGGAATTAAAAATTCCTGTGTATTTACCGGATACTGTTTTTTATTTTAAAGACAGAATAGTTCAGGCAAAAACATCCGGTTTATTTGGTCCTGAAAAAGTAAATACTGATTTTTATCTGCAGGGAATTGCAACAGATAATGTTATTGTTGACGGAAATGTTAAATCAATTTTTACCGATAAATTAACCTCAAAATATTATCCTAATGTAAAATTATCCGGTACTGCTCCGGCTCATGTAAAATATCATGTCAACGGAACAAAGGTTGATATTGATTATATTCTTGATGTTCCTATAAATTCTAATATTAAATCAAAATGGGGAAATCTTGATAATACCGATAAATATAGAAAAATTTCTATGCACACATTTAAAAATGGGGATGAATTAAGATTAAAATCCGTTGATTACCTGATAAACGGTCAAAGAACGATATTTGCTTCGGGTAATTTTACCAAAATAAAGGGTAAATATACATTGAAAGATATTAACTTAAAGACTATCGCCAAAGTTCCGGTGTCGGTTATTCAATCCTTTTTGAAAAATTATATATCTAATGGGGAATTTGAGTGTGATTTAAGTTTAAATATTTTAGATGATACTTTAAAAGGGTATATAAATTTATTTAATATTTCCCATTCCAATTTTCTGTTTTTAAAGAATACAAATATAAAAATTGACAATTACAATTTGAAAATGAATGCTGAAGGATCTTTTTTCGGTTCTCCTATCAAAGCTGTTCTTGATGCTGATAACCAGTTAGATAGAGATATAGTAATAAATAATATAGATATTCATTTGGATAAATTTACAGTTAAAAAAGGTAAAATTTCGTATAAACCTGAACATTTTGATCATTCAAAAAAATCTTTTGATAAGTCAAAATCTTCTAATAACAAATTCAATGTTATTGTAAAAAAAGGTCATATTTTGGTTGATGAGGTCAACAATCCAAAATTTGTGTTAAATCACGTGGAATTATTCGGTACGTTGAAAAATAATATTGCCGATTTTGTGCTGCCGTATACTTCTTACGCCGGCGGGATTTTAAGCGCAAAAGGAAATTATCATGTAAAAAAACATTCATCAGACATTCAATTTTTTGCCTCTGATATTGATTCAAATGTAGTTGCTACAAATTTCTTTAATTTGCCTGATCAGATCAAGGGAAGTGCATTTGCTTCAATGCATGTGATTACAAAAAATAAATTGAATGATGTTAAAGCAGAAGCAAATTTTGCTATTGATGAAGGTTATTTGCCCAAGATCGGTTCGACTGAATTTATGATTGATAACTCAAAGAAAAAGAAAAATTCTATAACTCAAAAATCAAAAGATGTGTTTAAATTTACATTATCTAAAATTACAAATATTGATTTTTCAAAACCTGAAATTTATAAATCAAATTTGTATGGCGGGTTTAGAATTGATAATAACCTTGTAAAAGATGCAAAAATGTATTCTCAAAGTAACACTCTTTCTATGTTTATTGAAGGAGATTACGATATAGATACTCAGTACGGGAATGTATTTATTTGGGGCAGGCGTAATAAAACTGCTGTAAAACATATAAGAATTTTTAAAATTCCTTTGAATTTTATTTTAAGAATGGTCTTTAAACCTGAAAAAACGGCTGATTTTTACAGAAATAAAATTAATCAAATTCCTGAAATTAAAACAAATATAGCAGATATTGTTTCTTTATTCAGAGTTGAAGTAAGAGGTAATTTAAACTCTGAAAATGTAAATGTAATATTGAAAGAAATGAGATAATATTTTTGTTCTAATCGTCTAATAATAATACAGGTTCAGGAATCGGATTTTTGAAAGTATCATCAAGGTTTAGCTCTTGCGCTTTTTCTAAATCTTTTTCTGATTCGGTATTGTTTTGCAGTTTTTTATAAACTTCGGAACGCTCAAAATATAATCTGTCTTTTAACAGGTAAATACTGTCGTTATCAGATTCTATTATTAATGTATTGTATACTTTTAGCGCATCTTTATACCTTTTTATATTGTACAAAAATTGGGCTTTATCCCATAAAAAAGCATTTTTTATTTCTTGTGTTTTAGCATTATTAATTTCATTGTCAAAATCTTCCAAGGCAGATAAATATTGTTTTTGATGATATTTTATAAATATTTTGTTATCAAAATTCATCATTTTATAATCATCATTTTCGAATTTATAAGCTTTATCGTAATCTTTTATTGCCCCGTCAAAATCTTCTAAATTAAACTTCGCATATCCTTTTAAGCTGTAACAATAAGAATTAAACGGGACTAAAAAAGTACAAATATTTGCTTTATGTAATGCTTTATTGTAGTTTTCATTTTCTATTGCATTTAAAGCATCATTTGCGCAGGTTACAGCAAAATAAATTCCACCAAAAACAAAAATTACAACTAATGTTAAAATCAATAACGTTACTTTAATCTTGAATTTTTGATTATCTTCCATGCTATATTCCCCGCCCAAAATTATTACAAAAAAAATGATATCATAAATTGATGTTTTTTAATCATTTGAAATAATTAAACTTATAAAAATGTTGTCAACATTGGATTTTGACTACTAATACTTTTATTTATTCCCTTAATAATTGTAACAATTATTTGTGATAAGTTTCTTTTTTTATAATCTTAAATGCACGATAAATTTGTTCTGTTAAAATTAATCTCGCAAATTCGTGCAAAAATGTCATTTTGGACAAACTCAATTTGCAGTTTGCTCTATTTGAAACGTTTTTCCCTATTCCGCATGATGATCCAATTACAAAAACAACCTGTCCAATGCCGTCATTTGTTATTTTTTCAATCAATGCTGCAAATTCTTCGCTTGAATATGTTTTGCCTGATATTTCCAATGTTATAACGTAATCATTTGGTTTAATATTAGATAAAATTCGTTCCCCTTCTTGCTCTAAAACTTTGTTTTTTAAGCTTTCATCTTTTATTTCAATAGGGTTAATTTCTAAAACACTAACTTGGGTGTATGGAATCAGTCTTTTTAAAAATTCATCAATTCCGGATTTGATATATTTTTCTTTAATTTTTCCTAATGCAATTATTTTAATTTTCAATTTTTGTATTGTCGCTTTCTATATATAAAGATCTTGACGGGAAGGCAAAATCTATTGAATTAGCTCTGAATTCTGAAATTACTTTATTCAAAAATTCTCCGCGAACCTTTAAAAATTTATCGTAAGATCCTGTTTTGACATACCCTCTAAATCTTATGTTTATTGAACTATCTCCTAAATCGTGTATAGCAACCGTAAAATCGTTATGAATTTCTTTATGTTCTTTTGCAATATTTGCTAATATTTCCTGAGCTTTAATAATATTTTGGTTGTTTGTCGAATAAGTGATTCCGAAAGTAATATTTAAAAATCTTTTCTTAGCTCTTGAAACATTTGTAATAACTGCATTTGCCGCAACGTTATTTGGTACGCTTATTAAAAAGTTATCAAGATCCCGAATTTTTGTAGATCTGAGGTTAATATCTTCAACGTATCCTTCAATTCCGTTAACTTTTACGTAATCTCCGACTTTGTAAACTTTATCAGCCAGAATTGATATACTTCCAAATACGTTGGCGATAGTTTCTTTTGCAGCCATACCTATTGCCAAACCTCCGATACCAACACCTGCAACAATGGATGATACCGAATATCCTTGAGTTTGTAAAACTCCGGTTATTGCGACAAATACTATAATAATTTTTAAAAGTTTCATTAAAATCGGTACAAATCTTAAAAGCGGAGAATTTGATTCTTGGCTTTTTATTTTGTTTGTAACTTTAGCGTTTATAGCATCAATTAGTCTAAAGCAAATCGCGATTATTACTAAATTTATTCCGATTGCAATCAATCCTGTTTGCCACTTTGTCATTTTAATTTTTCCTTCCGTTATGAGTATTATATGATATAATATTATATGTAAAAGTAATTTGTAAATTATTTATTAAAATTTTTACTTTTAGTTTTAATATTTTGTATATTATGGTGGGAAGATGAAGTTAGAGAAAAAAAAAGACACCGGTATAATTCAAGTAACCATTGCGCTTATATTTTTGATAGCCGGATATTACTGTACTCAGGTTATTCAAACACATGTAATGTCTTCTAAAATTTATAAGCAGGCTTTATCTGATTACGGAAGAAGTCGATATTCAAATGCTTATGTAAAATTCGGTAAAGTGGGGATGTTTTCTATTCTAAAACCTTATGCTCTGTATCGACAAGCTATGTGTGCAAATGCTTTATCCGATGAACGCTCAAGAATAAAAAGTTATAATGCTTTACTTCACAGATATCCTGTTCATCCTTTGAGTTTAGAGGCAAAATATGAAGTCGGACAGTTTTTATCAAATTCGAATCCGAAATTAGCAAAAAAATATTTTAAAGATATTATTTCATCTGCGGGGGATAATGATTATAAGGTGCCGGCCAGATATTTTATTTCAAAAATAGATGCCAAATCCTGTCCGTATGCAAAATTTAGTTTTAACAAAGCAAAAATATCAAGTATAGAAGAAGGCTTTCGCAATTATTTGGAAAAATATCCTGATGGTCGTTTAGCGTCTGCTGTTTCTGATTCTTGGATTGAGTATAACCCGAATAATTTATCTTCTCATGATAGGACACTTTGTGCGAAAGGTTATTATCATTCTCAACAATATGACCTATCTTTAAAAACTTTGTCTAAAGCGGAAAATAAAGATTCTTGGGCATATAGCGCGTTAAATTATATGGCTTTAAATGATTACCAAAGGGCTCAGGTTTATATAAAAACGGGACTATCCAGATATTCCAAATTTGTAACAAAAGATGATTATAATTTGGTAATTGATAAATACATAGAAAAAATATCTAATAAATATGATACGCTGTCTTCTTTGTTAGAAGTTGCTAAAGATGATAAAAAGGATTATATCTGGTATCAAAAATGTCTGGCTGCTCCTAATAAAGATGCCGGAGTATGCTTTAAAAATTTAGCTAAAACTTACCCTGAAAGTGAATATGCTTCTGATTCTTTAGCAAAGGCTTTTCTTATCGAAGTATCAAAAAAAGATTACAAAAATGCTATTTTAACCGGACAAGAATTTTTATCAAAATATGGAAATAGTGACAGCATTCCGCTTGTTTTATTTTGGGTAGGGAAAATAAAACAAAAATACAGTTCAGGTTCTGATTATATTACAGACTTTCAAAATGTAATAAACAATTATCCTGATACATATTATGCGTACCGTGCATTTTGGATTTTAAACGGTATTAAAACTGCTGTCGTAAAAACTAAAATGGAGTATAAACCTGTAGAGTATCCTTATAAAATGCCTCATAAAGGCAGTATATTAAAAGCATTAATGGATGTTGAAGATTACGATATGATTGCGCTTATTAGTAAGGATGATTTTATTAAAAGTTGGATTGAATACCAAAAAGGTAACTATCCTCAATCTTTGCATATGGCTCAAAAAGCTATGGATAAGTTAAAGCAAAAGCCTATAAAAACAGATTTGAGATGGCGTCTTGTTTATCCGCAGAATTATTACAAACAGATAAGCAGCAGTTCTATTTTTTATGAAAATAACAGTTCATTAATGACTTCAATTGCAAAAGAAGAAAGTTATTTTGATTCTAAAGCCCAAAGTGATGCCGGAGCAATAGGGCTTATGCAGTTGATGCCTGATACTGCTCATGATGTTGCTGCTAAATATGGTTTTGAAAAATTTAATTCTTACGATTTGTTTAATCCTGAGTTAAATGTAAAAGTCGGGAATTTATACTATGCGAATTTGAAAAAATATTTGAATAACAATGATTATTATTCTGTTGCGGCTTATAACGGAGGAATAGGTTCTGTTGGGCGTTGGATAAAAGAATTTAAAACTGATGATATGGATGAATTCATTGAACAAATTCCGTATCCCGAAACAAAGACTTATGTGAAAAAAGTTTTAAGAAGTTATTGGAATTATGTAAGAATTTATCAAAGATAAGAATAAATTCAACCTTTTGGATTATTACAAAATTTTAATTTTGTTTAAAATAGAAGTGTGATGAAAGAAAAATTTTTAGGAATAATAATAGCTGTTATAGGATTATTTTTTATTGGTGCTGAGCCTGCAAATGCAATTAAGATAGGTCTTTTAACCCAAGTTGATCAAGCCGGAGTCGGAACAAATGTCGCCGGAAGGCTAATCAGTGTCCATTCTAATAAAACAGTTATGCCTCTTGAAGCTATGAAGGGGTATGTAATTGTTCCTTATAAAAACGGACTTGCTGTCAAAAATAAAGGGAAATACTATGATTTAGGCACTGATTCAATAGTTGCAAGACCTGATACACAAGGTTATATCAGTACAAAAGGTAAATGGTATCGTGGTAAATTTATGATCAAAAATGTGGGATCTAAATTGACTGTGATTAATGATATTGATTTGGAAAGTTATATAAAAGGTGTTGTTCCTTCGGAAATGCCTCCTTCTTGGGAGTTTGAGGCATTAAAAGCTCAGGCAATAGCTGCAAGAAGTTATGCTTTAGCTAATTTAGGCAAACAATCTAAGTACGGTTATGATTTAAAAGATAACACTGAAGATCAGGCATACGGTGGTGCATCAGCAGAAACCAACCGTACAAATAGAGCTGTTGATGATACGTTGGGTCTTGTTTTAACTTATGATATGAAAATTATATCAGCGTATTATTCTGCATCAGCAGGCGGCATGACAAATACTAACGCTTGGGGGGCAAGTGTTCCTTATCTTCATTCTGTGCCTTCATTTGATTCTGATGTTTCTAAAAACGGACATGGTGTCGGGATGAGTCAGCACGGTGCTAATAACTTGGCAAAACAGGGATACAACGCTTATCAAATTCTCCAATATTTTTACCAAAATGTTAAATTTGCCAAATTAAATGATTAATTTTGTTTATGCTAAAATGATATTACGATAAAGGGAGTATAAAAAAGTATGAAACAAAGTTATTATCCGCAAGAAATTGAAAAAAAATGGAAAAAATATTGGGAAGATAATAAAGTTTTTAAAACTGAAAATGATAACGGTAAGCCAAAATATTATGCGTTATCAATGTTTCCTTACCCTTCGGGGAAATTGCATATGGGGCATGTGCGCAATTATACAATTACTGATGTTATTGCAAGATTTAAAAAAGCAAACGGATTTAATGTTCTTCATCCGATAGGATGGGACAGTTTCGGACTTCCTGCAGAAAACGCAGCAATGAAGCATAATGCCGACCCTGAAAAATGGACGGATGAAAATATTGCATATATGACCGAACAATTGAAAATGCTCGGACTCTCTTATGATTGGGACAGAGAAGTAACAACCTGCAAGCCTGATTATTATAAATGGACTCAGTGGATATTTTTACAATTGTATAAAAAAGGTTTGGTTTATAAAAAAGAAGCAGCCGTAAACTGGTGCCCAAGCTGCGGTACTGTTTTAGCAAATGAACAGGTAATCGACGGCAAATGCTGGAGATGTGATTCTGAAGTTGAGAAAAAATACTTATCACAATGGTTTGTTAAAATCACACAGTACGCTGATGAATTATTAAAAGATTTAGACCTGTTAACAGGTTGGGGTGATAATGTAAAAACAATGCAGGCAAACTGGATTGGTAAATCTCAGGGTGCAATTTTTAGATTTCCTGTTGTTGATGCCCCAAGTGGAGAAAAAATGGAAGTCCCTGTTTATACAACAAGGCCTGATACGGTCCATGGTATAACCTATCTTGTTGTAGCACCTGAATACAAAGATATTGAAAAACTTACAACCGAAGAAAATAAAAAAGCGGTTGAAGAATACAGAGCAAATGCTCGCAAAATGTCTGAAATCGAAAGACTTTCAACAGACAGAACAAAAACGGGTGTTCCTTTAGGAACTCACTGTAAAAACCCGTTTACAGGCGAGATTTTCCCTCTTTGGACGGCAGATTATGCTTTAGTTGAATATGGAACAGGGGCTGTTATGGCTGTTCCTACACACGATACAAGAGATTTTGATTTTGCAAAAAAATATAATTTGCCGATGAAAGTTGTTAT
>CAMNNA010000013.1 GCA_946545285.1 uncultured cyanobacterium | reverse complement strand
CCCCATTGAGGGAGAGGGTTAGGGAGAGGGGGCTCAAACATGCAGCTTTTACGCTCGCCGAAGTTTTGATTGTCTTAGGCGTTGTTGGTGTCGTCGCAGCGCTGACCTTGCCGACATTGATTAGTAATATTGGCTCTAAAATTAAAGTTAACCGTATTAAAAATATAAATGCGAAATTAGTACAAGGGACAGATAAATTAATGATTTTAGGTCAAATCAACGGTTATGAAACAACGGAAGATTTTGTTAAAGCGTTATCTGAACATTATAAAATTTCATCTTGGTGCAAAGGAGATAAAATAGTCGAATGCTGGCCGTACGATAAGATTAAAGTTGACACAGAAAATGGAGAGGAATTTGTTGAAATTAAAGATTTAAATACACCGGAAGCTTTTGGATTAAAATCGAATAAATATGCAGAGCCGATTTCATTTGTAACAGCGGATGGTGTACCGTACGTAATAATGTACAATAAACAATGTGCAATTGATGAGGGAGATGGCAGAGCGAATTCAAGTGCCTGCATAGCCGGGATTTATGATTGGAATGGAGCAAAAACGCCGAATAAATTTTTGACAAACCAATCAGAGAAAGAAAATTTCAATACCGATATTCAATTTTTGGGAAGGACAAGCAAATTAGGGGATTATGGAGTTTATTTGGCAGATGGTTTACTTAAGCCGGCAATCGGGGAGTATAAAGCATATAAATTTGTCGGTATAGATTATTTTTCAGAAGGAATAACTTGTTCAATTGAACATAATAATTACGCATGCGAACAATTAACTTATAACCGGTGGTTGACTGCCATAGATTATTGTAAATCAATTGGCATGGAATTACCAGATTTGGATTCTTTATTACAAGTATACTGTCAGACAAAAGGTCGCACAGGAAACATAAAAATACTTGACTACTTTCAACAATCATATATAAATTTTACATGTAACAACACAGAAAAAAACGATTACCTTTCTGAGTTATATAATCAGTACCAATCAAGTAAAACATTTTGGTCTTCGACTCCATATATTCCTTCTCACGGAGGGAAAACTGTCGATTTTGAAAATAATTTCCTTCGGACATACCCAAGTAACGGTCTTATTAGTTATTCCGTCATATGTTTAGGGAAATAGCAGGTAGGGTAGACTTCAGTCTACCGATATATTTTGGTTGACTAAAGTCAACCCTACTAGCTGTCATGAAGTTTGATAAGTAGGATAAGTTTGATAAGTTTGATAAGTGCGTTACAGTTTTATCCGAGTTCTGAGGCTTTTTTAGCGGTTTTTTCAATTACATTAGCGAAAAATTTTGCGCTGTTTTGATTTTTCATTTCTTCGATGCCGACAAAGGTGCATCCTCCTTTTGTTGCAACATTATCTATCAGTGTTTGAACAGGAATTTGTCCTTTGTTGAAAACCATTTGTGCAGAACCTAATGCAGTTTGAGCAGCTAAAATTAATGATTTTTCATATTCTAAACCTAATTTTTCTCCCGCACGCGCCATATCTTCAATAATTTGATAGAAAAATGCAGGCCCTGAACCCGAAATTGCTGTTACTATATCTATTTGTGATTCATCTATATCTATAGATTTTCCGACCGTATCCAATAATGATTTTACAATAGTAACATCTTCTTTTGAGGAATTTTTTCCGGTACAAATTCCAAACATACCTAAATTAACCAATGCAGGTGTATTTGGCATAATTCTGACTAATCGGATGTTTTGCGCTATTGATTCTATTTTCGAAGTTTTTACCCCCGCTGCTATTGATACGAATAATTTTTCTTTTGTTATTTCCGAAATCAGGTCTTTTACAACTTCCAAAACTTGATTTGGTTTTGTTGCGATAAATATTATATCTGATTCTTTTACAAGTTTTTTATTATCGCAAAAAACTTCAATTCCTAATTTTTCTGACGCTGATTTCGCAAATTCAGGATTAATTTCAGATCCTTTAATTATAAATTGATGAGAGCTTAAAACTCCTTTAATAATAGCACTTGCCATTTTCCCGCATCCGATAAAACCGATAGTTTTCTTCATAATATTTAACCATTCCCTTCTATATTTGTTGACTAATTGTTTTTTTTACGTTAACATCCGTATTATACGACAAATAAAATAGCAAAGGAAATAAAAAAATGAGACGTACACTAGAAGGAACTAAAAGAAAAAGACAAAATGTAAGCGGATTCAGAGCAAGAATGGCTACACCGGGCGGACGTGAAGTGTTAAACAGACGCAGAGCTCGCGGTCGTCATAAATTGGCTATTACTGCTAAAGAAAGAGCGTAATAAAGGACGATAAAACCGCGCAGGTTTATTATATATGATTCCAAAGCAGTATCGTCTGAAAAAAAGAGCCGCTTTTAAAGCAACATATAAAGTTAAGCACTCCACCCATATGGGCGGAGTAACTTTGTTTGCAGGGATTGAAAAAAAAGAAGATGTCTTAACTAAAGCCGGTTTTGTTGTAAGTAAAAAAACTCATAAAAGAGCTGTTCGCAGAAATCGCCTGAAACGTCTTATGAGAGAAAGTTACAGACTTTTATTAAAAGAAAATAATCTTGGAAATTCTCAAAAATATTTATCTTTGATTTTTGTCGGAAGTGACAAAGCATTGGAAAAAGATTTCGGAAAAATTAAATATATAATTAAAAACCTTTTAGAAAGGATATAGATTATGCTTGAAGGTATGTATGTTGATAATATAATGATGCATTCACAAACTCGTGCTTATCCTCAGTATCCGACGATAACAGCAGGAGTTGCAGATGGGACTCAGGCAATTTATCGTTATGGGCTAAAAGAATCTTCGTATCCGACATTATCTTTAGCTGATACTTTATCGGACGGTCAGGGAAATTATATTTACCCCGGACATTACGAATTGGCGTTGTCTGATGAAAGAGATTTTTTAATTTTACTTGAAAGTAAAAATCCAATTGCAATAATTCCTGTATTCAGGGTAGAAGCAGAAATTAGCGAAAAACCCCAAATTAGAGACAAAAAATCTTTAAAAAAACAAAAGAAAAAAGAAAAAGAAATAATTAAAACCAACAAAAAACGTGAAAAAGTTGGAATGAGTCCGATTGATCCTGATGAGCAAATATATCAAAACGCTGAGATTGAATATATTAACGGCGGTAATTACTATTTAATTAAATATGAAAGAGGGGATATCAGAGCTTGGGGTGCGATAAAAAGTGATTAATTTATTTTGCCTCATATTCATTTCTTAATTCGTACTTTTTCTTTTCTGAATTATACGAATAAATTTTATAAAGTGAACCGTCAGTTGATATTTTCACAGAATTTAATAAATCAGTTCTTAATATTTCGGTATTTCGCAAAATATCGAGGGTCTGTTTATTTGGATGCCCGTAATGATTTAACCCTGTTGATACAATGGAAACTTTTGTGTTTAGATGATTTATCATATTTTCATCAACAACACCAAAAGCTCCGTGATGACCGACTTTTAGAATTTCAATATTATGAGGAATAAAACTTTTTATTTGATTAAAAGATTCAACACCGGCGTCTGCTGTGAAAAGTACATCAAAATCTTTGTAGCTAAGAAGTGTAACCGTAGAATTTTCATTACTTTTGTCTTTTCCTTCAATATTTGCTTTAAAAGTCTTGATCTTTAGATTCGGTTCTTCATATATTAGGTCATTGTTTTTGACAATTTTAATATTTTGATTAAATTTTTCTGCGGTATCAAATATTTTAAATGCGGTTTGAGTTTCTTTTGACGTGTTGTTTAGATATAAAGTTTTTACATTTGTTTTTTCAATAAATTCCGGTGTTCCTCCTGAATGGTCATTATCAAAGTGTGTAACAATAATTCCTTCAATATTTTTAATTCCGCGGTCTTTTAAATATTTCAGCATTATAATTTTAGCTTGAGTATTATCGCTTTTATAAGGGGCTTTACCTGTGTCAATAAAGAAATACTTGTTCATTGGCGTTTTAATTAAGAATGAATCGGCATTTTGAACATCAAATGCGATTATTTCCAAATCCTTGGATACAAATCTGACTGTGGAACAAAGTAAAATTGAACATATGCAAATAGTTGTTATTATTGCGATTTTGTATTTGTTTTCTTTGATAAGATAAGTAATCGCAAGCAGCATAACGTAATAAACAATTATTTGAATAACATTCGGGTGAGTTGTTTGAATTATGCAGTAAGGCAAATTTCCGAAAAAATCTGATATTGATATAAGTAAATTAATTAAATAATTTACATAAAAGTCGAATGTTGCGCATACGAAATCCGCAACTTTCGGAATCGTTGCAAGGATGGAGCTTACAAAGCCGCAAAAGCTTATAATACTTACCAATACTGCGGATAATACATTAGCAAAAATAGAATAAAGACTGAATGTATTAAAATAAAACATTTGAATCGGTGCGACCCAAATTTGTGCAACCAGCGGAATCAGTACCGGAACAACCAAAAATTTAGGAATTTTTTCTAATTTTTGAGAAATAACTGATGCCGTTGTAATTAAACCAAAAGTTACCAAAAACGAAAGTTGGAAACTAACATCATTGATATCTGCAGGGTTGTGAATAAGCATTAAAACCGCTACAAAAGCTAATAATGAAATACTGTGTGTATCTCGGTTAATTAATTTACCTGCGAGTACAAATAAAAGCATTAAGGCTGCTCTTACCACTGAGGGCCCAAGTCCTGTCATTAGAGTGTATAAAATTATTATCCCCATTCCTGAGATTACGGTTGGTTTATAAGGTATTTTTAAAAATCTTAAAATGTAAAACCAAAAACTAAAGATAAATCCGACATTCATTCCCGATGCTGCTAAAATATGTAATAATCCGGAATTTACAAAAGAATTTTTTATATATTCCGGAACGGAAACTGCGTCATCTCCGAATACAATCCCTCCTAATATTTCTAAATTCGGGCTTTTCAAATATTTTGAATGAATGTTTAATATTTTCTTTCTGGTGTGATTTAATTTTTGCAAGAATTTCCATTTTAATTCAGGATTTTCTTCTAAGATTTTAATATCTTCACTATAAATTACTGTGAATGTATTAAAATTTCTCAAATATGCACTGTAGTCAAATTGTGACGGATTCGTTGATTTAAAAGGCGCGCGCATTCTGCCGGATAGTTTAACTTTGTCGCCTATATTTAAATTTTTGATATTTTTATTATTTGATGTTATTGTAACAAGACTTTTGCCCAGTATATCATTAGATTTAGGGTTATAAACTTCCATAAAAAATCTTGTTTTATCTTCTTGTCGAGATTCCGGGATTGAAACTATTCTTCCTGTAAATTCTCCGTTTTTAGGTGCGGATTCAAGTAGAAAATCAGATGTTTTAACTTTAAAATATGTTAAGAAAAATCCAAAATAAAAAACAAAAATCAAAATTAAAGTTTTCTTTAAATCAAATAATTTTAAATAATATAAAATTAGAAGAATAATTGTAATAACAGATGCATATAAAATTTCGCATTTATAAAAGAACGTTAAAATACCGAACATAAACACAATAGATGTGAGAAACATTACGAAATTTTTATTTTGTAATTTATCTGATATCAATTCTAAATTAATCATATCTCCAACATTTGAATGATAGCATGGTTAAAAAAGTTGTGCAAAATGGAAAAAGATGATATATTAAAATAAAAACGGAGAAAAAAAATGAGTGAGAGCGCTTTTTATATTGAAGATTTTTTAAGACAAGCCGTATCTGTAGGTGCTTCTGATGCGCATATTTGTGAAGGAGAAAGACCTGCAATAAGGGTTGCAGGGCAGATAATGAGAATAAATCTTCCTCCTCTTACGCCTGAAGATATTGATTTTACAATAAAAGCGGTTGCTCCCGCGCATTTAAAAGATCGTATTACAAGATTTTTTGATATTGATTTTTCATATGAGATTCCGGGTGTGTCAAGATTCCGTGTTAATATGAGCAGACAGCTTGGCAAAACAGCCATGGTAATTCGTACCATTCCTTATTACATAAAGAATTTTAAAGAACTTGAATTGCCCGAAACATTAACTGAATTTGCGGAATTCAATAATGGTTTGGTTTTAGTAACAGGTCCTACGGGTTCGGGGAAATCAACTACAATTGCATCATTAATTGATTATATAAATGCCGGAACTCCAAAACACATTGTAACAATTGAAGATCCTGTCGAATTTATTTTTACAAATAAAAAATCTATTATTTCTCAAAGACAATTGTTGATTGATACACCGTCATTTTCAGATGGGGTTAAATATTCGTTAAGACAAGACCCTGATGTTATATTTATCGGTGAAATTCGTGACAGGGAAACGATTGAAGCAGCTCTTAATGCCGCTGAAACAGGTCACCTTGTTGTGTCTACAATTCACACAAATGATGCAGTTCAATCTGTTACAAGAATTATAAACTTGTTTAATCCTGATGAAAGACAATTTGTTAGAACTCAAGTCGGCAACGTATTGAGAGGAACTATTTCTCAAAAATTGCTTCCGTCTGCAGACGGATCAACAAGATATCCTGCAGCGGAAATTTTAGTTGTTACTCCGACAGTTAAAGATTTTATTGTGAAAGATGAATTAGATCAGATTTACGAACTTGTAAAAGGCGGTTCATTTAATAATATGACAACAATGAATATGTCTATTTATAAGTTATATACAGAAGGCAAGGTTTCTAAAGAAACAGCTCTTGCTTATTCTGATAATAAATCTGAATTAGAACAGATGATGCGTGGTGTTTACCGTGGCACCGGCATGAATAAAACCTTGGGATAGAAAACTGTTTAACAGTCAAAAATTAAATATTATGCAAAACAATTTCATAACAGACGCGATTAATTTAAAGTCTTACAGTTTGAGTGAATCAGATAAAATTATCGTTATGTATTCAAAAGACAAAGGGCTTATAAAGGGAGTCGCAAAGGGAGTTAAAAAACCAAAAAGTAAACTTGGCGCAAGAATGGACTTACTTGTTGCGAATACTCTTATGCTTCATAAAGGTCGTAATCTTGATACTATTTGCCAAGCTGATGTTTTGAATAATTTTAATAAAACAAGGCAGAATTTGGATAAAATATTTTATTCGATGTATGTTGCCGAAGTTGTAAATAATTTCGGAACAGAAGAAGATCCAAGTTCTGAGATTGTTTATGATTTATTATACAAGGCATTAACTGCTATTTCAGAATCTGAATCCAAAATTGAAGTTATGATTGCAGTTATAAAATTTCAATTAAAAATAATGATCGAAACAGGTTTTTCAATTGAACTTGATTCTTGCTTGCATTGTCATTCAAAAATCGGAGATGAAACAATGTATTTTGTCCCTGAATTAGGCGGGATGGTTTGTTCTGATTGCGGGTGCAAAATTTTATATAATAAAAAACAACTCCCGTATAAAATGCGAAACTTTTTTAAACAAATGTCTTTAAATGATTTTGATTATATTGGAGAATATGAATCAAAAGCAAATGAACAAGTTTGTGATGTAACTTTTAAAGTTTTGAAAGAATATATAGAGTTAAAATCACCTAAAAAATTTAAATCGACAAAAGCATTAGTAGAGATATAAGGAGAAATTACATGGGGAAACGAATAGGTATTGATGTTGGCGGTACAAATATTAAAATCGCGTTGGTTGAGAATGGAAGAATAATTTATTCAAACACTGTTCCGACATATGCAAAAATGGGTTATGAATATACAGTTAAAAATATTATTCAGTCAATAAAAGATCTTATTAAAGAAACTCAAATTGAACAAAATTCGATAGAAGCTATAGGTTTTGATTTTCCGGGACAAGTAGATTATAAAACGGGTGTCGTAAAGCTTGCTCCAAATATTCCGGGGTGGGTAAATGTTCCTATTGCAAAAATGATTGAAGATGAATTTCATATCCCTACAAAAATTGATAATGACGTAAGATGTGCGGCTTTAGGAGAAATGAAATTCGGCGCAGGTCAAGGATGCGAAAATTTTGTATGTATAACAGTCGGTACCGGAATCGGTTCAGGATTAGTTGTAAACGGTCAATTGGTTCGGGGGGCATCAAATGCTGCAGGAGAAATTGGTCATATTAAACTGCAAATGAAAGACGGTCCGATTTGCGGATGTGGTGATAGGGGATGTTTGGAAGCTTACGCGTCAGGTCCTTCTATTGTCGCAATGGCATATGATTATATAAAAGGCGGGAAATCAACAAAGTTTTCCGAAATGGCGGGTGATGGTGAAATTACTCCTTATATAGTTGCAAAAGCTGCACAAGAAGGTGATCCTGTCGCAAAAAGAATTTTTGAAATTATGGGTGAATATATAGGAATCGGGTTAACAAGTGTTATAAATCTTTTAAATCCCGAAAAAGTAATAATAGGCGGTGGTGTCGCTGAATCAGGAGAATTACTTTTGGAACCGATAAGAAGAACAATAAAATCTCGCGCGATGAAAGTCGCGGGTGATGCTGTGAAAATAGTTCCCGCTCAATTAGGTAATAGCGCAGGGGTTATAGGCGCAAGTATGCTTGTAGATATCTAATAAAAGATTAAAATGAACTTTTTTATTTTAAATTCGTTTATATTGTGTACAGCAACATAAGGAGATGAATTTATGCCAGACGAAGAAAAAAATGTAACAGTTGAAACAACAGAAGTAAAAGAATGCAAAAATTGTGAAACTTGTAAACTTATTAAAAAATTCTTGTTTTTATCAGGTGCAATTTTTGTTGGTACTACTTTAGCTATTTTGTTGAGTGCGGCAATTTTAAAACCGAATTGTCCTTGCCACAAAGGCCCGATGAAAGGTCATGGCCCGATACCGGGAATTGAAAGACAAATGCCTATGCCTAATCATGGCGGATTTTATCGCAGAGAAATTCAATTTCACAAAGGACCTCAAAATTTTCAAGGTCATAAAAAAATGAATAGAGATTTTCGTGCGGGGAAAGATTTTAAAAGAATAGATAATAAAACTCTTGACAAAAAACTTCCGGTATCAGAAAATAATTAAGTAAATCTTTTTTTTTCATTCAAATCCTCCAATTTGATATGATAGCAAAACCTGAGAAAAGCAATTTTCCTCAGGTTTTGTGTTGTTATCTTAATAAAAATTAACTGCTACTTGCAAATAAATATTTTGCATAATATAATTAATCAGCCGAAAAAGTATGGGCTTTGGTATGCCTGTATTTTTATGTATTACTTAACCAAAAAGGAGAAGAAAATGCCAAAATTAAAAACACACAGATCTGCTGCAAAGCGTTACAAAGTAACAGCAAGCGGTAAAATCATGAAAAGACAAGCCGGTATAGGCCACTTGCTCCAACACAAATCAAGTTCAAGGAAACGCAGAATTTTCAAAATGGTCGACGTTTCTGACACACATGTAGCATTGGTATCTAAAGAGTTACCATACAAGAAGTATTCAAGATAGGAGCATAACAAATGAGAATTAGACGTGGCAGTGCCGGTGTTAAAAGACACAAAAAAATATTAAAACTTGCTAAAGGGTTTATCGGAGCAAGATCAAGAATTTTTAAAGTAGCAAATATTGCTGTAATGAAAGCGTTGAAATATGCTTACAGAGACAGACGCACTACAAAACGTAATATGAGAAGATTATGGATTGTAAGAATTAATGCCGCAGTTAGATCTCGCGGAATGAGCTACTCAAAATTTGTTAATGCTTGTAAAAAAGCAAATGTTATTGTTAACAGAAAAATGCTTGCTGATCTTGCGGTAAGAGATCCTGAAGCTTTTGATGTTATTTTTGAAGCTGTTTCTAAATAGTTTTAAAAATATAACAAATTTAAAAATGCGCCGATCTAAAATCGGCGCATTTATTTTGTATAAAAATTAAACTTGCATTATAAATTTTTCTGTGGTATATTTGATTAGCAGGTTAGTAGTTTAGTTGGGGTAAAGAATGCTTGTTTCATCAATAGGGTATTTAAAAACAGGAGTGGATAAGAGCGCTGATATAAAAGGTGCAAGATATAATTACACCCCTTCATCTCTTCCGATAAGGATAAAAAATTATGCCGATTTCGGGCATGTAAATTCTAATAGTGGTTTATTAAATAATTTTGTTTCAAATGTTGTTTTTTCGGTAAAAAATCTGTTTTCTGCCGGGATGACTGAAAAAAACAATATTAATTTTCTTGGGTAAACAAATATTTTACCAGTTTTGAACATATTGCCGGAATAAAAGAAACCAAGACTAAAACTCCGACAATACTTGTTGATTGTGCTAAATATCCGGCAAATGACATTATAATTGCAACTATTCCCCACGAAAATCCGTTTATGAATCCGCCTATTATGCTTTTATATTGCGGTAATATTCCTTGTGCCATGCTCATTGTAACAGGAGTTGCAAACATAGTTACAAAACCCATGACTGCATATATTATAAAAGATAATACCGGTAATGTTTTTACAGTCAACATAAACAAGATCATTAGGGGAAATGTTGTAATCATTGAAAAATAAAATACGTTCGCTGTTCCTATTTTTTGCTCAAATTTTGGGCTTAAAAGTGATGCAATTCCGCCTAACGCCAAAAAACAAAACATTGCAACTCCGATTTGAAACTTTGTATATCCCATTGATTTCCACAAAAACGGTAACAATATTGAGCATGAAGTTGTAACCAATGATTTTAGCATTGCAATTAAATTTAGGATATTAAGTTTTCTGTTTGATAAAATTTCTTTTATTGCAATTTTAAAATCAAAATGCGGGGTAAAGTCGACTTTATCTGAAAATTTTGGGACCATATGAAACATCAAAAATGCCCATAATATACCTAAGCAAGCAAGCCAAGGCATCTTATTAAGTCCAAAAAATTGTGAAATGTAAGATGAAAATAATGGGCCCAAGGAATATCCTAATGTTCCGCATGCTATAAAAATCCCCATATTTTTTGCGGTATTTGATGTTGTAAATTTTGAAATTAATCCTAATGTTTGCGGATGAAATAAACTTGAACCCAAACTTCCCAATGCTATAAATAAAATCATTAACCATAAGTTATTTACTGCAGGTGAAAATGATATGAAAATTGAAGTTAATAATAACCCCCAAAATATAAATGCTCTTTTTCTCATATTATCGGCAAAAAATCCGAAAAACGGCTGTAATATTGATGAAAAAATATGAGAACAGCTTAAAATTATTGTGGCAATTGCCATGGTTATCCCTATTTTTTCAGCGATAAACGGCATAATCGGATTTAAAAAACCGGTGTAGATATCATTTACAAAATGCCCGCCGCAAAACCATATTTGGGGTTTTCTTTCAGTTTTATCGTATATCATAAAATAATTCTTTCATTAAAAATTATACTTTTCAAGTGTTTATGCTATTCAAAAGGGGTAGTTGTTGCAAAACAAACAATGTCATTTATGTTGTATTTATTAAATTCATTTATCATTTGTTCAAAAGTTGAACCTGTTGTGCAAATATCATCAAGTAATAAAAGTTTTTTGCCTTTAATATATTTATCGGAATTAACTTTGAATGCTCCTGAAAGATTGTCAAGCCGTTGGATTTTATTTAATTTATATTGTGGTTTTGTATCTTTAATCCTTTGAATTATTGCCGGATTAACTTCAAAGCCGCTTAGTTTAGAAAATTCTTCCGCAACAAGATCCATATGGTTATATTTTCTTTGTCGTTTACGTTTTGGATAAATGGGAACCGGAACAATTTGAAAATCTCCTTCAATATCAAGTTTTTTCCAATATTCAAACATAAATTTTGCCTGATAATAAGCAAGTTCTTTTTGTCCGTGGTATTTTAAGCCTCGAATCATTTTTTGCAGATTTTTAGAATAAATTCCCGCGCAATAGATATTTATACCGTTATATATTCTGTTTATTTTGACCGGTAAAAATTCTAAACTATCATAACAATCCGAACACATTCGAACAGATTGTGCCGATTTTGAACAAAAATAGCATTTCTTTTTATAAATCCAGTCAAGTAAACTTTCTAAAAATTTTATTACATTATCAAACTTTTTCATTTTCTAAAATTCTTAATTCTTCAGACAAATTTCCAATCATTCGGATAGATAGTTTTTCCCCTCGAATGTTTTCATCTAAATTGAGTTTTTTCATTGCACAAATAATATTGTCCTTATTAAAGCCGGCAGATAAAAGGCAATTTTTTATGTTCTTCCTTCGTTGAGAAAATACTGCTTTTGATACACGCCGGAAATGAGTGTAATCAGATAGCTGAAGCAGCGGTTTTTCTCTGACATCTAGTTTAACAATAACGGATTCAACTTTTGGTGCAGGATAAAATGATTTTCTGCCGACAAGTTTTAATAATTTAACATCGGCCCAAAATTGTGAAAGAATTGATAAAAGTCCGTATTTTTTTGATGGTGAATTTTCATCTGCAACCATTCTTTCCCCGACTTCTTTTTGGACCATAAGAATAATATTTTTTATTTTATTCCTGTTTTTATTGTTTAAATCATCAATTTCTCCGAGTAAATGTGCAATAATAGGACTTGTAATATAATATGGAATATTTGCAACAATCTTTATTTTGTCTTCGCAAAGTTCTGATAAATCAGTTTTCAAAATGTCTTTGTGAATAATTTCCAGATTTGGGGCATCAAGTTTTTTCAATTCTTTAATGGCTTCTTCATCTAATTCAACTGCTATTACTTTTTTGGCGTGTTTAATTAATTGTTCTGTCACAAATCCTACTCCCGGACCTATTTCTAAAATTGTATCATCAGGGTCAATTTGCGCAAAATCAATAATATCAGAGATAATTTCACCGTTAATTAAAAAATTCTGTCCGAGTCTTTTTTTTGTTCTGAAATATTTTGCCCGTTCAAAGTAGTTCATCTTACCTAAAATGTTATCACAAACAGGAGGATGTTAAAAAAAATTTATTTGATATCTTAAAATAAGTTTGATAGTATAGTTTCAAAAGGATATTGTGTATGTTAAAAATTGGGCAAGATATTTTAAATAGGGAAGAAATTTTAAAGCTTTATGAAAAAGGATACACAAGTCCTATTGATTATAAAATCGGTATGGAATTTGAACGAATTCCTATTTCAAGATCGTCTTTTAAAACGGTTGATTATTGGGGAAAGGGCGGAGTTTGTGAGCTGTTGGAAACTTTTGCTAAAAAATTTAATTGGGATTATATTGTTGATCAAAATAATACCATAGGGCTTGTAAAAGGGCATGATACAATTACTTTAGAGCCAGGTTCTCAAATTGAATACAGTTTAAAACCTGAGCGAACAATTTTTCAGTTAAAAGAAAAAATTGAAAAGCTTGATTATGATTTAAAATCATTAGCAGATAGTGATATGATATTGTTAAGTTACGGAATTTCGCCGTATTCAACTTTTAAAAATATTCATTTAATCCCGAAACGCAGATATAAAATTATGGCAGGATATTTGTGGGGAATTTTGTCTGATGTGATGATGAGAGAAACCGCCGGAATTCAGTGCTGTATTGATTTTAAATCCGAAGAAGATGCTATGCGTAAATATAAACTTGCAAATAAACTTTCTCCGTTTATGACTGCGATGTTTGCAAATTCTCCGATAAGAGGCGGGGTCGATACAGGTTATAAAACATTCAGAGCCTTGAGCTGGATAAATACTGATGCTGACAGATGCGGATTTTACGGAAAAATAAGCGAAGAATTTTCATTTAATGATTACATTGATTGTGTAATGAAAACTCCGATGATATTTATTCACAGAAACGGAATACCAATAAATATTGACGGAAATATTACGTTTGAAGAATTTATGCAAAACGGATATGATGATATTTTTCCGACTATTGATGATTATGAGCTTCAGGCTAATTTGTGTTTCCCTGAGGTTAGAATGCGTAATTTTATTGAAATAAGAAATCATGATTGCGTTGGAGGGGATTTAAAATACGCGATTATGGCTATTTATAAAGGTATTTTTTATGATAACAACGCAATGAGTGAGTGCGAAGAACTTTTTAAACATCTTCAATATAAAGATATTTCCGAATTAAGATATAATGTTCCGAAACTTGGGTTGAATACAAAAATAAAAAATACAGAAATTAAAGAATACGCAAAAGATATTTTGAAAATTGCATCAAAATCTTTAAAAGAATCTCAAACAGGAGAAGAAATGTTTTTGAATTCTATTGAAGAACTAACGTACAAAGGACTCTGTCCTGCTGATATATTGCTAAAAAAATGGAACAGTATGCGAAATAAAGATTTAAAAAAGATTGTGAAATATCTTGAAGAATCGGATCAATTATAAATTCCTTTTAAAAACTCAAATTTCAGCTCCGCCTTCTTTTTTAATTTTTTGCATTACGTTTTTCCCGCCGTCTTTTTCTTTCATTAGTTCCATAACGTATGCTGTTGCTTCTTGATCTCTTTTTATTGCTGATTCAATAGATTTTATTTCATCTAACGATAATTTTTTGGTTGTAGCGTCAGAATTATCCGCCATGTAAAATTTTAACTTTTGCTGAGATTCGTAATCAAATCCTTCTAACCCTGATTTCATAGAAAACCATTTATAAAAGCTGTGAATAAATTCATATTTGTCAATATCTTCACTAATAATAAACATTGGCGGGGTTTTGAATCTTATTCCGTTTCCTGTAATTAATCCCAAATAAAGCGCAAATAATCCGATTTGTTCAAACACTATTCCTTGTTCTTGCGCGATCGGATAGAGCCATTTTTTTGCGTTTTTGTATTTATAAACCGGAGTTCCTAAGGCTTTAACATAATTAATCAATTTTTCCGTATCTAAACTTGAGCTTTTAACTAATACATCAACATCATTGCGGATTCTTTCTGTTAACTCTTTACCTTTAGCCTCAATAGTTACCTTTACCCCTGAATTGAATGCCATTTTAGGGTTTTTGAAATAACTTTCTCTCTTTTTTCTTTTATATTCCAGTCTTGCACGTATAATTTTAAGTCTTGTTACGTAGAAAAAATCTTTTATTGCTTTTATTAAATCTTCCATTCCGACATTTTACTTTATTTATTAAAAAAAAACACCCCTCTAAATATATGAAAAAAGACCCGAAATTTGCATTCGGATCTTTTTGTCTTTTTAAATTGAAATAATAATTATTTTTTTGCAGGAGCTTTTTTAGCTTGAGCATCAGCTCTGTCTTTTGCTCCGTTTGTTAATTCATTTACTTGTCCGTGAAGTTTTTTCTCAATAACTTCCGGATTTACGTAGTCTTGTAAATATTCTATATTTGCTTTTTTCTTTGCAGCAGTAACTATATCATCCAAAGCTTTTATTTCTTTTTCTGTAGTTAATCTGTCTTTGATATTTGATTGAACTTTTTCATAAGGTGCAGTACCTGCTTCCATTCTGTCTGTAACAATAAAAACATGATAACCGTATTGAGTTTTTACAACTCCCGGTGCAGAATTAGGTTTTGCTCCGAATACTGCCTTTGAAAATTCAGGAACCATTTTGTCTTTATCAAAAAATCCTAAATCCCCGCCTCTTTTAGCAGAGCCCGGATCTTGTGAATATTTTTTAGCGTATGCTGCAAATTTTGAAATATCTGCTGTTAATTCATTAGAAATTTTTTGTGCTAATTCTTTTCTTGCATTCATTTCTTCGTCAACTTTTGCCTTTACTTCATCTTCAGATAATTCTTTTTTAGGATCAGAAGTTAATTCTTCTTTAATTTGATCAGGAATAGCAGAAATCAAAATATGTGATGCTCTTACTTGTTCTCCGTGTTTGAATTTTGAAAGATTTTTGTTATAAAAATCCTTACATTCTTGATCTGTTACTTCGGTAATTCCTGATGATTCTGCAAGTTTATGCATTTTTACCTGATTTTTTGCATCTTTTTTGAATTCAGAAACACTTATACCGTTAGCGTTTAGGGCATCCATCAAGTTTTCTTTTCCGCCCATTTTATCCATGATTTTCTTTATGTATTCATCCACATCTTTACCGCTAACTTTTATTCCTCTTGCTTGTGCTTCTTGGTCTAAAAGTTCTTTGATAATTAAGTTATTAACAACATTTTGTTCAATCATCAAATACATAAAGCCATCTTTATTTTCTTTTACTCCCTGCATTTGACCAAACGGTGATGCATCAATTTGCGCATTCATCAAACCGTCAAATTCTTTTTGCGTAATTTCTCTGTCATTAATTCTCATTACAACATTTTTATCTTTTACTCCGCATCCTGCAAACAACAGTGCTGACAATAATAATGTTGCCGCTAATTTAGATTTTTTCATAAAATAAATCCCTCTTTCTTTGTCTTTAATATTCGTAACTAACTTTATTTATATAATAGAACAAATCCGTTAAAATGTTAAATACTTCATCAAAATTTACATATCTTGAATCTAATATAAGAATTGAAACCGCATCAGATGCCGTTTTTGGTGCAGGTGTAAATTTTATTTTTCTTGATATATTAGGTGGTAAATTCTTTTGAATTATGTTCCATTCAGGTTTTGAAAACGGTGTATAAATTCTAATTTGATCTTTTGTTTCTCTGACTGCGGAAATTCTTACATCCGTTGCTGACAATCTTAGTTTTATCAGTTTAATCAGATTTTCCACTGATTCAGGCGGAGTAGAGAATCTGTCTTTCCATTCACTTTGAATGTAGTCTAATTCCGCCGAATTTTTGACATCTGCTAATCTTTTATACTCAATAATTTTTTGTTCGTTAGATCCGACCCATTCATCGGGAATAAATGCTGTAACATTGATATCTATAATTGCAGGATTGGTTTTATCTGTTTTTTGACCTTGAAGTTCTTGTACGGCTTCTTCTAAAAGTTCGCAATAAGTATCAAATCCTACATTAATCATGTGTCCATGTTGTTTTGTACCTAAAATATTTCCGACCCCGCGGATTTCCACATCTCTCATTGCTATTTGATATCCGCTTCCTAATGTGGTAAATTCTTTTATTGCTTTTAATCTGTCGATTGCGTCTTTTGTCATGTTTTTGTTCTTTTTATAAAAACAATAACAATATGCCTGACGATCTGATCTTCCCACTCTCCCTCTTAATTGATAAAGTTGTGCAAGCCCAAATCTGTCAGCATCATGGATAATCATAGTGTTTGCATTCGCAATATCAATTCCGTTTTCAATAATTGTCGAGGCTAATAAAACATCATATTCGTGATTTGCAAAATCAACAATAACTTGTTCTAATTCTTTTTCATCCATTTGTCCGTGACCTATTGCAATTCGGGCATTGGGCACAATTCTTTGAAGTAACGTTTTAAATTCCGACATAGTTTCAACTCTGTTATAAAGATAAAAAACTTGTCCGTCTCTGTCTAATTCATGATTTATGGCATTTTTTACCATATTTTCATTCCATTCTCCGACATATGTTTTAATCGGCAGTCTGTTTTTAGGCGGGGTATTTATTAAAGAAATATCTTTTATTCCTGATAAAGACATATATAAAGTTCTTGGAATAGGCGTTGCGGACATTGAGATAATATCAATGTTTTCTCTTAATTGTTTAATCTTTTCTTTATGACGAACTCCAAATCTGTGTTCTTCATCAATAACAAGTAATCCCAAGTCTTTAAATACAATTCCGTCTTGTAAAAGCTTATGAGTTCCTATTACAACATCACATTTTCCGGTTGCGAGATTTTTAATTGTTTCTTTTTGTTCTTTTGGGGTTCGGAATCTTGATAAAAGTTCTACATCGACTCCAAAAGGTTTAAATCTTTCAGAAATTGTTTGATAATGCTGTAGAGCCAAAATTGTTGTAGGAACAATAACGGCTGCTTGTTTCCCTGATGTTACGGCCTTGAATATTGCTCTCATTGCTACTTCTGTTTTCCCAAAACCTACATCCCCGCAAATTAATCTATCCATCGGTGTTGAAGATTCCATATCTTTTTTAACGTTTTCAATAGCTTTTAATTGATCAGGAGTTTCTGTGTATTCAAAACTTTCTTCCATTTCGATCTGCCAAGAGGTGTCCGGTAAAAATTCTATACCTGATTGCATTTTTCGCCTTGCGTAAAGTCTTAATAGATCATACGCAACAGTTTCTACTGCTTTTTTGACTTTGC
This sequence comes from uncultured cyanobacterium, assembly GCA_946545285.1. Classification (GTDB taxonomy): domain Bacteria; phylum Cyanobacteriota; class Vampirovibrionia; order Gastranaerophilales; family Gastranaerophilaceae; genus Zag111. The sequence goes on along the minus strand of CAMNNA010000013.1, from coordinate 7,358 downwards.
TTTTTGACGCTTCCCAATCGTGACCGCCCATTTTGGATAGTTTTGGTTTCGCACCGCCTGAACCTCTGTATCTGCATAAAAGGTTTATTTGCTCTGCAGGAATATGCAGTCTGTCAGAGTTTGCATATTCTATGGTCAGATAATCTTTTAATTGTCCGTCAAGTTCTTGTTTTGACAAACCTTTGTAAATCCCAAGTCCGTGAATTGTATGAACAACAAGTTCTCCTGGTTTTATATCATTAATATTTTCGATATATTCAGGTTTTTCTTTGTAATAGGTTTTTTTTGATGCCGTAACTTCTTTTGATCTTTTGTTAAAAAGTTCTCTGTCTGTAAAAATTATTGTTTTAAAATCTTCTAAGATGCATCCTCCGCTTACGATTGACGGTTCATATTCAATATCAAAAATTTCTTGTTCTTTAAAAAGTTCCTTAACTCTATTTGTAAAATCTGTTGCAACAATAATTTTGTAATTATTAAAGTCTTTAATAAAACCGGTAATTTTCCCAAAATCAGAATCAAAACTTCTTAACGGTTGAGCATTAAATTCAATTAAATCAAGCATTGAACCATCTACAAAATTATTAAATCCTATTTTTTGAAACGCTGATGTTTTTCTTAAAAATTCTTCAAAAGTAAAATGATTCGCAGTTTTTATTTTATCTTTTACAGTTTCAAATTCTTTATTAAATTCTTCATCAAAAAACTCATATTTCGAATAAATTTCAGAGGTCTCATCAAAAACAATTACGTAATCCTTAAAATAATCCAAAATATTTACCTGATTTTTATTGAAAAGATTTTGATATAATTCAATACCTTCGAAATAATTTTCTTCCGGAATTTCATTTTCCAATATATCATTTTGGAGTTGTGAAACTAAATCTTGTTGACCTGCTGTTATGAATTTGTAAATAGGGAAAATAGTTGTTTCTTTTGATTTTTCAATTGATTTTTGCGTTTCATTGTTAAAATATCTTATATCAACGACTTCGTCCCCCCAAAGTTCTATTCTGACAGGATTTTCAGACAAAGAATAAATATCTGCGATATCTCCTCTTATACTGAATTCGCCTATATCCTGAACCATAGTGGATTTTTTATATCCTAAATCGGTTAGTTTTTTTGATAATTTTCCAAGATCAATGCTATCTCCGATTTTTATTTTAAAATTATTTTTTTTATAAAAATCCCTGTTTGGAAATTTTTCCAATAATGCTTTAACAGGACAAATAACAATATCAGGATTTGATAAAAGAATTCCTGCCTGTCTTGCGTAATCATAAAGATTTAAGCTTATTCCTTCATACATTGACGCATTTTGAAACGGGAAAATTTCTGATTCCAAATCAAAAATTGTTAATAAATCCGATTGGTATTTCAAAGCATTTTGTTCATTTGTTGTTATAAACAGAACTTTTTTCTTTGCATAAGTTTTAATTTTAGACAGCAAAAACAGTCGTAAAATTGCCGTTAAACCCGTTACTCCAAAAGATGCTCCGGATTTTAATTTTACTCTGTACGCCTCATAATTTGAAGGTATGTCATCTTCATAAATATTAAACATTACAGATATTATACTCTAAAAAGATTACTCTTTCACTCCGCCTTGTAATATATCATTTATAAAATATTTTTTACCCGCCAAAAATACCAAAATTGCAGGGATAGTGCAAATAACAGAACATGCTAATAAATCTCCCCATAAAGTTATTTCTCTGAAACTCCCCTTAAAAATTGCCAATCCGACAGGCAGTGTTCTCATTGATTCAGTATTTGTAACGATTAAAGGCCACATAAAGCTGTTCCAAGTCGATACAAAAGTAAAAACTGTTAAAGTCGCAATTACCGGCATTGCAAGCGGAAGTGCAATTTTAAAAAATGTTTGAAACAGATTGCACCCGTCGATTCTTGAAGATTCTTCCAAATCTTTTGGCAAACTTAAAAAATACTGTCTCATCATAAATATTCCAAACCCTCCAAAAAGTCCCGGAACGATCAGTGCTTGATAAGTATTTATCCAATGTAATTGCCTCATTATAAAAAATAACGGAATAATGTTTACTTGAGGGGGAATTAACATTGTTATCAGTATTAATAAAAATAATCCGTCTCGATATTTGAACTTTAATCTTGCAAATGCATACCCTGCCATTGACGCAAAAATTACCTGTCCAAATGTTGTTATAAATGCAACAAAAAGGCTGTTTATAAAATATTTAAATAGCGGTATTTTATTAAAAACATTTGAATAATTTTCCAATCCAATCGGGGTAAAAAATAATTTTCCGCCCTGATTAAATATTTCTCCGTTGGGAACAAAAGAAAGATTCAGCATCGCAAAAAACGGATAAAGCATACTTAATGCAATTAAATATAATATTATATAGCCAATAAACTTTTGATATTTTTTCACTGTCTAATCTTATCACAACAAAATATAAGTTAAAGTTGAAAAGCAAAAGTGTTTTTGATATTATTTTTTTTGTTAAAAGTAAAATCGGAAGGAATAATTTATGTCAGGACACTCAAAGTGGGCAAATATCAAAAATAAAAAAGCCAAAACAGATTCACAAAAAGCCGTAGTTTTTCAAAAATATTCAAGAGAAATTATTGTGGCGGCAAGACTTGGCGGGCCTGATCCTGCCGGAAATTTCAGATTAAGAACTGCAATCGAAAAAGCAAAAGCATCAGGATTGCCAAACGATAATATTAAACGTGCAATTGATAAAGGTGCCGGAGCGGGTTCTGCTGATAATTATGAAGAAATTGTATATGAAGGATACGGTTCAGGCGGAGTTGCGGTTGTTGTTGAGGCAATGACTGATAACAGAAACAGAACAGCAGGTGATGTAAGAAGTATTTTTACAAAATTTGGCGGGAATTTAGGTGAATCTAATTGCGTAAGTTGGATGTTTGACAAAAAAGGTTCTATCGAATTTCCGCAAGATGTTGACTTTGACGCATTATTTGAAGCTTCTATCAATTTAGATGCTGATGATGTTGAGCAAGATGATGAAACTTACAGAGTTTTAACTTCTGTAGAAAATTTCCAATCTGTTGTTGAAGGTTTGGAAAAAGAAGGTTTTAAAAGTACATCTGCGGAATTGACAAGAATTCCTAAAAATATGATTGATGTGACAGATATTCAAACGGCAACTTCTGTTATGAGATTGATTGATAGGTTGGAAGAACTTGATGATGTTCAAAATGTTTACGCAAATTGTGAAATTTCGGATGATCTTGCAAATCAAATAGAGGTTTAAAATATTGCTTGAACAGATTGAAAATCTTGGAAAAATTTTGAATGAAAGTTATAGCCAAAAGTCTTTGGAATCGCTTTTGACAGACTTTTTTGGCAAAAATTTCCAAATAAATGATTTCCATATCAAATTTTTTGATGCAGCAGAAGATATTGCCTCTGATTTTCAATTTGAATATCCGATTTACAAGCATAAAAAGCGGATTGCGTCTTTATGTTTTGATACAAAATCAAAAAAATTAGACGAATTTTTAGATTTAAGTTCGCCTTTTATTTCTTTAAAAATCCAAAATATAATTTTGGGTGATAAAATGCAAAAAAATATAGATTTCCATGATACGATGAAACATATTGCCAAAATTATTGAAACGCAATATGAATTGAACTTTATTATTCCGCTGATCGGGGAAATGATTGACAAGTTTTTTACTGATTATTTGATATACATATTTTTGTATGAAAATGATTCGGATAAATTAAAACTTGCATGGCCTGCTTTATGCAAAGATCATAAAATATTAAATTTAATTGAAAATTTAGAATATGCAAAAATGTCTAATGATGAAAAGATATATGCAATTCCGTTAATCAGTGATGGTAAAAATGTCGGAGTTTTAACCGCAAAAAGTACGTCAGATATTATTATTCCGAAAGATCGCGATTATTTGGAACAGATTGCTTCTCAAATTGCAACAACCATTAACAGAGCAAATGTTTATGCGGAAATTTTAAAACACGCAACATTAGATGCATTAACAGGTTTTTATAACAGGCACCAGTTAGAAGTTCGTATAAAACAAGAAGTTTCTAATGCAAAACGTCAGCACGCCCCTTTATGCGGGATAATGACCGATATAGATTATTTTAAACACGTAAATGATACTTACGGGCATGCTGTGGGGGATTTAGTTTTAAAAACTATATCAAAAGCTATCAGGGGTCAGCTTAGAGAATATGATATAGCCGGAAGATATGGAGGGGAAGAATTTTCACTTTTATTACCGTTTACCAAAATTGATGAGGCAAAAATGGTTGCGGAACGTCTGAGAAAAGCGGTAGAAAACAAAGTTATAGATATTTCAAAAATAAATCCCGATTGCGGCGTAAAACAAATTAAAATAACTATGAGTTTGGGAATTTATGAAATAAAAGAAAGCGACAATGAAGAAGATTTAATTCGAAAAGCTGATAAGGCTTTGTACGAAGCAAAAAATACCGGAAGAAATAAGGTAGTGGTTTATAATGAATAAAAGTTTTGAAATTTTATGTAAAACATTGGAAGATACTCGTAATTTCGCGATAAATTTTGCGAAATTGGTTGAAGATGAAGGTTGCTTTGTTTGTCTTTACGGTGATATTGGCGCAGGGAAAACAGCATTTGTCCGTTATGTTGCTCAAGCTTTGGGGGTGAGCGAGAAAGTTACAAGCCCGAGTTTTGTCATATTAAATGAATACTATACCTCAAAACTTCCGATTTATCATTTTGATTTGTACCGATTGGAAAACGAAGGGGTAAAAACTATTCTTGATGAATTGAGCCAATATTCAGAAGGCAAACAAATAACTTTTGTTGAATGGGCGCAGTTTTCTCAAAATCAAATTCCTTTTGATTATTTGGAAATTGATGTTACATATGATGATAACGATTTTCGCAAATACAGTTTAAAATCTTATGGGGAAAAATCAGCCAAAATTGTGGAAGGATTAAAAAAGTGAATATATTAGTTTTTGATACGTGTTTAGATAAGATGTATGTTGCTCTTGCAAAGGATAACGAAATAATAGATTCTAAAATTATAGAAAATCACGATAACAAATATCATTCTGCATTTTTGATTTCAACGATAAAAAATATTTTAAAAACAAACGGATTAACACCACAAAATATTGATGTAATCGGTACTGATATCGGGCCGGGGAGCTTTACCGGAATTAGAGCCTGCACTACTGTTGCAAGAATTTTTGCTCAACAATTGAATATTAAAGCAGTCGGGGTTTCTTCTTTAGAAATTTTATCTAAGATAAATCCTACCGATAAAAAATCAATAGTAGCGCTTGATGCAAGAAAAAACTGTGCGTACTTGTACAATGACGGGGAAATTCAAGGCGCTGTTCAGTTAGATAAGGTAAAAAATATGGCAAATTCTGATGATTGTTATGTGATTACGGATGATAAACTTTTGCCGTTAATTGGAGGAACTTCTTATCAGGCAAAAAACTTTGATTTAGGGCGAATTTTAGCGGAATTAGTTTATAAAAAACTTCAAAATCCTGATACAAAAACGGATTGGCAAAGCCTAAAACCCCTATACATCCAACCGCCTCCAATGGGTTAAGTTTTTATCATAAACCGAATATTTGACCATTATGTTACAAAACATGTAACACAATATGTATTGTGTTACCTAAGGAGACATTATGGAATTTAAGTTTTACAACATAACTGATGAACTGCATCATGCTTCTATGGCAGGTGGTGTTATTTATATCCAACCTTATATTCGCTCAGATGGCTCTCAGGTTCGGGGTTATTATCGCAGTAAATAATTACATAAAATATTAACTTTTGTAACGATATCTTTGAGATATAGCAATTATATACTTCAAAAATACTTTATATAAATGTAAGCGATAAGCAATTAATTAAGATAAACACGAGACATAAATTATACACTACCTACTACACACTAACCTTCTACACACGAGGAATATGAAACAAGATTCCTTAAACACTTTCAAAATTTTGGGAGTGTTTTTTTTTGACTATATTTATATTAGAATTTTTTTATGGAAAAGGTAAGTTTATTTAGTGATAATAAGGTTTTAATCGGACCTGATTCAGGGTTCGACAATTATATAATGGCATTAGAATCAAGTTGTGATGAAACGGCTTGTGCGATTGTTAAAAACGGGCGCGAAGTCGTAGCTAATGTTGTTGCATCTCAGATTAAAACTCATGAAAAATTCGGCGGAGTAATCCCTGAAATCGCCGCGCGTGAACATTTAGATGCTGTGAATGTTGTTGTAGAAGAAGCGTTTAGCCAATCCGGTTTGAAAGGTAAAGATATAACTGCGTTTGCTTCAACTGTAGGTCCGGGGCTTGTCGGATGTTTATTGGTGGGATTAAATGCAGCAAAAACTTTGTCACTGGTGTATGATAAACCGTTTATCGGAGTGAATCATTTAAATGCTCATTTGTGTGCAAATTATCTTGATACTGATATTAAACCTCCGTTTATGGCGTTGTTGGTAAGCGGCGGGCATACTCAAATTATAGATGTTGAGTCTTATTCTAAGCAGACAATTTTAGGCGAAACAATTGATGATGCTGTTGGGGAGGCATATGATAAAGTCGCAAGGTTAATAGGACTTCCGTATCCGGGGGGACCGAAATTGGACAAACTTGCTCAAGTCGGGAATCCTAAGGCATTTGAATTACCGATTTCTAAAGTCGGAGATTATGATTTTAGTTTTAGCGGTTTGAAAACTGCGGTTTTACGATTGGTTAAATCTTTTGACGGAAAAGAGTTACCGACAGAAGATATTTGCGCAAGTTTCCAAGAATGCGTTTCAAAGACATTAGTTAAGAAATTGCGAAAAGCCTTGCAAGAAAAAGGATATAAGCAGGTTGTAATTGCAGGCGGTGTTGCGGCAAATTCCGAAATCAGAAAAAAAGTTTTTGATTTGGAAAAAGAAGGATACAAAGTCAATGCGCCTGCGATGAAATATTGTACTGATAACGCGGCAATGGTTGCGTCTTGCGCTTATTTTAATACCAATACTTTTGATGATATTGATGTGGAAGTCTTTTCAAGAGTAAAAGGTTAAGGGTAAATAACAAAATTTATCACCTTTCGCAGCAATTAAAAAGTGTTTCATAAATTTATTTATATTTAAAATCATTTTATTTTGTCGTATTTAATACATACGCAGCTGCGTTAGTTGCGGGAACTACGGTTGAATCATATAATACTACCGGATAAATATCACCTATTGTATTTGAATCCACTCTACAAGGTGCTTGTATATCAACTGTAGTTTCCCCTGTTGCACATGATACTTCTTTGTTTGGTAATGACGGACCGTTTACATCAAT
>CAMNNA010000012.1 GCA_946545285.1 uncultured cyanobacterium | reverse complement strand
AATGTATTGTTGGAGTTTACGATATAAACGGTAACAGAGGGCCGAATAAATTCGGGGATGATGTTGTAAGTTTTAACGGCGCAAGTTTAGGCGGGGGTTGCCTTATTGAAAATGATAATTTTTGTATAACAAGCATGCAAAAAATAACTAAAGGATTGAGTCCTGAAGAATGCTTAACCAGTATGCAATCATTGGGGCTATTTGAATGTTGTCCTGATTTAGAATTCTGTCCGCTGGGTGATACCTTATCTGCTATGGCAAAAACTTGCGGACATTACAACAAAATAGCGGGATTTGATGATTTAAAATTTTTACTAGATGTTGAACAACAAGAAGTGGAATCTTCTGATTCCTCTCATAATGAATATAGTACATATCATATTAAAAATGAGTATAGGCATTTTTTTAACAGTTCGGAAAATCATGTATATATGTCAGATATTGCTCCCTCATCAATGTGTCCGTTTGATGGTCCCTGTCATGTTATGGATATAGATGAAACAACAGGAAAGGTAAATTTTGTCCCAGATTATGGTCTGGAAGGCAGTGAAATTATATTTTGTAAAGAATAAATTTAACAATAAATAATTTTCAATAGATTTAGTTTTTGGCGATATATCTCAGGCTTTTACTTTTCAGATTCATAACCAAAGTTTTTTAAAATACTATCTTTTTTCCGCCAATCTTTTTCTACTTTAACTTCTAGTCCTAAGAAAATTTTTTTTTCAGTTATTTTTTCCAGTTCAATTCTTGATTCTGTGCCGATTTTTTTTAATAACGTTCCGCCTTTTCCAATCAGTATACCTTTTTGACTCTTTTGCTCACAAAAAATTGTTGCATAAATTTTATCTATCTCGTCTGATTCTGAATATTTTGTAACTTTTACCGCCACAGAATGAGGAATTTCATCACAGGTGTTAAGAAGAATTTTTTCTCTTACAATTTCTTCTGTCACATCTCGCATAGTTTCTTCTGTCACAATATCTTCAGGATAAAGCAATTCACCTTTTGGTAATTGCCTGTATATGTTTTTTATTAGATTTGGAATATTTTTTCCGGTTTTTGCACTAACTTTTAATATCGGGTAATTTTTTTCAAATAGAGTTTTGTATTCTAAAGTATTTTGTTCAAGTTTTGATATTTTGCCGATTTTATCGGTTTTATTCATTACAATTATTATCGGAATTTCTGTTTGGAGCATGTTTTTAACAATCCATTTGTCTCCTTTTCCGGGAGGCTCAGAACCATCAACCAAAAACAAAATCACATCCGCATCGGGAACAGATACTTTTGCTTCATCAAGTAAAAATTCACCCAATTTATTAAGCGGTTTATGAACCCCCGGAGTATCCACAAAAACAATCTGACCTTCTTCTGTTGTGTAAATTCCTTTTATTCTTTTTCGTGTCGTTTGAGCTTTATCTGTTGTAATTACTATTTTTTGCCCTAATATTTTGTTTAAAAGTGTTGACTTACCAACATTTGGGCGGCCTATTATTGTAACAAATCCTGATTTCATAGCGCTATTGTAACATAAAGTTTATTTTTTTTAATAAATTGGCAAATTTTTTTATTCTCAGTTATTATATCTATAGATGTGTGTAGTTTTGGAAAAGTGTAATGAAAACTAAAAATAAACTTATTATAACAGCGGTGATATCCGCATTACTTGGGACAGGAATAGTTAATGCTCAAAGCAGCAATGATTTGTTAAAGATGGATTTGAAAAAATCCCCAGCAACAGATACTTTGGATGTTGTTTTTTATACGACAGGCCCAAGTCAAAATTCTGTTGTTACAAGAAAATCCGATAACAAATACGTCGTTCTTTTACCAAATGTAGGAGGAAATTCCAATATTGTTCCAAATTTAGGTGGTGTAAAGGATTTGGTTACTAATGTCGATGTGAAAAATGTGGATGATGGTATCGGCGGATACACTAAGGTCACATTCAATACAACAAAGCCTATAAAAATAAACACTTCCGTTAAAAAAACAGCGCCTCTTACCAATGCTCAAAAAGATTATAAAAATCTTATAGCTCAACACCAAACAACTACGCCTGTTGTTCCAAAACAAACTGTTTCAACTCAGAAAACAGATAACGGGATAAAAGTATTATCTGCCTCAAAACCGTCAGCACAAAGCACCTCAGCGGCTAAAACAGCAAATAATAAATCCGTTTCATCAAATCAAAAACCTGTACAAAAAACAATTGCCAATACAAAAAATAACATAACATCCAACAATCAAGCTGCAGCTAATAATGAATCTAAGTATTTGAAAACAACAAATGTTAAACCTCAAGTTGTTTCTGAAAAAGTTATAGCAAAAGCAAGCGACAAGGTAGTTCCAAATACAACCCCAAAACCTCAAATGAAGTTTGATTCAAACGGTAAAAGAATTGTTGATTTAGAACCAAAAATTAATCATAAACCAGAAAATTTACCGACAAACCAGAATACAATTGAATTACAAAATAATAAGGTAAATAATAAGCCTGCTGCACAAGAGTTAAATCTTAACTCAAATGCTGAAAATACAGGAATTGTTTCAAGTACTTTTGCAACAGCCAAATCAAAAATAAATGATATTATTTCCCATCGTTTTTCATCCAAAAAATCAAAAGTATTCGGTTTAGGAGGAATCGGACTTTTAGGCATGATCCTTGCAATGATGTTTGCTAAATCAATTTCATCAAAAGAAGAAAAACGAAATGCAATTCCTTCTATTCCTTCTGTCAAAATTAATAAAACTAAGACTGAAGAAAAAACAAAACAATATATTGATATAACTAAAGATGAAACCGCAAATTGGCAGGAAAAATTTAAACAATATAATCAGACCAAAGAAGAATTGAATAGTGTTTTACCAAAAGAAAAGACTTATACATATGTTGCGCCTGCAGCTGCAGATAATTCGGAAGTAAAAGCTTTTGATTTGCCGTTTGACGATATTGAAATAAGTGAACCTGAAATTGATAATTTAAGTGATTTGAATTTAGAAGGTTTAAATCCGGATCAAGATTTTGTTCCAAATATTGAAGAATCTCCTCTAAAACCTCTTTCAAGACAGGGTAAAAAATTATCGGATATTATTTTAAAATCTTCTCACAATAAACGTTCAATAATTAATTCTTTAAATAGAGGGGTTAAACCGGAAAATATTAAAATTAATGAAGAAGAAACATTGAATGATAAACTAAGACAAAAAGTTTCGGAAATGGAGCATACTCTTTCTCAGACTCAATCGTTTAGTCCGAAATCAGGTCATTTGAACAGATTTAAATCTGAAGAAGAAAAAATTATTCATACTGCTGCGAAGGTAAAATTAAAGGCTTTTGGGCACCCTAAATCTTTAGGATTAGCTAGCAGAATGCTTTTTGCAGAGGATAAAAGGCTTCAACTATCATCAAAACGCGAAAATAAGCATGTTGATTTAACTTCTTCGCCAATTAGCATTTCTAAAAGAGAAAGTCAAAGTACAAAACTCGGGCTTGGCTCAGATATTATAAGCAATACCAGAGGTTACAAAAACGGAGAAATAAATATGGGTAAAATTAATGATTATTCAACAACATCACTAAAAGATTATTTGTCAATTCTTGATATGGAAAACAAATCTGACAATTTGAATTCAAGAGTATCAAATCCGATTTCTTCGGCAGCCCGTCCAAAATCGTTAGACACAAACACTGCATCATCAGGTGTTGATGGTTTGGAAATAAAATCAGAATACAAAATCGATTCAGATAAATCTTTATACCATGTGGTAATGGATAAAAAATCCGCTATTGTCGGAAGAATCGGGGATAACACTTATGTTTTGAAAAAATTTGACAAGGCAATAAACGGCAATATGCAAGTAAGATTGGATAATGATAACGTTTATATTGTAAAAATAGGCAGATATAAGTGTTTGGTTGATGTTTCTGCCAATCATATGGGAACTCTTATAGAAATATAAAACAGATGATTAAAAAAATAATATTTTTATTTTGTTTGATTTCTATTGTCGGTCTTGTTGTTTTTTTTACTAAAAGATCTGTTGTTAATTGTTCAACAATAAAATTTGCGTCATGGGGTTCTGAATCGGAAGTCAGCATTCTAAAACCCTTAATTGCTGATTTTGAAAAACTTCACCCGGATATTAAAGTGGAATTTATGCATATTCCGCAAAATTATTTTCAAAAAATACATCTTCTTTTTGCATCAAATACTGAACCGGATGTTTTATTTTTAAATAATCAATATCTGCCGATATATGCAAACGCAGGGAGACTGGAAGATTTAGGGAAATATTGCGAAAAATTTGAATGCGAAAAGTTTTACAAAAATACCCTTGAATCAATGAAATATAATAATAAATTGTACGCAATCCCAAGAGATATTTCTAATTTGGTTGTTTTTTACAATAAAAATTTATTTGATAAATATAAAATTCCCTACCCAAATGACGATTGGGATATAGAAAAGTTCCTTGAAATTTCTAAAAAAATGACCCATTTACCTGAAGTTTTCGGAGTATCATTTGAAGAATCGCCTTTATATGTATTTCCTTATCTGAATTATTTCGGAGGCTGGACTTTAGATGATACACAAAATTATTTTAAAGAAAATGTTCTGGATAATACTGAAAATAAAAAAGGATTAGAATTTTACTCCGGTCTGAGAAAAAAATACCATGTTGCCCCTTATAAATATGAAAGTGCAAGTGCCACTATGGCACAAATGTTTTTGCAGCAAAAGATTGCCATGCATATTTCCGGCAGATGGCTCGTTCCAAAATACAGAGCGGATGCGAAATTTGATTGGGATTGTGTAAAATTTCCGACAAAATCAAACGGAACTGTATTAATGGATACATCAGGCTGGGCAATTTCTAAAAATTCTAAAAATAAAGACATTGCAATTGAATTTGTTAAATTTATTTCGAATTTAGAATCTTCAAAACAATTTGCAAAAAGCGGACTTATAATGCCCGCAAGAATTGACAGCGCTAATTCTGAAGCCTTCAAAGACGGTAAAAAGCCCCTAAACTACAATGCATTTATTGAAAGTGCCAAAATTTCCAGACCAACACCTGTTACAAAAAACTATAACGAAATTTTGGATTCGGTAAAAATTAAAACGGAAAAAATGTTTAACTAAATCATGCACTTTTTCTTATTTGCTCAGGTTCTCCGACGGTTTCAATAAGAGTTTCTATTACTCTTGGCATTTGGCATATAAATGAGTAGTTCCCCGCAGACAAAGAACATCTTTTACAATCACAGTTGATGTAATAGCATTCCAATGCCTGTTTTGTCCAATTTTGAGTGATTGAATCCGAAATTTCAGCCTCCTGTTCTGATGAAGAATAAAAATCCTCAGAATCAAAATACATATCTTCCATTTTCATTTCTCCTCTTGAATTAAACCTGCCCCACTATATTTTAATCTTTATTCATTACATTTTTATCCTTTATATGTAGGATTTTTTTGTTTTACATTAAGAAGTTATAAAGATTGTAAAAAATACACTTGATTTTATTTTTTTTAATAGTAAAATGTAATTGTGATAAAAATCACAAATTGGTTATAAAGCGTAAGAATTAAGAATAACAGATAATAATTGTTATAAAGGAGAAAAAAATGACAACAAAAAACAAAAAAGAGGTAGAAAAACTCGAAAAGACTTTAAATAAGTCGAGCGTAGTTGATACCGCAGAACAATTGGAATTACTCATCGAAAGAGTAAAAAAAGCACAGAAAGTTTACTCTACATTTACCCAAGAACAAGTAGATAAAATTTTCAAAGCAGCAGCTACAGCTGCAGATAAAGCACGTATTCCTTTAGCAAGAATGGCTGTGGAAGAAACCGGAATGGGTGTTTTGGAAGATAAAATTATTAAAAACCATTTTGCAAGTGAATACATTTATAACAAACACAAAAATGCAAAAACTTGCGGAATTATTCGTGAAGATTCAATTAACGGAATAAAAATAGTTGCAGAACCTTTGGGTATTATTGCAGGTATTGTACCTACAACAAACCCTACATCAACTGCAATATTCAAATCATTAATTGCATTAAAAACAAGAAACGCAATTATATTTTCACCACACCCTCGTGCGACAAAATCAACAATTGCAGCTGCAAAAGTTGTATTAGAAGCTGCAGTTAAAGCAGGAGCACCGGAAGACATTATAGGATGGATTGATATTCCGTCAATTGAATTATCAAGCCAATTAATGCAGCACCCTAATGTTGCTTGTATCTTAGCAACAGGAGGCCCGGGAATGGTTAAAGCGGCATATTCTTCAGGAAACCCTGCATTAGGTGTAGGTCCGGGTAATACATCTGCAGTTATTGATGAAACTGCAGATATTCAAACAGCCGTATCTTCAATATTGATGTCAAAAACATTTGACAACGGTATGATTTGTGCATCTGAACAATCAGTAATTGTTGTTGATTCTATATACGAAGAAGTTAAAAAGGAATTTGAATACAGAGGAGCTTATCTGGTAAGTAAGGCTGAACAGAAAAAAATGACAGACTTGCCGTTTATTGATCCAAAAAGAGGAACTGCACATCCGGCAATAGTTGGTCAATCAGCTCATAAAATTGCTGAATTATCAGGTTTTGAAATTCCTGAAACATCAAAAATATTACTTGTGGAAAGACCTTCCGTTGATTGGGAAGATCCGTTCTCAAGAGAAAAATTATCACCGATTTTGACTATGTATAAAGCAAAAGATTTCGAACAAGCTGCAGACATGGCTTATGAACTTGTATCAAAAGGCGGCGCAGGTCACACTTCTGTTTTATATACAGACCCGAGAACAAAAGACAGAATTGATGCTTATGCAAAGAAAATGCCTTCTTGTCGTGTATTAATCAACCAACCATCATCTCAAGGCGGTATCGGTGATTTATACAACTTCAAATTAGAACCGTCATTATCGTTAGGATGCGGTTCTTGGGGTAAAAATGCTGTATCAGGTAATATCGGTGTTGAAAATTTACTTAACTATAAAACAGTTGCTGAAAGGAGAGAAAACATGTTGTGGTTCAGAGTTCCGCCTAAAGTTTATTTCAAACGCGGTGCAGTTGATTTGGCACTTCGTGAACTTGCCGGTAAAAAACGCGCATTTATTGTTACTGACAGATTTTTGTTTAATTCAGGCGCAGTAGATGCGATTACAAATGTTCTTGATGAAATTGGTATTGATCATGAAATATTCTTTGATGTAAAACCTGATCCTACATTATCAACAATTTCACAAGCAATGGAAATCATCAGACCATATGAACCGGATGTAATTATTGCATTAGGTGGCGGATCTCCGATGGATGCTGCAAAAATTATGTGGTTAATGTATGAACAACCTGATACAAACTTTGCAGATATTTCTATGAGATTTATGGATATCAGAAAAAGAATCTGTTCTATTCCTGAATTAGGTAAAAAAGCTACAATGGTTGCTATTCCGACAACATCAGGTACAGGTTCAGAAGTTACACCGTTTGCAATTATTACAGATGATGAATCAGGCGTAAAATATGCAATTGCTGATTACGCATTAACTCCGAACATGGCAATTATTGATCCTAATTTTGTTGACGGTATGCCAAAAGGCTTGACTGCAGCATCAGGTATTGATGCTCTAGTACACGCAACAGAAGCTTATGTTTCTAATATGGCTACAAACTTCACAAATTCAAATGCATTGGAAGCTGTAAAATTGATTTTCAGATACCTTCCAAGTTCATACACAGAAGGATCAAACAATCCAAAAGCAAGAGAAAAAATGCATTATGCAGCAACAATTGCCGGAATGGCATTTGCGAACTCATTTTTGGGCTTATGTCACTCAATGGCACACAAATTAGGCGCAATGTTCCATGTTCCTCACGGTGTTGCAAACGCTTTGTTATTTAGACAAATCATCAAATATAACGCTGTTGATTGTCCTCATAAACAAGCAATTTTCCCTCAATACAAATTCCCGAATGCGAAATCTAAATACGGGCAAATCGCAGATGAATTAGGTCTTGGCGGAAAAGATGATGACGAAAAAGTTGCATTATATATTAAAGCTGTTGAAGATTTGATGAAAACATTGAACTTGCCGTTCTCAATAAAAGAATTCGGCGTTTCGGAACAAGACTTCAACGCAAAATTAGATGAAATGGTAGAACTTGCATTTGACGACCAATGTACAGGTGCAAATCCGGCTTATCCTCTAATGAAAGATATCAAAGCTATTTACCAAGATGCATATGAAGGAATTGTAAGAGATTATTATCCTGAAGCTCCAAAAAGAAAATAGTTTTTGATTAGTTCATAATCATTAAAAAAATAACCCTTAAACTCTTAGTTTTAGGGTTATTTTTTTTGATTTATTTAAACTAAAATGTGATAAACCTCTTTTATTCTTTCTACTCGGAAATCAAATCCTATTTGTTTTTTTAGGTTTCACGTCTTTATTAAAATTAATACCCATATTGTTCGTGTTGATTTAAGTATTCACGAACAAAATTTAGAGAAGATTGTACAATACGTGTAACGCGAGATGGGGAAAGTCCGATTTGGGTGGCAATATCTTTTACTTGCATATTTCTGTAAAATCTGTATTCAACTACGGTTCTTTCTTTTGGCGGTAATTTAGAAATCGCAGCACGAATCATTTTACCCATTTCGGAAATTTCAGCACTTTCATCCGGAGTTGCGTGGTTATCTTTCAAAAAGTCAAATGGTGAATCGTTATCTGATGCAGCTGCTGCCAACCCGTCTATAGATAAAACAGTTTCGTAAATGGCTTCACGGACTTTAGCCTGTTTCATATCCATGCCATCTACAACTTCTTCTTCATCATAATCACCTTCAGCCTTATGCTTTAGTGAATACCATTTATACCTGATTCTTAATTCGTTTCTTATAGCCCAGCGAACACCGGTTGCGATATAGGCAGCATTATAACGTTCCATCTGTTCAGGAGTTTTGTTTTTCAGCATGATTTGAATCGCTATAATCCCAATAGACAACAATTCTTCATACTCAACCATATGAGCAGGAATACGCTTGTGCTCCACTCTTGCGACTTTTTGAACAATATCTATGTAATTTTGAATATTAGTTTTATCAGTTTGGGTCATAATCTTACACGAAAATATTACTACAATATTTTATTTTGTCGTTCATTTGTTTGGTGTATTTTTTTTCATCTTATAAACAAATGTCAAAATTTCAGCAACAGCCTTGTATAGCTCAGGAGGAATAGGCATATTTATTTCTACCATTCGAAATAATGCCCTTGCAACCGGAGGATTTTCTATAACAGGAACATTGTTATCTTTTGCTATTTGGATAATTTTTTTTGCAATAAGTTCAGATCCTTTTGCAATGAGCATCGGAGAATCCATTTCTTCTGCAACATATTTTAAGGCACAAGCAACGTGGGTCGGATTTGTCACAACAAAATCAGCAGTCGGTACGGCATCCATTGAACTTTGCTGAAGCATCTGCATTCTTCTTTGGCGAAGGGCAGCTTTCACATTAGGGTCGCCTTCTGAGTTTTTATATTCGTCTTTTATTTCTTTAAAAGACATTTTCTGGTCTTGCAAAAATTTCCATTTAGTAACACCGTAATCTGCTGCAGCAATTATCAAAAACGCTATGCACGCTTTGAAAATAAATTCAGTTATCAATTTGCCGAATTCAATCATAATAGCAAAATTATTATCAATAGCTGCAAGCATCAATATAGATTCGATATGTTTTTTATAAACGTCCCACCCGATATAACCCAGTATTACTACTTTTAATATGTTTTTGAATAACTCAAAAAGAGTTTTTATAGACATTATATTTTTAAAATATTTAGTAGGATTAAGTTTATCCAATTTTGGGACAAGCGGAGCAACTGCAACTAATGGACCGACTTGTATAAAATCAGCTAAAATCGCAATAAATGCAGCTAAAAACAGAATCGGCGCCAAAATAAGCAAAGTAGATTTTAATGCGACAGTTAAAACATACATGTATCCGACATTTTCCATATGTGTATTAGGAATTTGCTCATATAAAAGGGTAAAAACCTGAACAATTTGGTCCCATATAAAAGGTGCAATTCCAAATATCGCCATAAACAAAACAAGCAAAGAAATAGCTGTTGAAAAATCTTTTGATTTTACAACCTGACCTTCTTTTCTTGCCTGTTCCAACTTTCTGGGGGTGGCATCAAACTGTTTGTCTTCATCACCCATTTGTTATCTAAACCTTTCTGAAATTAATATTATTATAGCATAAAATAATTCCGAAAAAATTTAGTATTATCTTATTTGAACAGGCATAATTAAACAAATAAAATCATCTTCGCTATTAGGTTTCAAAAGCGTTGCTGACAACGGGGCATTAAGACCGATTATAACTTCGTCACTTTCAATTATTCTTAACGCATCAAGCACAAACTTGTAATTAAAAGCAATCA
Organism: uncultured cyanobacterium; assembly: GCA_946545285.1. Taxonomy (GTDB): domain Bacteria; phylum Cyanobacteriota; class Vampirovibrionia; order Gastranaerophilales; family Gastranaerophilaceae; genus Zag111. The sequence goes on along the minus strand of CAMNNA010000012.1, from coordinate 15,627 downwards.
AAAGCTCTTCTGCACTATATTGAATATCAATTTTATCTTCCGATTTTCCCGAATCAGGAGTATCTGCACTCAAAGTTAATTCATTATCCGCAAAATGCATTTTTACAATACTTGTTTTTTCGTTAACCATAACAGAAACTCTTTCTAACGCGGCGATTAATGATGAAACATTAACAATCGCCTGTTTAGGAGTTTCATTCGGAATTAATTGATTATAACGAGGGAATTGACCTTCCAATAATCTTGAAATTGTCAATATTTTTTCAGTTTTGAATATAATAGTTGATTTATCTTTGCAAATTTTAATATTTTCTTCATCTATAAATGAACTCATTTTTAAAAATTCATTAAGAGTTCTTGACGGAATAATTAATTGTGTTTGTTCTGTTATACCGCTTTCTAAGTGTTCCCTAACTCTGGCGAGTCTGTTTCCGTCAGTTGAAGCAATTTCTAAAATACCATCAGAGAATTCACAAACAATCCCTGACAAAAGATTGCTTACTTCATAACTTGCAGAGGCAAAACCTGCTTGTTTAATTCCTTTTAAAAACGGTTTTAACTCAACATCAAAACATTTTGTTTCATCAATTTGGTAATTGAAAACTTCAGGAGGATATTCATTTGCACTTATACCTATTATGTCAAATTTTGATTTTTGGCAGGTAATACTTACGTTTGTAGAACCTTCGTCAAGTTCAACCGTGACCAGATCATTACTCAATTTTGAAACGATTTCATTTAACTTTTTAGCCGGTAAAGTAATTTTACCCGATTCCTGAATTTGAGCATCAACTTTTGTTATAACCGTCAAAACTAAATCAGTAGCAGTCAATCTTATTTGATTATTTTCTAATGTTTCAATCAAAATATTGTATAACACCGGTTGAACTGCTTTTTGGGAAGTTGCTCTTTCAACAATTCTTATACCGTTTAATAAATCCTCTTTACCAACTATAAATTTCATATCCCTGAATCCTTTCACCGTCATGCTATTACAAATAAATGTCTGTGTAAAGAAAATCAGAATTCAAAACGGATTTTGTAACGAAATATTAATATTCGAAGTTTTTAACGCAATTATTGCAGAGAAAAAAACTTTTAGTATATACAGGGGATATAATTAAAGGGGATTATAAATGTCAGCGGTTACAAAAATCGGGCAATATGTTTGGAAATACGGGAAAAAAGCTGTAAAAGCCACAAAACCTTATGTTAAAAAAGGTATTGAGTACGCAAAAAAAGAAGCCAAACCCGCATTAAAAAAAGGAATTGATTATACTAAAAGAGGCTTGAATATTTTGCCGGAAATGGTTTTCGGTACATCCGCAGAACATGCCGGAAGAGCTTTTAGAAAAGCAGAAGGTTCTGTTTTTCAAAAAGCTAAATACGCTGCTAAATGGGTTGAAAAATCTGTTGAACACAAAAAAGCAACAAGAGGCGGATTTTTAAAACGCATGTGGAACGATGTCATTGACGTAGTAAAATCTCCGATCACAGGAATAAAAAACAGTTGGAAAGCATCAAAAGGCAAAAACGGTTTTGTTCGTGTAATGAAAGCCGGCGGAGCGTCAATAGGTACACCTGTTAAAACATTATTCAAAAAAGTGCCGTTAGTTAACGCTTTAGCTACATTAATTTTTCAAGGTCCTGATGTAATTGAAAGAACCAAAGACGAAGGGATAGTCGGAGGAATAAAAGAATCAGGCAAATTAGCTGCCGATTTGGTAAGCGGTGCTTTAGGAGCAGTTGCAGGCGGAGCATTATTAAAAGGCATCGGAACTATGATAGGATGGTGGGTCGGACCTACTTTATCCGCTAAAATCTTCGGTGACTCTTATTCTATACAAAAAGCAGAAGCAGAAGAAAAGCAATACAAACAAGATATTAAAAAGACAAATGAAATTCTTGACAAAATTAGTAAAGGGAAAAAAGTTTCCGAAGATGATGCTAATTTTGCAGCTGATATTACAAGTAAAATTGAAGAAAAATATTTAACAAATGAATATTTAGAAGATTATGAAACTGATATTCTGATTAAAAAGGCAGATATGATTTTAGATAAAGCTGTAAACGGCAAAAAATTATCAGATGAAGAAGAATCATTTATTTCAGGCGTAATAAATTATATGCTGACAAAATATGCACAATCCGGACAATTAGATGATAAAGAAATGAAACTTGTTGAAAAAACATCTTTAAAAATTATAGATAAATCGAATAAAGATTCCGGAAGTGTAAACAATTTTGAAAACGAATTCATATCTATAGTATTAAACATAATTGCCAATAAAATGGATAAAGAAAAATCAATCGTAGATCAGCCTAATTTGAACGCGGCAGAAAAGCAAATTATACTAAAATATTCTTCAGATTGTAAATTGGATGGTTCTCCTGAATCAGAGCCTGACACTCAGCAAATAGTACAATCACAGCAATCTCAAGCTCCTGCTCTGGGTCAATCTCAAGCTCCTGCTCAATCTCAAGCTCCTGCTCTGGGTCAATCTCAATCTCAAGCTCAGGCTCAGGCTCAATCTCAAGCTCAGGCTCAGGCTCAAGAATCTTTATCAGAACCCGAAACATCACAACCAACACAAACAACATCAGTGCAACCGGCGGTTGATTCTACGGAAGAAAAAGAAGATTTCGTTCAACATATTAAAGACATTTTAGGTTTAACATCAGAAAATACATCATCAATTAATCCGTTCGGAAATTCATACAGCACCTACCCTCAATCAGCATACAATTATAACCCGTATTATTACGGAACATCAAGCGGATATGGCTCGTATTCGGGCGATAGTGAATATTTAAAAAGAATTCATGAATATTTGGCATAAAATTTGAAATTTCTTTCATCCCCTAAAAAAAATAAGGCATTAAGATACTTTTAAAATCCTAATGCCTTTTTATTTTAAATGCACGTAAATTTTAAATTCCGCAAACAAAAAAGTCGCGTTCTGAATTAATAGTTGAGCATTCCAACAATTGAGTCAAAAACTTGTTAATCAATTCTTCTACGGTTTTGACATCTTTTTTTACCTGTCTGTAACTTTCTTCTTTTGATTCTTTCAGGGCATTTTCAAAAATCTCGTCTTTGTACATAAATTATACTCCTCTAATTATTTTGACAAATTAGATTTCGGCTTTTTTTTTTGAATCTTTAATTTATTACGAATATTTGTTACAAAATTTTATCTTTTATGCAGGAATTATTAATTTTGAAGTAGAATGTATCTATAGTTTTTGCGAGGGAAGCATGATTAGTGATTTGGGTTTAACAAACTACGATTTTTATTCAAACAGGCGGGATATGGAAATTATTTCCAACATCGTTGATTCGCTTAAAAAAATATTAGAAGAGGATAAAAAAGAAGAACAGCCTTTGTTTTTAAAAATCTCCGATAAGTTAATCATGAATATTGCAAGAAAAGTTGTTCAAGAAAAGAAAAAAACTTTTTTAATCGGTATAACAGGTGAAAGTGCATCCGGTAAAACTGTTTTTGTAGATAATACAATTAGTGCTTGCGTAAAAGATAATACTCAAGGAATTTATACCGTTATTCGTTGCGATGATTATTACAAAGATACTTCAAAAGAATTGAAAGAGGCCGGAAGTTACGAGGAACTATTCAAAACCGGATTTAGCTTTGACACACCTGATGCAATTGATTTGGATTTGATGAAAAGTCATTTGGTTGCATTAAAAGAAGGCTTAACAATAAGATCTCCGCGCTATGATTTTGTTACTTGTGAATCTCATCCAAACGGTGATGAAAAAAAACCTGCAAAAGTGATTCTTACGGAAGGCTTGTACGTTTTAAATGAAGGTGTACGCGATATTATGGATGTAAAAGTCTACGTTTTCACCCCTTTAGAAGTAATTAAAGAGCGCTGGTATAAAAGAGCAAAACAAAGAGGTAAAGAAGGAACAGCTGCTGATTTACAGTTTGCGGATGTAAACCGTACCGCGCAACAATATATAAGACCGACTTATGAAATTGCGGATGCTGTTATAAATGGTCTTGTAAGCCAAAAATATATTCAGCAAATTACTGATAAAATATTTAAGACTTTAAGAGATATCGAATATTAATAATATATACGATCAAACTTTTTATCGACAACGGGGAATTAAATTCTCTGTTGTCATTTATTTTCATTAAAACCATATGCACATAAAAAAAGAAAGTCTTATCAATCTGACAAGACTTATAAATATACATTTACCCCACAGGCATGTTAGCATGCTAATATCCTTTTGTCAAGGCGTGGAATTCTTTAATGTTAACTAATATATAGTGTATTAATGACATTAATTTTGATATTTTTGACTTTTTTTTAAACTTCATTAATACAATATCATACGTTTAGATGTTTATTACAAAAGAAAAAAAATACATAATAATTCAGAGAAAGTAGTAAGCATGCCATTTCGTTATCGATTGCAAAAAATTTTGAACTACAGAATTAATCAAAAAGAAGAACAATTAATGCGGGTTCAAAAAGCGCAATCAGCAGTAAACAAAGCACAACAAGACATTGACAATAATAATAAAGCAATAGAAGACACTAAACAAAATATAAAAAGTGCCGATCCGATGCTTTATGATTCATACGACAAGTTTTTAAAACATCTTTGGGAAGAAGCACAAAGACTTGAAGAAATAAGAATCGAATTACAAAAAAAACTCGATGAAGAAAAACAAAAACTTGTAAAATGCGAACAAGCGGTAAAAGTTCTTGAAAAACACAAAGAAAAGAACAAAGAAATCTACATTGAAGAAGAAAAAGCAGCAGAATTAAAACAATTTTCCGAACTTGGCGTCACAAGATTTTTCCGCCAAAAAACAGAAAGAGAAGAACAAGAAATTTTAGATAATTTAAAACAAGAAGGTATAAGTACAGAAGGTTTATAAATATGGCAATCGAAGCAGCAACATCAACAACATCAATTTCATCATCAACTCCAATGAATTCAACTTCATCGGCACAAAAAACATCTTCGGATAATTCGTTTCGTGATGAAATGAGTAAAGTTTCCGAAACATCAAAAAAAGAAGATAATAAAACCGAAAAAGCAGAAGAAACAGCAAAAAAAGCAGATGAAAATAAAAAGGCTGAAGATAAAAAGGAATCAGATTCCGTAAAAAAAGATGAAATTAAAAGCACTAAAAAAGATGATAAAAATTCTGAAATCAGTGCAAAAGAAGTTTCTATGAATCAAATAAATCAGCTTTTAACAAACAACATTACCCAAATGATAGAAGCAAATAGTGAAATCAATGATCTTCAAAGCAAATTTTATTGTGAAATCAGCTTTGACAGTGATTCTAAATCAAGCTTTAAAATGAATCAGTATGATTGTGAATTTTTTGCTAATTTGGCAAAAAATTCTTCTAAAGAAATCACAGTAGATGCTATAAATTCTCAAATACAGTCAACTATAAATTCCGGTGCAGATCAAGAGCAAACGGTAAAAAGCGCAAAAGTTTCGCAAGCATTACTTGATGCATTATCATCTGCACGAGAAAAGAATCAACCCCTCAGAATAGATTTTGATACAAATATATCGGTAATATTGAGAGTAAATCCGCAAGGGGTAATTTCTGCACACTTTATCCCCGGAGATAAAGCTGTAGAGCAATATTTAAGAAATAACATAGAACTTTTGAAAAACAGTTTTAATGAAAACGATTTACCATATACGGATTTATCATATTCACACAGTTCAAAAGATCAAAATCAAAAAAGACGTAATCAACAAGGAGATGAATAAATGAATGACGCTTTTATTACTGCGATAAATACGCAATACGCAACTGTAAGCTGGATAGATGCGTTGGCAGAAAACATGACAAATGTATATACCCCGGGTTTTAGAGAAAGAAAAATCAACTTTAAAACATTTTTAAACGGCGCGGTAAACGATAATGTTATTATGAATCAGGATCAAGGTAAATCAACCCCCGGAACTTCACCTGAAAACGTATATTTAGAAGGGAAAGGATATTTCTTGACAAGAACACCTGACGGAAAAAGTGTTTATACAAGATTGGGAGAATTTACGTTTGATTCAGACGGAATTTACCGTGATACAAACGGAAATATGGTTCAAGGCTACATCTTGAATGATAAAGGAGAAATTATGCAAGGTACAAAATCCATAACAGCGGATTTGTATCAACAAACTGCCTTAAAAGGCGGAGCATTAGATATTCCGACAACAAATATTAAACTATGGATTGACCCCAACAACGGTAAATTTTTAGGAAAATATGATGAATACGAGATTAAAAATGACGGAACAATAGTCGGTAAAGCAGAAAACGGGAAAAAAGTTGTTCCTTTATACAAAATTACAATAAGAAATTTTCATAATCCATCAGGCTTATATGAAATAAAAGACGGCAAATACATAGAAACTGAAGAATCAGGCAAGCCGCTTTTAGGTGTGGGAGAAATTCGTTCAGGGCTTTTGGAATTGTCTAATTCTGATTTAAAGGTAAATATTTCATACTACACTATGGCAAAAGTTCAAATGGATATTGTAAATCAGCTTATAAAATCAAATAAAGATTTACTTCAACAAGCTATGCAAATGGCAAGCGGACAGTAGAATTATTTTTCATCATATCATTCAAATATTAAACTCCATGTTAAAAAAGGCTCAAATTTTAAAAAATGAGCCTATTTTTTTGTAACATATTTACAAAACCGCGAAAAAAATATAAAATAAAATTGTAGTTTGATAGGAGAAAAATTTTTATGGAACATTTAAAAGTTGCTATAGGATCAGACCATGGCGGATATCGTTATAAAGAAAGTGTAATAGATTATTTAAAGTCGAGAAATATTGAATTTATTGATGTCGGTACACACACTCCCGAATCTTGTGATTATCCTGATATAGCAAGAAAGGTTGCGGAAAAAGTAATTTCCGGTGAAGTTAACCGCGGAATATTAATTTGCGGAACCGGAATAGGAATGTCAATTGTAGCAAATAAAGTTCACGGAATTCGTGCTGCGTTGTGTTCTGATACTTATTCTGCTAGAGTTTCAAGAGCGCACAACAACGCTAATATTTTATGTATAGGGGAACGCGTTATTGGTGAACATTTGGCTCTTGATATAGTTGATATTTGGCTAAAAACTGGCTTTGAAGGCGGTCGTCACAAAAGAAGAGTTGACATGATTGATTAGAGGTAAATGTTAAATGGATTCTTATAAATTCGCCTGCGCAATTGCACAGTTTTTAGACGATAAATTAGGAAAAGATATCAAAATTCTTAATATAAGCAATGTTTCATCATTGGCGGATTATTTTGTAATCGTAAGCGGGGATTCAACTCCGCAAGTTAAGGCTTTGATGGAAAATACAAAAGAAAAAGTAAAGCAAAAATTTTCCCGCTTACCTTTAAGAACAGAAAATGATTCCAAAAATCGCTGGAACTTGTTGGATTATGGGGACGTAGTTGTTCATATTCTTCATAAAGAAGAACGTGAAACATATGCAATCGAAAAATTTTGGAGTCACGCATTCAGTATCTCAGAAGACGACTGGAGAAAAGAATCTCAAGAATTTAGCCAATATTAATATTTTACAGCCCCAATTTTTGATTCAGTTTTAATACATCAATCAACCCAAAAACCATTTTTAATTCTTCAAAAACTCTATCAAAATCCGTTTTTTCAATTTTTTTAAATATATTGAATTCAAACAAATCTTTTTTAGTATGAATTATTAAATACATTTTATTATTTTTGAATGATGCCCTGACATATTTTGCATTATATATGGTACCAATTTTTTTAAATCTGTTTCGTAATTCTTAATCACGCTGTTTTGCCGAAGAAATAACAGCGTATAGGGAATAAAAGATAAAAACAAAAATAGAAAAATTTGCCAACTTTGGAATGAAAATATCCATGCAAATATCACTGCAATAATCAATGTAATAATAATCCATGAAGATTGATCACGTATATATTTTTTTAAACGTTCTTTCCGTTTTTGATTGTATTCTCTTACAATCGGTCTTGCGATGTCATAGTAAAAATCTTCATATTTTTGATTAATATCCAATTCTTAATTCCTAAAGTTTTTAATTCCCGCACAAATAAATTATAAAGAAATCGCCTTTAACAATTCATCCAAAGCGTTTGTCATAACCGTTTTATATCTTTCGCATTCAGATTCATTTGAAGCTTCAAATCTTAGTGTGAAAACAGGTTCCGTATTTGATTGACGAATCAAAGCAAAACCGCCGTCAAATACTATTCTCATTCCGTCTAAAGTTACAATTTCTTTAATTTTTGAACCAAACATATCTGGATTTTGTTCAACTTGCTTTGTTAAAGATGCTAAAGTCGTTTTTTTCAATTCATTTGGACAAGGATATCTTACTTCATCACTTGAATATATTTTATCAAAAGGTTTCAACATAAATTCAAGCTTGAATTCAGGATCTTTTTTCTTAGCATCTGACACAATTTCAATCAGCCTGCACCCGGCATAAATTGCATCATCAAAACCGTAGTATCGGTCTTTAAAGAATGTATGCCCGCTCATTTCACCGCCTAATGTTGCGTTTGATTCTTTCATTTTTTGCTTAATAAATCCGTGGCCGGTTTTACACATAATTGCAGTCCCGCCAAGGTTATTTATCGTGTCATACAAAACTTGCGAACATTTTACTTCGGATACAACAATCGGTTTTTGACCTTTATTTATTAAATCTGTTGCATAAATCAATAATAATTTATCGCCTGTCAAAGGATTTCCCTTAGAATCAATTGCTCCGATTCTGTCTGAATCACCATCATAAGCAATACCAAAATCAGCACCCGTTTCAACGATTTTTTTTGATATATCAACTAAAGTTGATTTTAAACTCGGGTTCGGATGATGATTTGGGAATCTCCCGTCAGGTTCTGAGTAAAGTTCTATTACTTCGCATCCCAACTCTTTATACAATTGAGGTCCGACAACACCGCCTGTTCCGTTTGCAGAATCCACAACAATTTTTACACCTTCTCCTATTCTGCCAAAACGCGATTTCATATCATTTATATATTCGGGAATAATTTCTGTAGAATAGTCAGGGTTTGAATAACTTGACGGTAATTCAAGCCAATTAGAAAATGCTGTATTTTTTAATTCTTGGATAAGGCTTTCTGATAGCGTTTGTCTTGCATAAGTAATTTTTAATCCGTTATATTCAGACGGGTTGTGGCTTGCCGTAATTATCATAGCTCCATCTAAATTATGAGCGAATTCTGAATAATACCCGATTGGAGTGGGAGCAATACCGTAATCTTCAATGTATTCAATCCCTGCATGTCGTAATCCTGCAATTAGGGCAGATTTTAAAGCATTTGAATGTAATCTTGCATCCATGCAAACGCTTATTTTCAAATCTTTTACACTTTTTCCTGTTTTATTTAATAGCCATAAAACATAAGCATTTCCGACATTATAATATAATTCTTCAGTTATATCTTCACCATAAATCCCTCTAATATCATTTTTACCAAAGGCATGTTCATATTTTTGCATTGTATACTCCTTTTTCTTATAATTTCATTATACCATGAAAAAAATAGCTCAAAACGTTTTTAATACTGAATATTTAGCCGGATGGATATTTATTTTACCGGCACTGTTAGGTACTTTGATTTTTATCATTATTCCTGTCATTTGTTCGTTTGGACTGAGTTTTGCAAAATGGGATTTGCTTAATCCGATTGAATTTGTCGGATTTTCAAATTATACAGAAATTTTTAAAAGCGAAGTTTTTTACAAAATACTTTTAAATACAATAGTTTTTGCCTTTTCTACGTCTGTTTTCGGAGTAATAATTCCTTTAATTTTAGCATCAATTTTAAACAGCAAAATCAGGGGAAGTGAATTTTTCAAAACAGCGTATTTTTTGCCGTTTATAACACCAATGATAGTAATCGGTGTTGTTTGGTCATGGATTTTTGACCCGAATATAGGCGCGGTAAATAAACTGCTTCAGCTTAATATAAACTGGCTTTATGATTCTAATTTTGCAATGTGCGCATTGATAATTGTTTCTGTATGGAAACTTATCGGTTATAATATGGTAATTTTCTTATCAGGGTTTTCGTCAATCTCAAATTCATATTTTGAAGCCGCAAAAATTGACGGTGCAAATTCATTTCAAATATTTAAAAACATAACAATACCTCTGCTTTCGCCGACAATATTTTTCGTTGTAATAATTACTGCTATAAGTTCATTTCAGGTTTTTGATTTAATTTATCTTATGACAGAAGGCGGGCCGAATAATTCAACAAATGTTTTGGTATACGAAATATACAAAAACGCATTTGAATATTTTAATATAGGAAAAGCAAGTGCAATTGCTTATGTATTATTTATTATAATCTTGGTTTTAACCCTTATTCAGTGGAATCTGCGCAAAAAAATTGTCTATAACGAAAACTAATTCCGTTAAAATAACGTAAATCAAATATTATGTACTTGACATGAACATAAATGACGATCAATATATTTATAGTTTTTAACCAAAGGGAAAACAATGGATTTAATAGAAGTAAGACACGCAATAAAAACGTATTCATCGGGCGAAGAGTCATTTAATGCATTGGATGATGTATCATTGAGTGTTAAAAAGGGCGAATTTGTTGCAATTATGGGTACATCCGGGTCCGGCAAATCAACTTTTATGAATATGCTTGGGACTTTAGATAAGCCAAATTCCGGAGAGTATTATTTAGATGGCGAAGACATGTTAAATTTATCTTCTGACAGATTGGCAATGGTTAGATGTGAAAAAATGGGTTTTGTCTTTCAGGGTTTTAACTTAATTTCAAGAACTTCAGCACTGGATAATGTTTGTTTGCCTATGATTTATAAAGGCTTATCAGAATCCGAAAGAATTGAAAGAGGTAAAAAGGCATTAGAAATTGTCGGGCTAAAAAATCGCGAAGATCACATGCCAAACCAAATGTCAGGCGGTCAACAGCAAAGAGTTGCTATCGCTCGGGCGTTAGTAAATGATGCCCCTTTAATTTTAGCTGACGAGCCGACAGGAAATTTAGATACTAAAACAAGCATTGAGGTTATGGAATTTTTTGTACAATTAAATGAAAAACTGGGTAAAACAATTGTTTTAGTTACTCATGAACCTGATATTGCTGAATATACTCAGCGCGTTGTTAAATTCAAAGACGGTAAAATTGTAATGGATTTGCCAAAAACCGAGTGGCAAAAGCACAGAACAAGAGAAACTTAATTTTTTAAATTTGAATTTAGTTACTTTATATATCTAATCCTGTAAACATTTCCAGTGAAGTTACTGTTTTTAACAAAGGATAATTTTCTATATCGTTATTTTTTATAAATTCAACGGCTTCGTTTCTTGCCATTTCCAAAATTTTAGCATCCCGAACTATATCTGAAATGATCAAGTCAGGCAAACCACTTTGTCTTGTTCCTAAAAATTCTCCCGGTCCGCGTAGTTGTAAATCCTTTTCTGCGATTATGAATCCGTCATTTGTTTGGGTCATAATGTCAAGTCTTTGTCTTGTTTCAGGTTTTCTTGAAGATGTTATTAAAATACAATACGACTGTAAGTCTGATCTTCCGACTCTCCCTCTTAATTGGTGGAGTTGAGATAATCCAAATCTTTCAGAGTTTTCTATAATCATAACCGTTGCATTCGGAACATCCACACCGACTTCTACAACGGTTGTAGAAACTAAAATATCGTATTTCCGGTTTTTAAAATCTTTCATCACTTCATCTTTTTCGTTTGGTTTTAGTTTTCCGTGTAATAAACCGATTTTATATTGTGGAAATACATCTTCTTGCAACCTCTGAGCTTCAATTGTTGCTGCTTTCGCTGATAAAGTTTCACTCTCATCAATAAGCGGGTAAACAATGTATGCCTGTCGACCTGAATCTACTTCTTTTCTGACTAAATCCCACACTTTTTTGTGAGATCCGGTCAAATATGTTTTAATGGGTTTTCTTCCTTTAGGCAGCTCGTTAATAATTGTTAGATCAAGGTCTCCGTGCACTGTTAATGCTAATGTTCTTGGAATAGGTGTTGCGGTCATTGTAAGAATTTGTGGATTTTGGGATTTTTTCTTTAAAATATTTCTTTGTCTGACCCCGAATCTATGCTGTTCATCAACTACAATTGCCCCTAAATTATTAAATTCTATATTATCTTGAATTAAGGCATGTGTTCCAACTGCAATATTTATTTGCCCGTTTCTTAAACTTGTTTCAAATTCTGTTCTTACTTTTTTCCCTTGGCTTCCCATAAATAAACCAACGCTCAACCCAAGCGGTGTAAGCCAATTAATTAAATTATTATAGTGTTGCTGTGCCAAAATTTCAGTCGGTGCCATAAACGCTCCCTGATAACCGTTTTCAATCGCTGCTAAAAGCATAATCGTGGCAACAACAGTTTTCCCGCTTCCTACGTCTCCTTGTAAAAGCCTTTGCATTGGTGCTGTAGAATTCATATCGTTTAAAATCTCGTTTATTGCTTGCTTTTGTCCGGATGTTAGTTCAAACGGCAAGCTTTTTATAAATTTTTCAACCAGTCCGTTTTTGTGAATGCTTAAAGCTAAACTTTTTGTATTTTGAGCAGTTGTTTGTCTTAGTCTTGCAAGTTTTAATTGGATTAAAAATAGTTCTTCAAAAATAAGTGAAAATCTGGCATGATTGAGAGTTTCCATAGAATCGGGAAAATGCACCTGAACAACTGCGTCTTTTTTATCCATAATTCCGTATTTTTCTTTTATAAAGTCCGGCAGAACATTTTTAATTTCTGTTTTATAAAGTTCCAAAGCATTATAAATTGCACGACGAAGTGTTTTTATATTTAAATTTTCACAAATTGTGTAAACAGGAACGATTCTTCCGATATTTAAATTATCGTTTTCTTGCGTATTTTGAGCAAAATCCGCCCCCATAATTGAGTATGTAGGCTTATCAAATGTTAAGCCAAAAGTATAATCATCTCGTTTTACTGTACCGGAAATCATAATCGCTGCCCCTTGAGGAAATTGGGATTTCATTCTTGCAAGCGTATATTTGTTTCCTTTTGAGCTGAAAAAAGTCAGTTCCATTCTTCCTGATTCATCTTTAATAACAACTTTTGTAATTGAAAGATTTTTTTTAGAGTTAAATGTTGAAGTTGATTTGATATACCCAAAAACTGTTGTTGTTTGACCTTCTTTGAGATCTTTTATCAATGTTTTTGATGAGTAATCAATATGTTTCTTTGGGAAATACATCATTAAATCCTGAGCAGTATAAATCCCGAGTTTATTCAGTTTTTGTGCAACTTTTGGACCGACTCCTTTTATATATGTTACATCAACTTCTTGCGGGTGCCTTTTTCTTTGAACTTCCTGTTCTTTTTCTTCTTTTTTTGCAAGAGATTCACGTTCTAATTCAACATATATTATATTTATTAAATGGTTAATATACTTTCTTCTTTCCGGCAGTGATGAATACGGATAAACTTCAAATTCTTCAACCAATTTTGCCCACTGCTGACTTTTGTTAAATTTTTTGTAATTTTTTTTTGCTTCTTCCATTATAAATCTGGAAAAAGTCGATTTATTTCCGTGAATATCTATATATTGATATTTTTTTTCAATTTCAATCGCTTTTTTAATTTTATCCAAATTATCAATCATATTTTTGTCTTTATTATATCAGTTTTTCATAAATAAAACATATGTAAATTTTCTAAAATTTTTATTATTTTGTGCATGTTGACAGAGGGTGTAAATCTTCATAGAATTAAATTATGGCAATAGCATATCTTAGTTTAGGTTCAAATAAAGGTGACAGAATCGGTTATGTTCAACAAGCAGCCGGTTTGCTTGGTGCTGATGAAAAGATTTCTATTGTCAGAAGTTCTTCTTTTTATGAAACCGAACCTTGGAACATGAATACTCAGGTTTGGTTTGTTAATGCTGTTATGGAGATTAAAACGAAATATTCACCGCACGAGCTTCTTCAAGTATGTCAAAGAATCGAAAATCAGTTGGGTCGTGTTAGAAAAAGTTCAAATGATTACGAAGACCGCACAATAGACATAGATATTCTTTTTTATAATGAAGATGTTATAAATGATTCTGATTTGGTGATTCCTCATAAATATGTTCATTTAAGAGCGTTTAATCTTGTTCCTATGATGGAATTAAATTCAGATTTTATGCATCCTGTTTTAAATAAAACTATTTCACAAATGCATGAAGATTTAGAAAATCCTGAAATGGTGTTTTTATATGGCACAAGAGTTGATTTCTAAAAGGATTGCTATTGTCGGAGCAGGACCTGCGGGGTGTGCGTGTGCACTTTTTTTGCAAAAATCCGGCGTAAATAATATTGCGATTTTTGAATCCAAAGATTTTTTAAAAACTCTTTTACCAACCGGCGGAGGACGGTGTAATCTTGCTTTTGCGGAATTCGACTTTAAAGAATTGGCTAAAAATTATCCCCGCGGTGAAAAGTTTTTGTATTCTGTTTTTTCAAGATTTGGGGTAAAAGAAACTTTGGATTTTTTTGATTCCATAGGAGTAAAAACTTATACTCAGCCAAACGGTCGGATTTTTCCTGTTTCAAATTCTTCAAAAGATGTCAGACAAAAATTTTTAAAAACATTAAAATGTGAATTAGTAAAAGAAAAAGTTCTAAAAATCGAAAAACTTGATTCCGGTTATAAAATTGAAACTGAAAAAAGTAAATATTTCTTTGATGTTGTTGTAATTTCAATTGGCGGTCATGGAGGGCTTGATTTAGTTAAAAATTTAGGAATAAACACAATTGATCAAACTCAAAGTTTGTCCGCACTAAAAACATCTAAAGACTTTTCAATTCTTTCCGGTGTAAGTTTAAAAAATGTTTCATTCAAAATTGGTAAAGAAATTATCACAGATGATTTACTTTTTACTCACAAAGGAATTTCCGGACCACTGATTTATAAAATATCTTCAATATTTGCAAGAAAAACTATGCCGTATAATATTTGCCTTAGTTTTGTTGAAGATTTTGATTTCCAAAATCATTTAGACAAAAATTCTAAAAAGAATATAAAAAATTTACTTGGTGAATTTATTCCAAAATCTTTAGCCGAATTCTTGTTAAATGATTTAGAAGTTGACGAAACTGCTTTGTGCCACCAAATTAACGGAAAAATGCGGGATTTGATATATAAAAATCTCGTTTCCTATGAAATTGAAATTGTCGGTAAAATTCCTGATAGTGAAGTTGTCATCTCAGGCGGTGTGGATTTAAAAGAGATTAATCCCAAAACCATGGAATGTAAAAAACTGCCTCAATTATATTTTTGCGGAGAAATTCTTGATATTGACGGATTCTGCGGAGGATTTAATCTGCAGAATTGCTGGTCTACAGCTTTTGTTAGTGCGGATGCCATAGCAAATTTGTAATTTATTTTTCTGTAAGTGTAAAGTCTTTTGGCAAATTTTCTATTACTTTTTTCATAATTTATGGATCTTGTTCAAAAAATAGTAAATGTCGTGGAATTATTGATGTAAATGGTTTTGAACCTCCAAACAAGGAAGTAATGTGTGAAGATGACACGT
>CAMNNA010000011.1 GCA_946545285.1 uncultured cyanobacterium | reverse complement strand
CCCTTAAATACAAAACTAAATTATCATGTCAATATAACAAAACAAGAATAAAAATAAAAATTATTTAACTACAAATAACATAATCTAAATCTTTAAATTTTATTTGCCGGAATAATCCCACATATAAATTTGTCCGCAATACCTGCAGACAGCATGTTCATTCATAAATTGCAGATCAGGTACAAATACATACCCATCAACCGTGATTTCTATTTCTCCGTTTTTATTATATTTTTGCGAAAAATTCCTTCCGCCTTTGTAATCCGGCGAAAACATCAATTCAAATTTATCAATAGATTTGCAATTTTTACAGATAAACATTTATTGGAATTTTCCCTTTTTATTAGAAATAACTTTTGCTTCTGATAAATTTTTATACCACAAGGTCCAGCATATACTGCGGATAGGAAGGGTCATTCCTGAAACAATTGACCACAATATGATGTAAAACATCCACTGAGAAATTACTCTTGTTGTAATTTCAGGTTGGTGCAGATACATTAATGCTTTATTGATTGTTGTTAAATCAATTGAATTGCCGATAAAATCAAACAAAGAGCACAAATTATCTGTAAGATGCATATAATCAAATATTACACTGACTCCTTCAGTTATCAGAAATATTGAAAACAAAGAAAGTAAAAACATTAATAAAAATGTTTGACTCCAGCGTCCTTTTACAAGGTTAAAACTTCTTTTAAAGCAATCTTTTATTCCTAAATCCTGTTCAAATGTAAATATTTGGAAAACAAGTATTAAATAAATCCACAAAACAAACCCCGGAATTATAAAAAATATACTGCTTCCGATTAATATTAAAATCCCTACAATTGATAAAAACAGGATATATTTAAATGCACGGTTTGTTGCAACTTGTCTGTGGGATTGAATATCGTATAATTTTCCGCTTGTCATTATCCCTTCTGTCATAGAGTTTAATGCAATATATGCAACTACATAATCCCAAAACGCTTTCATAAATATCAAAAGCCCCGGTAATGCCAATAAAAACAAAAATATTAATGACATGCTTATGCTTGAAGTCTTTTGCGCTATTTTAGGCATTAATGAAAGGGTCATGCCAAAAGTCAATGCAATTCCTAAAACTTGTCCGAATACGGGAAATAGCATATACAAAAAGAATTTGTCTATATTTGTAAAATAGATTTTTACAGCGTCAAAAAATACAATCCACAAACTTCGAACTTTAGACATATTCTCTCCTTTTTATAGTATTATTTTATTATAAATAAGAATAAATAGACAATGAATGATATAAAAAAAATTATTGAAAGTTTTACGAAGAATGATTATGAAGCAAATAAAGTTAATCTTCATATTCACACAAATTATTCAGACGGAACGGCTGATTTTGAAAATATAATTTCTCAGGCAAAATCAAAAGGATACAGATATATTTCAATAACTGATCATAATACTGTAAAAGGGCATGAAAATTTTAAAGATCCGATTTTGGTTTTCGGTGTAGAATTTGATGTTTGGTATAAGTATATATTTTTGCATTTACTTGCATACGGGATTGATCCCGATTCTGATTGTATGCAGAAATTCTACGCTAAAAATAAAAGTGAAACGGAAAAAGATATAATTAGAATTTTTTCACGTCGAAATATAAAAGAACTTATTTCATCAATTCATTTGGCAGGCGGAATAGCTGTTTTAGCTCATCCGGCATGCTGTTGGGCATTAAACATGGAAAAATTTATTAAAGATTTAAAAGAAATCGGGCTCGATGGAGTTGAAGTATACTATCCTTACCCTCGATGGCGAAAATATTTAAAGTTTTCATCTGTAGAAAAAATTGAACAAATTGCCGACAAATATAATTTATTAAAAACCGGCGGAACAGATTTACACGGTTTGTATTTGGATTAACCTATGATTGTTTCATTTTTTTAATGTGTTTATAAATATAGATACATCCTAAAATCAAACAAGTTATTATTATAATTCCGTCGAATTTATGCCAAAGCGGTAAAATATCTTCCATATGTTCCCCTAATTCGATTCCGACTTTAATAAGCGCATAACTCCAAATTAGGGATCCTAAAAATGTTAAAAAGAAAAAAACTTTTTTCTTAGCTCTTAATATCCCCGCCGGTAAAGAAATAAAAGTTCTGATTATCGGAAGCATCCTGCATATAAAAAATGCCCAATCTCCGTATTTTTCTACCCATTTATCGGCATCTTCCAAATCTTGTTTTGTAACAAAAAAATATTTTCCGTATTTTTCTATAAATTTCCTTCCGCCAAAATAACCGATGTAATAAGACGGTATTGATCCGATTAAACATCCGAATGCAGAGGCCCAAGCTGCGATATGAAAATTTAATTCTCCTTTTGATACCAAATATCCTGCAAAAGGAAGGGTTGCTTCACTTGGAATAGGAATATTACAAGACTCCAATGCCATAAGACCTGCAAGTCCCCAAATCCCTACTGATGATATAATTCCTTCAAGCCCTTTTATAATTCCAACGATTATTGAATCAAGCATAAATCCCTCTTTATTTTTAAACTATCACAAAAATTCTAAAAAACAAAGACTTCACTTGAATAAACAAATGAAGTCTTTATAAATTTGAAAATTCAGTACAAACTATTTGCCGTTAACGATAGTTTTGAATTTTTTACCAGCAGAGAAAGCAGGAACTTTCTTAGCAGGAATTTTTAATTCTTTACCAGTTTGTGGGTTTCTACCGATTCTAGCAGCTCTTTTGCGAGATTCGAAAGTACCAAAACCAACCAAAGTAACTTTTTTGCCTTTTGCAACAGTTTTTTGAATAGTGTCAACTAAAGCAGCTAATACTTCAGCAGCATCTTTTTGAGTAACTTTTGCACTTTTAGCAATTTCTTGTACTAATTCTTCTTTGTTCATAATAAAACTCCTTTTCTTTTATGTACTTTTTCATTATATTTACTATTTTTAGGCATGCAAGTATCTTAAAAAATGTTTACAATCCCTTAAAATTTACCCCGCGTTATTTGAAATGATTATAGATTTTTTTGTTAATATCTTCATCTGAATAAAATACGGATTTTGAATCTATATTTAGGGTTACACCTGTTTTTCCTTCGCTAACTTTTCCTATTTCTATTCCGTATGGACAATTTTTATCAACTGATGCTACAAGTTGATAATCTTCTCCGCCAAAAAGAATCAAGTCATGCCAATTATCAAAAATTTCTATATTTTTTGAATGCGGAATTTTTGAAAAATCAATATCTATATGTACATTACTTTCTTTAGCGATTGCAGATAAAGCCTCCATAAGACCGTCAGATGTATCCATCATTGCATATTTATAGTTTGTATTTAGCGAAATATTTTTTGAAAAATCAATCTGTGCGCGAGGTTTTAGATGAGCATTAACAAATTCATTATCAAAATCTCTTATCCCTCTTTGAAGTAATTTTAATCCTGCAGAGCTTGAACCGGAATTTCCGGAAATAATTATTTTTTGACCCAGTGTTGCATATGATCTTGAAGAAATATTTCTGTTTCCGGTTTTTCCGATTGCGCAAATACTTATATAAATCTTATCTTTTGAACCGGTAATATCTCCTCCCGCGATTTCTATATTTCCGCATTGTTGGCATGCTGTTTTCCCTCCTTCATAAAATTCTTGAACAAATTTATTTTCTGTATCGGAAGGAAGTGAAAGAGATATTGTCAGATATTTTGGCTCTGCTCCGCTTGCGCAAATATCAGAAATATTTACCATTACGGATTTATATCCCAAATTGTAAGGATTTGTGTATTCCAGTGAAAAATGAATATCTTCAATCAAACTGTCTTGTGTAACAACAATTCCTAAATCTTTTAAATACGCGCAATCGTCACCAATATATTTTGAATCTAAAGTTGATTTTATTATTGATATCAGTTCTTTTTCTTTCATAAAATTTAGTTTACTTCGATAAAAATTATGAATCAATAATCCTACTTATTTGTGCTAAGATAATTCAAATGAAAATTTTCTATATAAAAATACCTGATTTTTTAGATAGATATGGGAAAAATCCTTTATCAAATTATGCACTGAAAGATATTCCAAACGAAAAAAGGTATATAGAACATTGTGTAGCTTATTATTTAGTGAAAGATGCGGGTTTTAAAATATTTGACATAGAAAATACTCAAATCATAAAAGAAAATAACAAACCAAAATTTAAATATTCGGATTTGAATTTTAGTATTTCCCATTCAAAAGACTATGTTTTTGCGGTATTTGATAATGATAATTGTGCCATTGATATTCAATTTATGAAAAATATAAATCTTAGTTTGATGAGTAAACGTTATAATAAAAATTTTTATACAAAAGAAGAATTTTATGAATTTTGGACTCAATATGAAGCAGAAATTAAATTTGCGCATGATAAATTTGTAAAAAAGACAATAGTTTTTGACACCAATTATATGCTGACTGTTTTTGGTGAAAACGATTTTGATATTTCTGATACAAAAAATTATCTTGAAAGTTAACTAATATGTAGAATTTTTAAAAATAAATATCTTTTGTTATAATAAAAAAAATGTTAAAAAATAAGAAATATATATCGGCTTTTATAATAACGTTACTGTTATTTGTTTTTTATACGTGGGGAATCCCTGCGATAGTTGATTTGCCGAAATATAAGTTTACTTTGGAAGAAAAGATTTATGAAAAATCCGGAGTAAAATTCAATTTAGGAAATCCAAATCTTACAATGGGTATATTCCCTTCCGTTTGGATTGATAGTGATGAAATTTCTGTTGTAAATTCTGACGGAAGTTATGGATTAAAAATTGAAAGTCCAAAGCTAAAAGTAAAACTCTTTCCTTTAATTTTTAAAAAGATTGAAATAGTAAATATAACAACCACTTCTATTTTAGGTGATTTTTCTGTCGATAAAAATAAAAATTTTAAAATCGGAGAATATATTTTAAAACCTGAAGAAAATGATTCTAAATTTGAATTATCCAGAATTTCTCTTGATTCCGGACCGTATAACATATTTTTAAAAGATGAAACGTCAGGGCAAAAACTTAATTTTTCCGGAAAATATATTTCTCAAGGTGCATACAATTTAAATAAGAATATTATGTTTAAGACAGAAGGAATGCTCAATTCAGGAATTAAACCTTCTGATTACATGCTTGATGTAGATGTAAGTTTACCAATAAGCGAATTGAATGAGGATAAATTTAATATTGAAGGGGATATAAAAGATTTTGAATTGGCATCGGTTTCAAACTATATAAATATTTTAACGGATGGTTTAATTCAAGAAATAAAAGGTAAAGTAAATTTTAATGCTCATACAACAGATACTGCTTTTGGGCACAGATTAGTTGAATCCAAATTAAGTTTAGACAATTTGGACGTAAAAGGTCGTGATGAGGTTTCAAGGATTAATCCTAAAGGGAATTTGTCTGCCAATATTAATTTTGAAGTTATAGATGACGGTTTTGATTTTAAAAATACAAAAATATACACAGATACAATTGACGTTTCCCTTAACGGAAAAATAGCGGGAATATCTGAAAAAAAACCGGATTTTAGAAATCTGATAATAGAAGTAAAAAAAGCAAAATTGATAGATATGTGCGCGATTTTACCTTGGACGTCAGAGCTTGTACAGGATATGGACTTTTATCAAATTAAGAAATACGGTTTTTACGGCACAGGTGAAGGTAAAATAAGATTATGGGGCAAAGGACAATATCCAAATGCATATGGTGATATTAAACTTAGAAATGCTTATATAACAGCACCGTTAAAAAGATTACCCGATGGGGCATCCGTTGATTTGAATTTTATCGGTGACAAAATGAATCTCAATGTTAATGTAAATATGATTGACAATCAGTTTGTAAATGTTTCGGGATTCGCAAAAACCGATGGGTCAAAATATTCTGAATTGAATATTAAAAGTTCTGAATCTGTAGATTTAAAAACTGCAAAAACAGTGCTGGATCCGTTGCATAAAATGTTGAAATTCAAACTGGGTCCTTTGCCTGTTATGGATGTTTACGGAGTCGGATCTATTGATATGAGATCTGCAGGGAAAAAAATTGATCCGCACCTTTTTGGGTATATAAAATTCAGAAACGGTACAGCATCTTTTAATCGTATAAAAAATTTAACCCTGAAAAATGCCTCAGGAGAAATTTTATTTCAAAATACCGAAGTGCCGTTTAAGATCACAACAGGAACAATAAATGGTCAAAAAGCTTATATAGAAGGTAAAAGCACAGTTTTAGGAAAGCTCGATGTTAAAGCAAAAACTCAAAACCAAAATATTTCAGATATTATGAACGTAATAAATTCCTCGCCTGATTTAGTTGAAGTTCAGGAAGTTATTAAACCGTTTACAAAACCGTCAGGGAAAGCCGATATAGAACTAAATATATACGGAACTGCAAAAGACGCTGAGCAGGTAAAATTCAATAAAGACCTTTTTGCTAAGGGCAAAATTACATTTGATACCGCAAAAATGACCTTAAAAGATACTTATTTGCCTCTGACTGATATCAATGGCGTTGTAAATTTTAATAATAAAAACGGCGATTATGATTTAACCGGTTTTGTTCGAAAATCAAAACTTCGTGTATTTGGTAAGTCCAACGATAAAAATTTAGATTTAACTGCGGTTTCAGACAAGTTCAGATTAGGAGATTGCTTGGATTTACTGTATCCTAAGATGATTTTACCTTATAAATCCGATATTTCGAATCTATATGCGTCATTTGCCGGAAAGTATAACGGAGTTGTATCTTCAAGTAATATAGATTATTCAAAAGTCAGAGTTAACGGCAATCTTTTGTCAAATATTAATACCAATAATCCAATAATAGTGTCAAATTCTCCAAAATTTAATATTAATAACGGAGAATTATCAGTAAATGGAATTAGCGGTTATTTTAATTCTAATCCTTATGCACTTTCATTTACGGCATCTAATATTTATAAAAATATGCTTATAAAAAATGCCCAATTTAAATTTACTAATTTCAATTTGGCATCCTTAAATAAGATTAAAAATCAGTTAGACCTTCCTCAAAAAATAAAATCAGAATTTGATAATATTATTGATATTTCCGGTAATGTTGATATTTCAGGAAATATCAGAAACGGCAAAATTAATTCTGATGCAAATTTAGAAAATATTAGATTTATTTATAAACCTTTTGATTCATTAGTTCGTATTGTGAGCGGAAAAGCAAATATAAGAAATAATGATCTAATATTAGAAAATGTAAATTCTTCAGTAAGTTCTATGCCTGTTTATTTAAACGGAAAAGTATCAAATATTAATAATCCATATTTAAATTTATCTTTTAATGCAAAACCTACTCAAATGTTTTTTGACAGATTTTATAATTCAAAAGCGGTTTATCCTGTGAAATTGAAGGGAGATGTTAATTTATCAGGGAAAATTACGGGTTACTTAAGCAAATTGAGAACTAACCTCAAGCTTGACATTGCGAAAAATTCTTCATTGTATTTTATGGGTGCGAGTTTGTCCGGTAGTCCGTCAAATATTCTTATAGACGAACAAACCGTCGGGACAAATCCTTTGTCAATAATCGCTGATTTGAATGTTTACCCTGATAAAATTCAATTGATAGATTTTTCTTACAATCAGCTTATCCCTTCTCAAAATGGTTTTGTATCTGATAAGAAACATATAACTGCCTCCGGGGATATAAAACTTTTGAATAATAATATTTATAAATTTAATAACTTCAAAATTAAAACTCATGAGCCGACTGATGCAAGAATTTTTAATATAGTTTTGAGGAAACCTACAATAAAACAAGGAGTGTTTACTTCGGATTTAACAATAAACGGAACGACTCTGAAACCTGAAATTTTGGGGTATTTAAATATGCATTCATTAAATATTTCGTTATTGGATTCAATTATCCAAGATATTAATTTAAAATTCGATAAAAATGATTTAAATGCTGATGCTTCAGGGGTAATTTTGACAAATAAAATAACCGCAAATTTGAAAGCAAGAAATGATTTTAATCTTCCGTACATAATTGATGATATTTGTATAGATGCTCATACTCTTGATTTTAATGTAATAACAAATTCTTTGAATGACTTAGATATTGAACAGGTAAGGCAAAAAAGGCTATCAAGAACATCTGCTCAAGCTCTGCCATCTTTTGATCCTTCTCAGGTAATTGTAAAAAATGTGAATGTAATTGCAGATAAAATACTTATTAAAAACGGAGAAGCGCAGAATTTTAAATTAAACGCTAATATTGATGAAAATAGTATTGTTAATATAAATAACTATTCTCTTAACTTGGCAAACGGTACTATAACCGGTGATGCAAAATATAACCTGAAAACGTATGATGCTGAGGCAAAAATGGATATAAAAAATGCTGATGCTGCGTTAATATCTGAAAATTTACTTCAATTAGCAAACCAAATGTACGGTACTGTTACAGGAAATATTGGTGCGCAATGTAACGGTTCATCAATGCAAAAATGTATTGCAACTTTAAATGGCGAAGGACATTTTGATGTTACTGACGGCAGAATGCCGAAACTTGGTTCATTAGAGTATCTTTTAAAAGCCGGAAATCTTATAACAGGCGGGATTACAGGTGTGTCAATTAACGGCATAGTAGACCTTGTAACACCGTTAAAGACCGGATATTTTGATAAAATAAGCGGAATAGTAAATGTTAAAAACGGCATTGCAAAGGACTTAGAGATCTATTCAAGCGGTGAAGATTTAAATTTATATATGACCGGTGATTATAATCTTGCAAATTCTGAAGCTGATATGGTTGTATACGGAAGTTTATCAAAGAATTTTTCAACTGTATTAGGTAAAATTTCTAATATGTCTTTGCAGCGCTTATTTAACAAAATTCCGGGAATAAGCATAAACGAAATTAATCCGAAATCAACCAGCGATATTTACAAGATTCCTAAATTTGATAAGAAAAATGTATTACGTGTATTCCGCGCTGAAATATTTGGGGATATCAACGGTACAAATTATGTGAAAAGTTTCCGCTGGGTTAGAAATTAAATGCTTTAGATTTTAATTAACCTTTTTCGCGTTATCCAATTCTGAATCGGCAACTTCTTTATCTTTTAATTTTTGTTCGTTATCCATTTGCTTATTTATAATAACAGTTTGCAATATTTGAATAGTATTACTTGTTATTAAATACAAAAGAACCCCTGCCGGAATTGGAATTATAACAAAAGTTGCAATAATCATTAACGGCATAAATGTTCCCATTGATTTTTGCAATGCTTGCTGTGTCGGGTCCATATTGTCATTTTTATTTGCTGCCATCATTATTTTTTGCGAAATGACCATAGTCACTGCGAAAAGTACAATTAATAAAATAACATCCCAATGCCAAGATTTTTTAATAGGAACAGTAGGAACTTTTGCTTCCATCATTCCGTTATCTTGTCTTGTAAATGTGACTGTTTCATTTTCTCTTACACTGCTGTTAGTAACAGTTAATTGCGCTTTTTCAACTTTTTCCAATTGGCTGAAATTCATTTTTATGTGATCTAAACTGAATGCCAATACAACATCTTCTCCCGGTTTTAAATCACCCTGAATTTCCAGTGCTTGCGCCGGGTCCGTAACTTTTACGTTTTTAATAACTTCATTATTTGGCAGATAAATGGTTGCAGTATTTCCTAAAATGAATTTATCTCCGACTGAAGCTCCTAAAGACCCGTCATTTGAAATTCCTGCGGTTGCTCTAAGAGTTGTTGCTAATGAATCAATAAATAAGAAATGTTGATTTCCTGCAACTTGAATAAATTGCGGGCTTATCAGTGCAGTATATAAAAGCATAAATATCGGAAGTTGAATTAATAAAGGCAAACATCCGCCTGCAGGATTAAATTTATGCTCTTTATAAAATTCCATCATTTTTTGCTGCATCATTTGCGGATTGGTTTTGTATCGGTCTTGAATTGCTTTCAATTTTGGCTGTAATTTTTGCATCATTTTCATTGAACGTTGTTGCTCAACATTCAAATTCCACATCGCAAGTCTTACTATTATTGTCAAAACTATAATCGCAAGTCCGTAACCGCCAACCATAGAAGCTAATTTACTCAAAAACCATATTGTACCTGTAATTAAATCCACTTATTTATCCCTCATCTATAATGTATTAACGTAAATGCTGTTGAAAAAATCCTATCATGCGCAAAATAAATTATCAAGCAGGGGCATGTGTAATATTTCATTCTATCCGTTACAAATTTTTGAAAATTCACATGATTTGCATTTTTCAACATTTCTTTTGTATACGGCATCCGATTCAATTTGAGAAATTACGGAAATTAATTTTTCTTCAAATCTTTGGGCCAAATTTGCATTCAATTCAATCTGAATATTTTTATTATTTTTCAAATCTATGTATATAAACGAAAGTGAATCATAATCACCTTTTAAATATTTATCTATACATAAAAGATAAATCATTGTTTGAAATTCGTCTTGAGGATTTTGCGGGGCAGAACCCGTTTTATAGTCTAAAATATAATAGTTTTTGCCTTCTTTTACAATCGCATCAATTCTTCCGCCAATCCAATATTTCCCAATTTTTGCATTAATTTGAAATTCAGACTTAACATAATTTTTATTAAAATATTGGTTATTTAATAATTTATTCCAAGATTGTAATTCATCTTTGTTTAGGGTTAAAGAAAGTTTGCTGATATCAATCCCGTTTAAATAATAATTTGCAAGAGCGTGAATTTTTTTACCTTTTTCAAACGGTGTGCTGAGTTTTGGAACATTTAGTTTTTCTATGTATTGTAGGTAATATTTTTCATGACAATTCGTATAGGTTTTAAGCATATTTGGAGAATATATATTAAACATCAATCCCTCCTGATGTTTTAGCTAAAACCAAATCAAACACCATATTAGGTTCTGAATCAATCGTTTTGCCAAAACTTTTTGTTTTTTTGCTTGTAGTAATGCATAAATTTTCTTTTGCTCTTGTTATTGCAACATAAAGTAATCTCAAATTTTCTTCCAAAATTTCTTTTTTTAAATCAATCTCGGATTTTTGGCGGTAATTAGGATTTAAAGCTTTTACCCCTTCAAAAAATTCGCTGTTTCGCAAATTTATATCATCAATAGTCAGTTCAAGTTTTTTTGTTCCCATTTCCGGTAAAAATACCAAATTAAATTCATCTCCTTTAGATTTGTGCATTGTCATAATTTGAATTTTACCTTCTAATGATTTTTTATCGTCATCTTGTGTTTCATCAAAAAATTTAAATCCGCTGAGATTAGATCTTTTTGATAATTCATCAAGTCTTTGAACAGCATAAATAAGAGAATCATTTTTTATACAAATTCTTTTCACAAGTGTCGAGATTAAATAAATATTTGATTTTTCAATCTCAGAATTAAATAAATTTATACTTTGAGCAATTTTTAAAACCAATTCATTCGGGCTAAAACGGCACAGTGACACCCAATAATTTATGTCCCAATAGAATCTTTCAAGATTTATATTGTCAATTTCATCAGCATTTGTTTTGATAAATTCTGTTTCAAATTTTGAAATCAAAGATCCTTGGGCTCTTTTATACAAACCGCATTCAGCTAAAATTTCATAGTTTTTACTTAAATTCAAATTATCAAATGGGTTTAATATGATTTGCATAACTGCAAATATTGCCCTAAAAATTGTTTTTTGATTTAAGCACTGGCTTCTTGTAATTACTCTGAATCCGCTGTTTTGAATAAGGTTTTGCCATTCTGACACTTGAATATTGTTTCTTAGTAAAATTCCTATTGTAGACTTTGGATTTTTTGAAAGTTTTTCTTTTATAACTTTAAGTACATAATTTTTTTCATCAAATTCTGTTTCAAAAATTTGAGCATCAATTGCATTTTGGATATTTGGGTTTTTCCCTTCAACAGGAGCCATGTACATTTCAAAAAAAGCATTTTGGCTATCAGATTTTTTAAGACATTCATTAACAAGTCTATTTGCAAGTTCCCAAACGTCTTTTGTACACCTTTGAGAGCAATTCATACTCACATTATTATTTTCTGTAATAAATTTTCTAAAGCCTTCTACATCTGAATTTGAAAAAGTTGCAGTAATTGATTGGTTTACATCTCCGCATCTGATTACGTTTTTATGTTTTCCGGATAAAAGTGAAATTAATTCCTGTTGAATCGGAGAAGAATCCTGTGCTTCATCTTCAATTATATATTCGCAAATTTGTTGATAATGTTCTAAAATATCAGGATTTTGTTTTAAAATTTTAACAGATCCTATCAACATATCATCATAATCTATAAGATTATATTCTTTTAAAGATTCTTGATAATTTGAATAAAATTGCTCAAATTGAATTAACTTTTTATCTTTAATCCCTTCATTAAATTTGCAATTATTCATTTTAAAAATTGAAATAGCACTATCAAATTCTTTCAATGTTTGGGCTTTAATTTTGAGTTTTGAGGAAATTTCTTTCAAAATTCGGCCCCTTTGAGAATCATCACAAATTTCGAAATCATCAGATAATCCAAGTTTTTCATAATTCCCGTTTTCTTTTAAAATCCTTAATGCTAACCCATGAATTGTGCTGATATTTGGCATTTTTGACGAATTTTTATTTACGTTTTTAATTCTTTCTCTGAAATTTCTTGCGGCTGAATCCATATAAGTTAATACAAAAATATGTTCAGGATTTATATTTTGATCTAGCAGTTTCAAGATTAATGCTAATAAAATAGTAGTTTTTCCTGCCCCGGGAACGGCTGATATTCCCATATATCCGCTTTTGTAATCTAATACAGGCTGTTGATCCGCCCGAGGGATAATTTTGAACGGTTTTTGATCAATATTTTCTGTTTCAGAATTTTGTTCAACTATAATGTAGTTTTCTATTGCGCCAAAATTTTCTACTCCCAATGAATCAAATAGGCTTGAATAGCAATATATATGTTCTTTTGCACATAGCGCAAGTTTTCTTAAAACTCTTGCATTTTTGTCTTTGGATAATTCAATATTATCTTCAATCGTGTACTCATCTTTTTCCCAATATTTTTGAAAAACCCAAGCATTATATAACGGTCCGGTATCAGATTTTATCCACTCAGAACTTGTTATATCAAGCCATATTTGATAATTAGTTTTAACTTGATTATCAATTATTTTTTGAGGAGTTGATATTACCAAATCATTATAACCGATATCTAATGTGCTATATGGATTTTCGGATATAATAGAATTTTCAATCTGTGTTATTATTTCTGATTTTTTAGAATTAAAATCTTTTCCGAATACATTTTCAAAGTCTTGTAATTGTTTTATAAAAAAATTAAATTTATTTATTTCATTTTTATCATATTTGTAAAAATTGAAAAGTCGTTCATAAATTTCTACAACCTGCTCAGAAATTTTTATTTCAGATTTAGTTAAGTCATTTAGTAAATCTAAAAATTCAGAATAACTTTTATTATATTCAGGATCGCGAAATTCTAATTCTATAAGATTTTTTGATTTTGAAAATTCATCTAAAATTTCTTTGCAGTATTTTATCGGAATTTTTAAAAATTCTGATAATAAAATTCTTATATCAAATTCTTCCAAACTTTCTTTTAAATCAGTGTTTAATTTCAATATTGTAATAGCTGCTTTTACAAGTCGATTTTGTATAAGTTTTTCGCTGCCTGATAAATACAATAAATTGATATTTGATGAAAAATTCTCATTCAGCGTAAATTTCAACATATCATCTATTACCGGACTAACAATAGTTATGTCTGATATTTTTATTCCTTTAGATAAAAGTTTTTTAACTTTGTTAATGCCTTGTCTGATTTGTTCACTGCGTTTTGAATATGATTCATATGAAAAATTTGTCAGTATGTTTTTTTCATCTTTATATACATTATTGTATAAAACCTGTACAGAATTATACAGATTTGATTTGGAATTTAATTTTATAATTTCGGAATTAAAAATATTTTTCAATCGTTGGAAATTATTTTTATCCGCGCTCAAATATCCGCATCGACTTGAACCCAAAGGATCTATTGCTATGTAATGATCTTTCAGCTGAGGGGCTAAATATTCAATAAAATCAAGGCATATCGGGGTTAATTCATCTCCGTCGTCAACTATTAAATATTTTATATTTTTGAAATAATCACTGTTTTGATAAATAAAATTAAATAAAAGACATTGCCTTATATAGTCAAAATCTCGTAATTCAAGTGTTTTTTTTAAAAATTTCTTTATTGCTAAAGATGCATCATCGCTAAATCCTTCTTTTAATATTTTTGCTCGTTCATCGACGTCCTTTTGAGATAAATTGTTTTGAACAATAAGTGAATATCTCCTAAACATTTGATGAAGTAAAGAAAGACGTGAATTGTAACCTTTAAATTGGACATCTTTCAGAATTTCTTTCATTATAAATTGTGAAACTTCCAATCCTGCCAAATTTGGCAAAATAGAAGGGTTTTTGTACGAATTATGTTCTTCCAAAAAAGCCCAATTATCTGTTACTGTATTGTAAACAAGAGAAAAAAACGAATGAATATTCAATTTTTCCACAGAATCAATATTTAATAAATTAAAAGTTTTTTGAGTAAACTGTTGTTTTAAATTTGAATTTTGAACAATTACAAGAATTTCATCAGATTTAACACCATCATTTAAAAGCTGTGCATATTTTTGAATTAGATAGTCAGTTTTATCTGATGCGATACTTCCTTCGATAATCAAAATCAATACTCCTTACAAGGTATTTTAGCATAAAATCGGTTATAAAAACTACATTTTTCGTATGATTCTTAATTAAATAAAATTCGCTATATTTGTTGAGTAACGAAAAAGTGTTGGAAGTACATTAAAAAAAGGAGAGAGATTATGGCAACAAAAAGAGTATCACTTACATTGGAAGAACAAATCGGATTTTCAGCAGGAGAAATCTACAACTATTTGCACGAAAACGGTGCAACATCATTTAATAAAATGAAAAAAGAATTAGATTTAAAAGGTAATTTTGCTGATTTAGGTCTTGGTTGGTTAGCAAGAGAAAACAAAGTTGATATTCAACAAAAAGGACCTTCAGTTAAAGTTAGCTTAAGATAGTTTAATTTGACTTAATTTAAAACAAAAAAAGATACTCGGTAAGTGGAGTATCTTTTTTTTATTGTTTGTAATAGATTTAATTATTTATTTAAAAAAGTCTTTAATTCCGGTTTTTTAAATTCTACGGTTTTGGTATTTTCTGCTATTTCAGTTTGAACCGGAGTCGGTTTTTTGTCATATTTTTTTCCGAATAAAGAATTTCCAATCCAGTTTGCAACAGGTGTT
This sequence comes from uncultured cyanobacterium, assembly GCA_946545285.1. Taxonomy (GTDB): domain Bacteria; phylum Cyanobacteriota; class Vampirovibrionia; order Gastranaerophilales; family Gastranaerophilaceae; genus Zag111. Next base: position 11,010 of record CAMNNA010000011.1, on the reverse strand, counting down.
ACAGCAACAGGACCGATAAATCTGTAAACTGAACCAAAGATAATTAATGATTTTAATACGTTCAAACCTTTTATTTTATTTGCAAGAGGTTTATTCTTTAATTCAGATTCAACGTATTTAATTAAGGCAGGCTTTTTAAATTGAGCTTTGAGTTCTTTTTCTGTTAAATTCGGATTATTTTGTCTGAATAACTCTTCTGCTTGTTTTCTGTATTCTTTGAATTTTTTAGAAAAATCCTTGTCATTCAAATATTTAGACGCATATTTTTGTGTAACGTTATCTTCCCAAGGACCAACGAACCAATTACCGAATAAATGTGCCAGTAACATTGAAAAACCTAATGTTAAACCTTGATTAATCGCAAGAGTTTTCTTTCTTTGTTCTTCCAATTTGTCGTTTCTCAAAGTTTGAAGCATATACATCCCTGAAACAATGAAAGAACCGACTGTTTGCATAATTTCAGCATTTTTATCAGCCTCACGGCCTTTTTTGGATATTCTTTGCGCAATACCCGATTCATAAAGAGGTTTTGTATAATATTTGGCAATTTTTATTGTCATTTCCTTCATGCCATTTTTCAACGGATCAAGAAAATGTGAATTTGCAGATAATCCTTTAAATGACTGTTGATTGTTTTTGGATGGATGGTTATTATTCTTATTGTTATATGAATAATAGTAATTTGAAGTATTTAATGTTACTCTCATTACTTTAACCCTCCTTCCTTAACTTTTTGAAAAGTGGCAGGCAGAGGATTTTCCAAAGGTTTTGCCTGTGCAATTTCAATCGCAGGTTCAGGCTTTTTCTTTTTCTCTACACCAAATACATATTTCAAAATAGGCGGAATCAGTGCAATTGTTAACATTGCTTTTAATACCCCAAAAACAATCGTATCAGGGGCCATGTTAATTATTTTTTCCATTCCGTCTACGTTTATATTTTTATGAAGCTTGATTAAATTCCCTGCGCTATCAAATTCTCCGAAATGATTTAAGAATTTTTCTCCTAAGATTTTTACATCTTTTAAGAAATGTTCCTTCGTTAAAGATTTACTATTTACTTCTTCTTCGGTAACTTTAGCAAACCTTTCGGCAATAATTTTTGAATCACCTTCTTTTATTAACTTAGCAGCCTTATCTAACGGATACATAAGTAAACTTGTAAATCCGAAACCAATCAGACCGGATGCAATCGCATGACCTGATGCGTAAATTTTATCATCTTTATCTTTTTTACCAGGCAATGACATAATTGCCAGCGGTCTTAAAGTTGTTGCCAAAACCAAAGCAACCAGCGCTTGAACTGTAGATGTTTTATCACTGCAAGCATCAATTATACTTTCAAGAGCTGCGGATGCCTTTTGTTTACCGAACTTTGCCAATTTTTGGAGAAAATTTTCGGCAGCCTTTTCTTTCCCTGTAAAGCTGCCGTAATATCCTCTATTATTCACACTATTTCCGCTATTATCCTTAAGCGCACTCTTCCCCTCAATGTCTGTACCATACTTTAGCCTATGGCGATTGGACATGACGCCCGCGGGATAATTTTTAATTGAGTCTATATTCATCTTCCACCTTTTTTTGTTTTAATGATGTACAATTATTTTAAATCAAAGAAAAAATTTTGTTGTCAGTTCGTTAAAAAAATGTTACAAATAAAAAATTATCTTTTGCATTTGCTATTTTTAGCCGAAAATGATATACTTTCGGGTATGAGGAAAATAATATATTTATTGTTGTTTTTTCTGATTTCTCTTCCTTGTTTCGGAGATGAAGGAGTATCAGTCCTTAATATAGGAATAAATCAACAAGAAATATTAAATAAATTCGGTGCAGCGGATTTAGTTTCCGTAAATTCCGATAATAATGAAGTTTGGGTGTACGAAAACGTAAACCCTGTGATGAATTATAATAATTCCGGATTCGGATTTTATCAAGGAAGATTTGGCGCTTCTCCTTATTATACGGATAATCCGCAAAAGCCCAAAAACAAAGTTTTAATTATAGTATTTGATGATAATAAAAACATTAAAGAATATACTTATCAGATAAACAATTAACAAAAAGGCAGGATAGTAATGAAAAAATTATTGGTAATTTTATTTATTTTGTGTATTGCACTTCCGGTATGTGCAAAGACCCGTCAATCGGAAGAAATAATTACTCCTATGGCAAAAATTCAAAAAAGAGAATATCAGACAAGAACTTTCAGTGCTGAAGATAAAGAATATTTAATGCGGGCTGTTTTAAATGTTTTGCAAGATGAAGGTTTTATAGTTTATAATGTGAATTCTTTTTTGGGTTTTATCTATGGTATAAAAGATTTTAATATATCTGATTCTGATGCTGATATATCAAAAGAATTCGGCTTTTCAAAATCGAGGCTAAACTTAAATAATGTTCGGGTCGCAACAATTGAATCTAATGCAAATTTTACTTTGTATGGTGACAGTTTAAAATTAAGAGCCTCTTTTAAGCGGAAATTACTCAACATGTACGGGAATGCTATAGCAATTGAAGATGTAACCGAGCAAGAATATTATGATGAATTTTTTGCAAAAGTTGAAAAAGCATTATTATTACAAAAGACAAAAATATAATGAAGAAAATTTTTACATACATATTAATACTAATAACATTAACCTTTTGTTGTGATGTTTGTCAGGCAAAAAAAGCTTTATCAAATATTTCGCGCCAACAATTGCAGACATATTATTACAATACAGGTGATACTCAAAAAGTAGCAAAAGCTATAATAGACACTTTGCATGAAAGCGGATATATCATAGAAGATTATGATCAAAATCTTGGATTTATCAGGGCATCAAAAAGTATAAAACGTCATTACGTTACAAAAAAACGAGTTGCAGGCTGGTCTACTGTTTTGGCCCTAACAACTGCTTATACGGTTTTTTCTTACGGATCGACAGTAGGAATGATGATTGATCCGACTTGGAGGGTAGCAAATGAGTTAAAAGATAAAACCGTAATTATTGATTCTAATGTAAATATTGAAAAAATCAGTAATACAAGAACAAAAGTAAGGTTTGTTTATTCTCAAAAAATTTTGCAAAATGCAGACGGACATTCGTTTACAAAATCTGCTCCGCTTGTTGTTATAAAAAAGTCTGACAAAAAGGTTTATCATGAATTCTTTACGCAAATAGATAAGAAATTATTTGAGGAAATATAAAATGCAGTATATAGCAATAAAAAAAGCTCAAAAAAATAATAAAACGGTTTATGTTGTAAATTCTATTTCACTAAAAAACAAAGATAATGCGATAGTTCAAAAGATCCCGCATCCGATGGGGACAGATGTTTTGATATTTGAAAAACTGGAAGATGCTCAAAATGCAATAGTTTTGGCAGGATTTTCATATATTATGCCTGATGGGAAAAAAGGTTTTGCCAAACTTCCGGAAGATAAAAAAGAAGATTCTCAACATTCTTATGAAAAAATTGTTCTTGAAACTATTAAAAACAAACTAAATTCTAACAATTCAACTGTTTGTGCGAGTGCGGTTTTAGCGTTGAGTGAATTTCCGAGTCAAGAAAATTTTGATATTTTATTTGAAAAAATCGGCGAAGATAATGATTCTATCAGAAAAAATGCGATTGCGGGAATTTGCAAATATTCCAATATGCTTCAAAATCAAATAATAAAAGCTCTAAAACATGAGAATTGGGTAACGCGCAATTCTGCCATAACTTGTATCTTAAATTCTGTTGAATCCGGTGATTCTGATGCAGAAAAATATCTTTTGCCTTTAGTAAAAGCTTGTTCTGACCCAAACCCAATTGTTGAAGCAAATGCCGTAAGCGCATTAGCAAAAGTCTATAAGCTATATTTGAAATAGTTTTTAAATTATACTGGCAAAACTTACAAAATAGTCTTCAATTATATTCATAAGCATAGGCAAAATCCACACCAATATGGCTGCGCCAAGTACAGGTTTAAATAAGAAACTCAGATTAAAAACATTTACCTGAGGTGCTGTTCTTGAAATTACACCGAGGATTATGTCTTGCGCCATAGTCGCTAAAAGTATCGGAGATGCAATTTGTAACCCCATATATAACGTGTTAGATGAAAGTTTTACAAGCAAATCCATTTTTACAAGTTCGCCTAAAGGTAAATGCGCCGAATACATTGGAAAAATCGTAAAACTTTTGATTAAAGCATTAAACATCCAATATATTCCTCCGACTTGGATAAATATTATTAAACCCATAACGGAAATAACGTTTGTTAAAATTGACACTTGAGATGATGTTGTAGGATCAAGTGTAGTTGCAGAAGATAAACCCATTTGCATATTCATCATTTCTGCTCCGGCATCAATCGCAATTGTAATTAGCTGCGCCATATATCCAATCATTGCGCCGACAACTATATTTAATAAAATAGAAATTGCAAATGAATCACATTCTGTTAAAACTTTTTCAGGATGTAAAAACGGAAGCATAAATATTGTGATTAATATTGCAAGAGGAATTTTTACTAACGGTACAAAATCTTTCCTGTTGAATATAGGGGCACATCTGAAAAATCCGATTAATCTTGCAAACACCAACGCACCCGCCATAAGGTAGGTGTTTAGCGCAGGAAATATTTTATATATTTCTGTGATTACCGAATCCATCTGTAATTATCGTCCTAAAATCTTTTTTGTTTCCACTAAATCAGGTTTTGGCAAAGTATTTTTAGCTGCTTTGTTATATTTTTCTTTTTGATTTTTGTCTATGTATGGAACTTTTCCCGGATTTTTCATTATATAATTAATCTGATTACGGGACTTGAATTTATCTTTCATCTCAGAATCAAAAGGAGTAGTGTATTTGTGATAATCAGAGTCCAAAACAAAACTTTCCATCTGCGGCACTGTTGTAAAAGCTAATGCGGCACCTTCTTGAAACAGGTTTGTTAGTAATTTTATAAATCCGACTCCGCCGATAATTATTACCAAAAATACTCCCAAAATTTTCGGTGCTGCAGCAATTGTTTGTTCCTGAACTTGCGTTACTGCCTGCAAAATACCTACTACCAAACCTATTCCTGCAGCTACAAGTACGCATGGCATTGAGATTGCAAGCATTATTAAAAAACCTTTTGATAAATATTCAAGTAAAAATTCCATAAATTCAAACCTCTAATTATAACTTGATACAAGCCCTTGTACTATTAACGACCACCCGTCAACCGCAATAAATATAAGCAATTTAAACGGCATTGAAATAATTGTCGGAGATAACATAAACATCCCCAGCGCAAGTAATATATTTGCTACGACCAAATCCAATATAATAAATGGGACAAATATAATAAAACTTATCTCAAATGATGTTTTTAATTCGCTGATTATATATGCCGGAGCAACTTCCCATATTGACAGATCATCAGGGGATGAAGGTTTTTCTTTATGCGTCATTTCAACAAAAAACTCTAAATCAGCGTTTCTTGTTTGTTTTAGCATAAATTCTTTCAAAGGCTTAGATCCTTCTGTCATAGCGGCGACTATATCTTGATTTTTTTGATACGGAACTGATCCCATATCATACATCTTTTGAAATGTTGTGCCCATCGTGAAAAAAGTCAAAATCATAGATAATCCGATGATTACAATACCGGGAGGTACTTGTTGTGTACCCATTGCTGTTTTTAACATTGAGAAAACTATTACAAACCTCAAAAAACTCGTCATTGCGCAAAATGCAAAAGGAAGCAATGAAAACATTGCTATCATGATAAGAGTTTGTAGTATTGGGTTTAGAGTTTGATCCATTTTTCTTCCTTACATTTCGTTAATTTTTTTAGCCATTTCTTTCATTGCCGAAATTCTTGAATCTGATTTGTGCGATCTTGGTGAATTCGGGTTATTTGATTTTATAAGTTCCAGGTGAATTTTTTCATCATTTCGCTTATAATAAACCGGTTCTTGTATTTGAGATTTTATCTGAGGCTGGTTGGTGTAATCTTCAATATGATTAAATCTGTCCAAATCTTGAACGTTTTTTTGAATATTTAAGCTTGAACCTGTATTTAATTTTGAAATAAGTGAAGTTTTTTCCATATCACTTGCGATTAAAAATCTTTCAGATCCGACTCTTACGATCATCAGCGATTTGCGCGGATTAAGCGCCATCGTTTCTTCAACTTCCATAAGATTGGATGATTTTTTGTTAAATGATCCGCCCATAGCTTTTTTGTAGATAAAAAATGCAAAAAATATTAACCCGCACATTGCAAGTGTATAAATTATAAAATGCATAAAATATCCGCCCATTTTTACCTCCTCATCTTATGGATTATAAATTTTCGTCTTCTAACTCAAAGTCGCTGTAATCAAATTCTTCATCTTCTTGGTTTTGATTTTGCTGATTTTCGTTTTCTGAGTATTTTTCGGAATCAAAGTTTTCGTTATTATAGTTTTCTGTTTCTTCGAAATCTTCTGATTCTTGTACATTTTGATTATCAGTGTCATTTTGAGTTTGATTATCCGTAGAATAAATTTCCGTTATTTTCACTCCGTAATGATCATTTACAATAACTAAAGAGCCTGATGCTACGGGTTTGCCTTCAACCTTTAAAGTAACGTTATTATCATAAATTGATGCCAAATCCACAACCAAACCTTTTTCAATGTCTTTCAATTCTCCAAGAGAAAGTTTTACCGCATCAAATTCAGCACTCATATCAACCTGAATACTGTCCCATAAATTTTGAGAATCTGCCATTTCTTCTCCTCCATTATTATTATCAATTAGTATTTTCATATTAGGATTAATTCTTATTATTTCATTACCATTCTGGTTTATAAGTTCAAGTTCAGATAATTTCCCCGATTCAAAAACAACTACATCATCAACTTCAAGATGTTTTAATTCATATAGGCTAAATTTTGTTGTACCGACTCTTACTTTTATAAATGTAGAACTTTGTCTGAAATCGTTTTCGCTAAACTTATCAGAACTTGAAACAACTTGTTGTGGCGCAATCAGAACTTTTGGAATAGTTATAATAATTTTTCCTGTGGTCTTAATACGCGGATCTTTCGATTTAACGAAAAACGTTAAATTGTAGGTGTCAAAATTTGTTCTTTTAAGCTCTTTTGGGTCAGGCGGGATAAGAATATTTTTTATTGTTTTGTAAATTTGTGAATTAAATGATGTTAAAATTTTTACTTCCAATTCTGTCATAGAATTTACATTGAATGCTGTCTTAGAATCTCCCAAAATCTCATTTAGTATTGCTTTTACACCGCTTGATGTTATTCTGAAAAACAATTCATAATTTGGGTTGTAATTTATTCTTGTTACAAAACAAGATTCATTTCGTGCAAGAAAATTGATATTTTGGCTTAAACCTAAAAGTTTAACGTCAAAACGCGAATCAAAAAAATCCGCAAATGCAGACTCAATATCAGGCATAAAACTTTTTTCACACCAGTCATATTCTTTATTTAGTTCGTTGATTTCATATTCCATAAACTATCCCTAAGTTTATCCCCGTAGTCCTGCCCAAGTTTAAAATATAATATTTTGGATAAGATTACATCAATCTTTTAATTGATATTTTAAAAAAGTCATGTTTTTATTAGTATATATTTACAAAGTTATAAATTTTATGAATAGCTCAGAAATTAACCTTATAAATAAATTAAAAGAATTAAAAAATATTGGTGCAGTGTGCGTTAAATCAGAATTCGAATCAGAAGGTGCATTGTTAGCCGATGTGATTAAATTGAAAAATTTTTCTCAGGCATCTGATCTTGGATTTAATCTTAAAATTGGGGGTTGTGATGCTTTAAAAGATATATACGATTCAGAAATTTTATGTGTAAAATCAATTACCGCACCGATGATTGAATCTGAGTATGCTTTAAATAAATTTGTTAAAGCGGTTAAAAAAGTTTATACCGATAATTTGCCTGAATGTTTGATTAATATTGAATCAATTACGGGATTTAATAATTTAGAGACAATAGTAAAATCTGATAATTCCAATTCAATTTCAGGTATTATTCTGGGCAGAACTGATATGGCGGGGTCTTTAGGGTTTGATAAAAATTTTGTTAATGATGATAAAATATTAAATATAGCTTTAAAGATTCATGATATTTGTAATAAAAACGGTAAAAAATTCATAATCGGCGGTGGAATTACCCTTGAATCCGTTGAATTTTTAAAACAATTTACTAATTGCGGATTTGAAACAAGAAAAATTGTTTTTGAAAAAATTCCTCAAAGTATCGAAAATGCAATAAAAAAATCATTTGAATTTGAACTTTTGTGGATAGAATATAAAAAGGAATTTTATAAAAAACTCGCAAACCGTGATGATTTGCGAGCCAAATGTTTAAGTAATTATCTTAAATAATTTTCGGAATAAATTTATATTTAACTTTTTGACAATATTCAATATAATCGTTGTCTTGTAAAAGGTTTCTTTCTTCTGTTAATGCTCTTATATAATAAATTCCGACCCAGGCAAAAATACCAAATGTCATGATAATTTTTGCAAAAATCGGATCTGTTCCGGTAAACCAAGCGGTAACTAAAAATACTATGAGTAAAATCATTTGCATTGAATAATTCGGATGTCTTACAACAGAATATGGAAATTGGGTGACAATTCCTCTGTTAGTGAGATTCCCGACTTTTGTTCCCAATCGTAAAACTGAAATTAAAACAATTAAATTAATTAATATCATTAATATAGCCAAAGAAATTCTTATATAAAGATTTGGAATATCAATATCTCCTCCCGCTCTTCCGGGGAAAAATGCATCAGTTAAAGTTACAAACGGATAATAGCACATAAAACAGCTTAATAGCCCTAACGGAGTTGAATCAACGGTTTTTATTCTGTTTTTAAATAAATCTGTTTCTGTCAAATAACTTATTGCATAAACCACAGTAACAACAAGCATCATCAAATTAACAAACATATCATTGGTATCGTCGATATATTGCAAAATTCCTCCGACAATTCCTGAATTTTGTGTATAAATATAAGCTTGATGAAACATTTCTTTCAAAAAGTCAAAATCATAGCCAAGAGACGGAATGTATTTTGTACACAAAATATTAAGGCAATAGCATCCGAAAAACGCCTTAATCAAAAGTATTAGCATTGAATCTTTTTCAAATTCAGTCGGAGTAAAAGAATTAATTTTTTCTTGTGCGTTTAATCCCTTTTTAAACTGTCTTTTGAAATAATTAAAAATTGCCAAATTTCTTGAATTCTTGATAGACACAGGGCGAAATTTCATAAATATCGGTAGTGCAAAAATTACATATAACATGTAATAGACAAAAAGAATTACGACATAATTAATAACGGGAGAATTAATGGTTGAGTTAAACACAGGACAAAATGTTAAAAATACCAAAATCAGTCCGTAAATTAAAACCGATGCCCCGTAATGTTTAAAAATATCGTGATTTGTAATTTCCATAATAAAATCCCTCCCACTTTTTATGCGCTAAATTTTATCATATTCTAAAATTTTATGCAAGCACCCAAGCTTTGTTTATTCTAAAAAAGGGGGGATTATTTAGTAACTTTTAAAGGCATTTATTATGAACTTTGATCGAATTTCATAGTACGATCAATGTTTTTATCCAACGCACGTTTAACAGAATCGTATTCTTCTTTTAATGCTGAATGTTCTGTATCAATATTTTTCAATTGAATTTCAAATATTCTGTCTTTAGCCTCAATATCACGCATTGCGCGGGTATATTCAGCTTCAGCCTTGGCAACTGCGGCATCTTTTGCACTTTCTTCTTTTATATTTGAACAAGATTTGTAATCCAAAGACTTCCAGTCAAAATTGCTGTTAACCTGTTCCATAGTAACAGTACCGCTTTCTAGTGCTGATTCAAGCCATTTTGAAGATGATGCCAAACCGTCTTCTAATGTTTTATACCCTTGAGTCATTCTGTTAAATAAGTTTGTATACCATTTGGCTTTAGCGTCGGTATTTTGGCTGTTATTTGAATCGTAAGCGTCAATCCAAGAGTATTTCGGTTCGCCGTATACTGACATTAAACTATCTAATAAACTCATTTTAACTATATTGGCAAATTCTTTTGAATATGAAATATTTTTTTCTTTTAAAAATTTACATAACAAATCTAAATCATAAACATATTTTTTAATTTCGTATTCATCTCCGTCGCCACTTTTTAGATTTTTCAATTCTTTTTCCAAAGCACTTTCTTCGTCAGTATTGTTACCTGTAACAAAATTACAAAAATCGTGAATAGATGATGTGTAATTTTTTAACAATCCAAAATATGCTTCGTATTTTGTTTTATTTTCACCTGTTAATCCAATATCACGGCACAAATTTTTATTATCTGGATCCAGATAATTCTTAAATTTTAACAAATTAAACACTGATTCTTTTGATGATTGACTAACAATACCATTTAAAGCAGAATTCAAATAAGTGTCAGTTGCTGATTGGTAGTTGCTTGATACATTTACTGTAATTGTATATTTTTTATTAGTTTCATCATAATCATAATTAAAAGTATAATGTCTCATATCAGGATTATTTATTGCTTCATAATGCCCTTGAAGAGTTTCTTCATCATCAATAACATATTTTCCTTTTTCAATAGTTATTTCTGTTTTAGAAAGATTGCCTAAGAATTCTTTAAGGCTTGATGCCGAAGGCAAATTAGAAGACGTAAAACAATCACTAGGTGATTGAGTAGTACAGGACCATTCTCCATTATTATAAGAAATTGTTATATTGCTATTATTTACATTATTATAAGATTTTTCACTTTCATTATACTCTTTTAAATTTATAGTTATAGTATCAGTTGTATCAGCATCTATAGTACAAGTATATCCTTCACCGACAGTTTGAAGTAAATCTTTAGAAGAAGATACGGTAAAGTTATTTTCATTAAATCCGATGTCAATCAATTTGTCCTTGATAGCATTATATCGATTTAATTTATCTGTGGCACTTGTATCATTTTTAAATCC
>CAMNNA010000010.1 GCA_946545285.1 uncultured cyanobacterium | reverse complement strand
TTATGAATATTATAAATAACTTCTTTAATCTGTTGGATTTGTTTTTGATCTAATTCTTTATAAGAGATTGCTTGAAGACTTGAGGCGGATTTTACACCGGTTGCTTCATCCATCATTTTTTCGACGGCTTCGTCAGACAAAACTGACATTACATCAACGGTTTTTCCGCCGATAGTTAAGGTATCTGTAATACTGAGCGGTTTTGCAGAAATATTAATATTTCTGCCCTCGCTCGTACCGACCGAGGGCAATATCCGATCATTTGTACCTGTTTTAATTTGGTTAATACTTTTTTTTATTGTTAAAGATAACAGATCTTTATTAATATCCATAAAAAGTCTCCAAAAGTTTTTTCGGAAACTTTTTGTTTAAACTTTATAAATTTTTTGGGTTTGTAAACAAATTTTTACAAACGTTAAAAAAAATTTTATTGAAATAGTTATATTTATGTTATTTTGTTTTTACAAAAATTTTTAAATTTAATAGCAAAAAATTTTTTGTTTGTTTTTTATACCCAAAAGAAGGAAGACAAAATGAATAATATGAATACACTTAAAATCACCCCAAACAAAACAGTTAGTCCTGCTTTTACAGGCTACAAAATTGTAAACAAAAGTAGAGTTCCGGAAGAAATTTTAGAAGCAATTGAAAATGCTAATTTTCTAAAAAAATTTGATAAAGACCAAGATGTATATGTAAGAATAATGACTTCAAAAACAGATCCTGTATATAGATCTATTACCGGAGACAGAAATTTTTATAATTTATCGTTTTCTCTTTTGCCAAAAGATTCCATTATGGCAAAAATAAAGGATTTCTTTCATATTTCAAAACGTCACAGATTGGTACGTTCATACATACCTAAATTAGACTTGATAAATTGCTTACAAAATCCGTCATGTGTTGAATCACTGAAAAGTCGCTTAATTTCTGATCTTGTTATATAAGTTGATTAAAAAAAAGCCCTCGAATAAAATAAATTTAAAAGAGGGCGAGCTGAGCAATCAGAAGAGTTGAGGATTTATATTGTAATGTTAATTTATTGACATTCATAAATCATTATTCTAAAAGGGTATTTAGTAATTACAAAATATAGTCTTTTAGTATTATAATTTGCATTTTTTGCAATTTGCTGGTAATATATTATAGAAATAAGAATTAAGGAGTATGTTATGAAAAAATTATTATTGAGTTCTACTTTAGGAATCGGTCTGGTATTTGCCGGTGTTGGTTGTGCATTTGCTTATACCTACTATTCAGCGCCAAACGGCGGTAATCAGAGCTTTTTACCGTTAATGCAGCATCAAATGGAAAAAGAAGAAACTTTGGATTTTGCGTCTGATCCTGAAAAGTATAAGGAAAAACGTGATGCTAAGGATGCAGTTACAGGAACTCCTGCAAGAAATGCTAATTTTAACCCTGCTTATCAACCGAATTACGGCGGAACTTATTCACAGCATATTCGTCCGGTTAAAATGAATTTTGTTCAGGATGAAAACGGTAATATCAGAATCCAAGCTTATTAAGGGATATTAGTTTCATGATTAAGCTTATGATTAAATGGGTAATTTTTGCCCTTGTTATTGTTGCGACTTGTTATCTTCCGGGAATTCAGGTGGAAAATTTTGCTTTTGCAATGCTTGTTGCGGCAATTATTACTGTTGTAAATATTTTTATTAAACCGATTGTTAAATTACTGACTTTCCCGATAAATATGATGACTTTCGGGTTATTTAATTTGGTTTTAAACTTTGGAATGCTTTATGGGATTTCATATTTTATTCCGCAGTATTCTCTGAATGATTTTGTAAGTGCATTTATTGCATCTGTTGCAATTTCAGTATCTTATTTTATTTTGAAAAGAATTTAGGGTTATTATGAAAAAATTTTTGATATTATTTTTGATATTTCTAACGGCTTGCTCGGCTTTTGCGGCAAAATATACTGTGAATTCTTCAGGTACAGTGAGAAAAAACGGCGGTAATGTTATTACATCTCCTGCTAATACGACAAATCAAAATTACTATAACAATTATTATGCTAATCAATACGTTGCTTCAAATATAGTTAATGAAAATCAAACAGGTATAATAGAAATAGTTATGGATTATTCGGGGTCTATGGCAAATTGGATTGAAGTTGCAAAGCGTTCAATGGCATCAATTATTTCACAGATTCCGACTTCAACTTTGATGGGATTTAGGGTATTTGGGCATGACAACTATGGTAAAAACCCTCAAAAAACTACGGTTTTAGGTGTGAATAAAGTTGTTAAAAAAGGGAAAAAAATGGTTGTCGTAACAGAAAAAAATGTTTTGGGCCAAACAAGCGGAGTATGTTCTGCTACAGAACAAGTTTCGGGTATAATGAGTGCTAATGCTTATAATCTTATTAGAGGAATGAATTCTGTTCATTCAGGAGGAGCAACTCCGTTGGTTTATGCTTTAGATAGGGCGGTTTATCAGGATTTTGCCAAATTTGATGATACAACTCCTAAAAAAATAGTTTTGATAACTGACGGAGGAGAAAATTGCGGGGGTGACCCTTGTGCTTTTGCAAAGCAATTAATGTCTAAAAGATCAGATGTTCATATAGATGTTGTTTTAGTTTCTTCTTCATCAAGAAGTTTGTCTTGTCTTGCTTCAACTACGGGCGGAAATTTATACAGAGTCGATGATTTATCAGAATTTTCAAATACTGTTACAAATTCTATAAATTCTGAGCCGAAAAATGTTTCTCCTGCTGACCCTAAGCCTGAACAAAATTATGAATTTATACAGTATTAAAATGTTACTTAATTTTCATTTTTAACAATTCGTTCAAATTCATCCAGTAATTCTGATTCAGGCAGTTTTGAAATAATTTCGCCTTTTTTGAATATATAACCTTCTTTGATGCCGCCTGCGATTCCGTAATCAGCATGCCTTGCTTCTCCTGGGCCGTTCACTGCGCAACCCATAACGGCAATTGTTATATCCTTATCGTAATTTTTGAATCGTTCTTCTACTTGTTTGGCTAAATTTATCAGATTAATTTGTGTTCTTCCGCAGGTCGGACAGGAAATGAAATTTACACCATGTTTTCTTAATCCGAGGCACTTTAAAATTCCGTAGCCGGCATGAACTTCTTCTATAGGATTTTCTGTTAATGAAACTCTTATTGTATCACCTATGCCTTGTGAAAGTAAAATTCCAATTCCTACGCTTGATTTTATTAAACCGCCTTTTAAAGTTCCGGCTTCGGTCAGCCCGATATGTAAAGGATAATCAACCCTTTTTGCCATAAGTTCATAGGCTTTAACGGTTGTCATTACATCTGATGATTTTAGTGAAATTTTTATTAAATCAAAATCTAAATCTTCCAAAATTTTTATGTGTCCCAATGCACTTTCAACCATTTTTTCGTGTAGCGGAATATTTTTTTCCAACAAACTTTTTTCTAAAGAACCTGCGTTTACTCCGATTCTTATTGGGATTTGTTGTTGTTTTGCAAGTTTTACGACTTTTTCAACGTTTTCTCTTTTCCCGATATTTCCCGGATTAAGTCTTAGGGCGTTAATTCCGTTATTTATACAGTCAATTGCAAGTCTGTAATCAAAATGTATATCTGCGATAACCGGAATCGGCGATAATTTGACAATTTCTTTGATTGAAGATGATGCATCTTTATTTAAAACCGCAAGTCTTATAATTTCGCATCCGGCATCTGCCAATTCTTTAATTTGGTTAACGGTAGATTTTACGTCTCTTGTATCTGTATTGCACATAGATTGTACAGATATGGGATTATTATTACCGATTTTTACATTTCCGATGTTAATTTCTTTGGATTTTCTTCTTTTTATCATAAAATAATATTATCACAGTAAAACAAAAAGAGGGAGAAAAATGAGAATTGCGGTTTTATCTGATATTCATGCCAACGCACAAGCGCTTGAAGCTGTCATGAATGATGTAATTGAACAGGGTTGTGAACATGTTTTTTGTTTGGGGGATTTGGCATTAGCCGGACCTCAGCCAAAAGAAGTTATGGATTATGTTATGAATCAGGATTCTTGGACTGTTATACAAGGAAATACTGATAAAATGATTTCTAATTATGGTGAAGATGTTATTAATTTTTTGGAAACCAATGCCCCTGTAATGGCAAATGCAATAGCAGATGATATTGTAATTTTAGATGATTCGCACAGAGCATATTTGCAGAATTTGCCGCCTCAATTGAGTTTGGATATTGACGGATGCAGTGTTTTATTGGTTCACGGTTCTCCAAGGGCAAATAATGAAGATATAATGCCTGGGATGCCTTTAGATGAAATTGAAGAAATTATTTCAGGTACAGCGGAAAAGTTAATTCTTTGCGGACATACTCACATCCCTTGCGGATATCAGACAAATTCGGGTCAAACTGTTGTTAATGTTGGCAGTATCGGACGTCCTATGACTCAAGATCCTAAAGCTTGTTATGCAATAATAGATTTTAATAACGGTTCATTTGAAATAAGACACAGATTTGTTAAATATAATAATGCTTTGGCCGCAGATTTAATGTCAAAAAGAGATTTTATCGGTGCTGACAGATTGTCTGATTTACTATTAAATCCGGGAGCAAGACATATTTAAAACGGGAGAAAAATAAGTGATTAACAGAAAATCAAGAGATGAAATAAAAAAAATGGTTCATGCAGGGCATATTGTTGCGCTTGTTCACCAAAGAATGAAAGAAATATTAGAGCCGGGAATTTCAACAAAAGAGCTTGATAACGAAGCAATGAAGGTAATAAAAGAAAATCGTGCAATTCCGACATTTTTAGGCTATCAAGGTTTTCCGGCAAGTATTTGTACTTCAATTAACCAAAATGTTGTCCACGGAATTCCTTCTGAAACAGAAATTTTAAAACAAGGCGATATAATTGCAATTGATGTCGGTGCAACATATGGCGGATTGGTAGGTGATAGCGCATGGTCTTATGAGATCGGCAAGGTATCACCTGAAGTTCATAAACTTATGGAAGTAACGGAAGAATCATTGTTTGCCGGAATTGCTCAGATGAAACCGGGAAATGTTTTAGATGATATATCAAAAGCAATTGAATCTGTTGCAAATCGTGAAGGTTACGGTATAGTTCGTCAATACGGCGGGCATGGTGTCGGACATCAAATGCATGAAGATCCGTTTTTATATAATTACAGCGTTGGAGATATGACTCTTATAAAATCAAACATGGCAATAGCAATTGAGCCGATGTTGAATTTGGGGACAGATGATGTTGTGGTTGGGTCTGACGGGTGGCTTGTTTCAACTGTTGATGGCAAACCTTCCGCGCACTTTGAACATACAGTAATTGCAACTGATGACGGCCCGCTGATTACAACAAAATTGTAAATGGAGATTTTTTATGAATTATTATGTCGGTTTATCTTTGGCATCCGGTTCTACACTGGATTCCGGGGTTGCCGTTTTAGATGAAGATAGTAATATTATTTTACTTGATAAATTGTATAAAATGAGTGATATTATTCATTTTTTCGAGAATTTTCCGTCTTTGAAAAATTCAAAATTATGCGTATCAGTTCCTCCGGATAGGGCTATGTTAGAGGGTAAATGGAGAGTTTTGGGAAAGTCGTATTTACCGGTTGCAACAAATAAAAATTTCCCAAATCGTGATAATTGGACTCAGCGTCACAGCTCAAGAGGGTGTGAATACTTAAATGAGTTGATTTCACGCGGCATTGATGTGTCCAGATTTGATATTTATACAACAAGACAAAGTATGCATTTAAGTTCTTGTTTTAAAGATCGTTCTCCTGCGGATTGTAAATTTTTACAGCAGGCGCTAAAAGATGAATGGGGCTTTTCTCAAATTCCTTCAAATATGATGCCAATGTCCCATTTGGAAGGGATAATCGGTGCAATTCTGGTAAGAGAAAAATTCTGCAATCCGCAAAATGTAAAAACAATTTATAAGTTTAGAAATTTTGATGTTATTGATATAAAACAAAGATTAAATATTTCTACTGATGTTTATAATTTCGGAGGTAAATATTTGTGCCGAGTTTAGATTTTGATAAAATTGTAAATGTTTTCGGAAATTCAATTCTGTTTTATAAAGATCATTTGGGAAATCTTGTTTTTAGAAATTATTGTATTTTAGATAATAACGGATGTTCTTATAAATTGGATTTAAAAAAACAAGAGGTCGGATCTATTCTTGAATATCGTCTTGAAATGGATAAACATATAAGAAAATTAAGTATTTTTATAATTTTAATTTTCTATTTTATATTTATTCATATGCCGTTTAATTTTGGTAGTTTTTTGTTCTGCGAAATCTGTGCGCTTATTCTTATTTCTTTATTAAAAATAAGAGCTGCTTACTTATATAGCAGGCATTTAACTCAAAATTTAGGCAAATATCAGCTTGTTGAATTCCATCCTCCGCATGAAGATGAAAAATTTGAAAGCGCAAAAATCAATCTTATTTCTAAAATAGCAGTTACTGCGATTATAATAATTCTTTGTTTTCTTCCTGCGATATTGTTGAGTCAATTTACTAAAATTGCGCTAAATTCTAATAATCCGCATATAAAAATAGGTTCGTTTTTTTCTAAAACGTATTCTCTGTTTTACCCTAAAACTCCGAAATTTTACGATATGAGGGCATATATAAAATATAATCAACAAGATTATAAAGGCGCAAAATCTGATTATATACATGTTTTAAAATCTAAAAAATTGAATAAAAATGATTTTGTGCGTTTAGGTAATTTAATGTTTTTAGAAAAAGAGTTATCTTCGGCTCAAAATGCGTTGGATTTATTTAATGATTTTGCTACCAGAAAAACAGGGACGATATTAGAAGAATCTCAGCTATTGTGGATAAAATCAATCTTTAGTATAGAAAATCATATGTATGATACTATTATTCAAGATTATGATGATTTTTTGAATTCGTTAAAAAAAACCGATACAGTTAACAGGTTTTATATTAATTCGGACAAAGCTTATATGCTTTATTTGATGAATGAGTATATTCAATCACTTAATGTTTATAATGAAATAATTGAATTTGCACAAAATAACGAAAAAAGATTTAAAAAAGATTTGAAAAATCTTTATGCTGAAAGAGCATTTGCCAGATTGAAAATTGGTGATAGACTCGGTGCTCAAACTGATTTTGATGCATCCGGAATTCCTGCTGATGAAATAAATTCGTACGAGCCTTCATATAGGGTTTTAGATTTTGTAAAAGATAAATTTTAAAAAATATAATTTTCTATTATTTTTATTACATCTTTATGAATTTCATCAATACTTCTGTTTGAATTTATAACTTTAATTCGGCTTGGTTCTTTTTTAGCTAAATCCAAATAACCGTTTCTTACTCTGTTGAAAAAATCTTTTCCGGAGCTTTCCATACGATCTTTGGAATCACCTACCCTTTTCATTGAAGTTTCAATATCTATATCAAAAACAAATGTCAAATCAGGTTTCAAGCCGTTCGTTGCAATGTTATTAAGGCGGTTTATTTGTTCAATATCTAATCCCCTGCCATAACCTTGGTATGCAACAGTGCTGTCTGTATGTCTGTCGCACAATACAATTTTATTTGAATTGATAGCCGGAATTATTATTTTGTCAATATGTTGGGCTCTGTCAGCTAAAAATAAAAATGATTCGCATCTGTCTGAAACTTCTCCGTCATAATTTAATAAAATTTCGCGAATTTTTTCGCCTAATCCTTTTGCCCCCGGTTCTCTTGTTAATAAAACATCCAAACCCTTGGATTGTAAATATTGACATAAAAGGTTTAATTGAGTGGTTTTTCCGCATCCGTCAGCACCTTCAAATGTTATAAATAATCCTTTTTTCATTATAATTTCTCCTAAAACCCCAAAATATTTTCGACATCTAATGTTGTTTTTAATTTCAGAGCATAAACATTATTGCGGTCGAATTTTTCAAGCTTAACGGCATCTTTTTCCGTAGTAATAATATTTCCTGCTATATCAATAATATCAGAAGGCAAGTATTGATGGTGATCTTCAAAAGTAACTTTTTTGGTTATATTAAAGTTTTTTAAAAAATCATAAAACTGTTCCGGTTGACCAATTGCGCACATTGCAGTTGCATCCATTCCTTCCATAAGCTGTTGACCTGTTTTTATATTGTAAACATAATCCGGTTCATCATAGCACACCGCGGTCGGAATTTCTAATCTTTCTTCTAAAATTTTTGCAACATTATGAGCATTTTCATGATTAGTGCTTTTACTTACAATAAGTAGTTTATCAATGCGTTCGAGTGCTTCTGCCCCTTCTCTTAAAGGACCTGCAGGAAGTAATTTTTCATTACCAAAACCTTTAACGCTATCCATAAGAACTAAATCAAAATTTCTGTATAGTTTTCTGTGTTGAAATCCGTCATCAAGTACAATATAGTCAATTCCGAATTTTTCAACGGCAAGTTTTGCTGCTTTATATCTGTTTTTTGATGTAAATACATAAACTCCCGGTGTATTTACACACAACCAATACGGTTCATCTCCGGCATCTGTTGCATTATAAAAAACAGTTATACCGTCAGAAATCATGTTAACTTTTTTGTTGTTTAGTTTCCCTCCGTATCCGCGTGAAATTATTCCGACTTTTGCACCTTTATTGTGAAGGTATTTTGCAATTTCTGATACAACAGGAGTTTTCCCTACACCGCCTGTTGTCATGTTACCGACTGATACAACATAAGCTCTTACTTTTTTGGGTCTTAAAATCCTTTTGTCATATAAAAAGTTTTTGAATCCGGAACCAATTCCGTAAAAAAACGAAAAGAATTTTAATATTTCAAAAATTAATCCTTTGGGATTTGAACTATAATGTAATTTTGTGATTTCTGTTTTTAAGTTAAACATAATTTTAGAATAATAATCTGAATAATAGGAAACGTTTATTTAATTTTTCAGAGAATTTTTTCAAATTTTCCGTAATACAAACAGTATCTGAAACAATCAATTGCAGATCAGAAGCTTGTTTAGGATTTGACGGATTAATTTTATTTATTGTTTCTAAAGTTGTTGTAACTTCTGACATAGCCGAATTTATGTTTGTAATAGCGGATGTTAACTCAGATTTCAATTTCCCGTCACTTGTCATCGCATTCACGCTTTCGCTTATTTGTGCAAGGTTGGCTGAAATTATTTTTATGTTTCTGCCTGTTTCTTGTGCGTCAGCTGCATCCATAATTTTGTTTAAATTCTTTGCTAATTTATCAACTGAGTCAGCTGTTGATATAAGTGTTGTTTTAAATTGTTTATCTCCGATAATATGATTTATATTTTCAGACAATTTTGAAAAATCTGTGGTTGCTTGTTTTGTCATATCAAGAAGTTTATTTATATCTTCTTGAGAAGAATCAAGCAATGCGTCGATTTTATCCATTGTAACCGAAGATCTTGATGTTAAATTATCCAAATTAGCAATAGTTTTTTTGATATCGGCAATTGTTTCATCTGTCAAGATATCGTTAATTTTTTTGTTAGTTTCAGTAAGTGTTTCAGCCGCTTTGTACTGCCAATCCATAAAATCAGATAACCTCATAGGTTCAAGAATTGTGTATGGTGAATCTTGATTAGGATAGTTAAGAGGGTTTTCGTCAAGCGAAATCAGTCTTAATTTATGCTTTTGTTCATAAGTTACTGCACTTCCTCTCAAAAATTCCGGTAAAATAAGCCCCGGAAGATTAATAATATAATCAACTTTGTATGCGTAATTTGTTTTTATAACGTTTTTAAAATTATAAGGGATTGAATCTTTTGACATTACTTCAACACCTTTAACAACCCCAACATCATGGTATTTCCCGCTCAATTTCATTTGAACGGCATCATTTTTAAATAATAAATCTTTATTTACCATAGGAATATATATTGTTCTTGTTTTAGGAGGGGTAATTTCTAAAAATAATTCTCCGATAATTCCGCCTTGTTGGATGGAAAAAGAAGAAGCTCTCGGAATTTCAACATTAGGATTGGTTATTACAAATTTTACATTAACATAGCTGTTTTGACCTTCAACAACAGGTGTAATTTCTTCTACTTGTCCGACTTTTAACCCCATAATTTGAACGCCGGCCCCGGGTCTTAAACCGTTTACATCTTTGAATTGAATTTCAATTCTTTCCGCTGATGAAAAAGCACGTCCTTTAACTTTAATAACTGTTCCTACCAGTAATATTAATGCGGCTAAAGTTAGTATTCCGACTTTAAAAGATGAAGAAAATTTCATTAGTAACCTTTCCGTAAGTTTTCTATCCTCAAATGTATATTATCAAAAAAATGAAATTTTTGAAAAAATTATGCCGATTTATCTTATTTTCTCATATAACTGTAGGATATTTTTGAAAAATTATAAAGAAAATGTTACAAAAAGTGTATAATCATTTTAGTTTACATTGACTTTTTGAAAACGGTTATTATAACCACAAACAGGTAGATGTAAAAACCAAGAAGGAGAATACGTAAAACATGGGCATGGCAGCATCTCAGGCAAGATGGATTTCACTTGCGGCAAGAAAAACTAACGTTGAATATGAAGGACAACAAATAAATCAGGCAAGAACTGCTTTGGCAAATAAAAGTTCCGAATTATGGAATCAATTGTACAATATGCAAGTTCCGACTGCTCCGAATACGACTGATTATACAAAAACGCAGTATTCGTTTAAATCCGGAGGAACTACCAAAACTATTGAAAATATTGATAATGTTAGTTATATAGATCCCGATACAGGTATGGCGTATAATTCTTACGTTACTTATTCTTCTGAAGTTTCTGAGTATACCGGGGTTCAAAAATCAAATTACAATCCTCAAGTCCATGTTGTATCAGGAAATTATATGGTTGGAACAAAGACTTTAACACAATTATCAACTTGTGTTCCTTCTGCTGAAAAGACTGATGAAAACTGGGCAACTTATGTTGCTGCATTGAATCAAATAAAAACTGACTTGCCAAATACTGAAATTGCAAGTCAATGGAATGCATATCTTGCAACAGTTACAGAAGAAAATCCTTATGGGGATGCAAGTTTATTATCAGGAATTTATTTATGGCTTGACAGTTCTAATGAATATAATTTCTCGACTAAAGCAGGAAATAACGGTCTTGATGCTTGTATTGCAAATCCTGACAGAACATTGTTTTCATATTATGCTGATAACCAAATCCATAATAAAAAAGTGTCAGATTATGCCTACATTGAATATGACAGCAGCGGGCGCGCAACATCTATGCAATTAAGAGATTCAACTGCTGTTTACGATTTAACGACTGAAACAGTAACAGATAACGTAGCATATAATGATGCTATGAATAAATACAATTACAATAAGCAAGTTTATGAGAAAAAAGTTCAAGATATCAATGCCCGAACTGAACAAATCCAAACTGAAGACCGTACTTTGGAATTAAGACTAAAAGCGCTTGATACAGAACAAAATGCACTTTCAACTGAAATGGAAGCAGTTAAGAAAGTTATTTCCAAAAACATTCAAGATACATTCAAAACATTTGACAGCAATTAGAATTAAATTAAAGATAAGAGGTTTTATATGTCTTATAAAAATGATAGTGAATTGGTATTAATGAACAGATTCAGCAGTGCGGGAAGCGTTGCTAAAGCCCAATTGTGGGAAACATATGACAGATTAAGAGATTTAACTGTTTCAGGTTCCGGAACGGGAACAGGTTTTGAAACCGCCGGCGGGTGGCTTTACAATATTGCAAGTTTACTTGCTCCGTCATCTTTTGCGACAGTTTTTGGCGGTTCTGAAACAATGAATATCTCCGGAACTTCTTATTATTCAAAAAATAATTCTCAAAATGCCTATGGCGTGGATTCAATGTATAATTATTCAGGATTTCCTTCAGGTGCCGCTCCTATAAGTTCAATATACGGACTTGCAACAGGAGGGGCTGCATCAATTTTGAGCGGTTGGGGCACTGGTAATACTTTAAGCGGTTCTCCGACAGGTTATGCATCTGCTGTCGCAACTGCTGCAGATATTGCAAGTGCTGCTGCTTACGGAATTGGTACAGGTTCTGGAATGGGCAAAATTTCATCAAATGTTGTTATGCCTTTTGCAAGTGCAATTTCGGGTTTTGGCGGAATTTTGACTGCTGTTTCTCCGTATTTGGGGGTATATGGTGCAGGAACTACGGTTTTGGGTAATTTACTTCAAGGTACTTCATCTGCCGCTTTAGCTGCTTATCAAAATATATCAGGTAATATAACTGCAAATGCTGATACTATTTTGCAAACAAAAGTCAGAAATATTGAAACTGTTTGTAAAATGCTTGATACTCAAGGCGATATTTTGAAAAAAATGCTTAAAGACAGTATTGATTCAAACAAAAACGCTATTCAAAATATGTCGTAATTGTGGTGAATACTGTATCGTTTGTTACAATTTTAATTCCTATTTGCTGTTTTGCGTGTTGATAAATAATTAATAAGGCGTGAAAGGATTTGGTTAAATTTTTGTGTGTCTTAATAAAAATTTTGTTATTTATTTTCGAAACTACTTTTGTAAAAACTTTCAATTTTATCAAACGGAATTGCATTCTTATCGCCGCCATCATATAAATCAACGTGGTTTGCATCTTTAACTATAAACAGTTCTTTATTATCACCTTTTAGTTTTTTAAACGCATCTTCTCCAAAGTATCTTGAGTGGGCTTTTTCGCCATGTATAACCAGTACCGGAGTTCTGATTTCATCAGCGTATTGTAAAATCGGTTGATTTATTAAAGATAGAGATGATGTCATATTCCATTTACCGTTTGAATTAATAGAGCGAGAATGAAAACCTCTTTTTGTCTTATAATATCCCCAATAATCTTTTACAAATTGAGGTTCGCTGCCGGACAATTTTTCCGGCAATCCGTCTGCTCCTTTATATTCCCCGCTTTTAAAATCTAGTGTTCTTTGTTTATTTAGAGACTGTTTCATCTCATAACGCGCGGTTTCATCAACCGAATCGTTATATCCGCGAGCCGAAACTCTTGTCATATCATACATTGTAACTGCAATCGTTGCTTTAATTCTTGTATCAATTGCGGCGGCATTTATTGCAAAACCTCCAAACCCGCAAATCCCTAAAATTCCGATTTTATCAGAATCAACATTTTTATAATTACTTAAAAAATCAACCGCTGCAGAAAAATCTTCAGTATTTATATCAGGGCTTGCAACATTTCTTGGAGTTCCCGAACTTTCACCTGTATAAGAAGGGTCAAATGCAAGAGCTATAAATCCGCGTTGGGCCAAAGTTTGCGCATAAAGACCTGATGATTGTTCTTTTACGGCACCAAACGGGCCTGAAATTGCAATCGCCGGCAATTTATCATTTTTATCCATTGTTTTTGGGGCGTATAAATCTCCGACAAGAGTATTTCCAAACCTGTTTTTGAATGTAACTTTTTGAACGTTAACTTTTTCGGATTTTGGAAAAACCTTATCCCATTTGTTATTTAAACTTTTTGCTTCTGTTATTAAATTACTTCCGATTAAAAGTAATATTACAACACCGAATAATAAGAAATTTTTTAACATTTATAGCTCCTTTTATTTTAATGAATTAATTTTAACAAGTTTGTATTTTTTACCTTCTTGAATTATTTCAAAATTAAATCTGTTATTGGCATTTTCAATATCTTTATTTCTGATAATAGTCAAAATATTTTTATTTGTTAAAGCTTTTTCTTCATCAGATAAAACTTCTTGTTCCCAATCTGAAGTTACATAATTGACTTTATCGCCATAATAGTAAAGAACAGAATATTTGCGACCGCCATTTATTACCGCAATTTGTGACTTATTATCCTTACAGTATTTTGCAAACTCCATCAGATCGTTTTGTCCGAAAGAATAGTCCATATTATAGAATAATTTTGTACCAAATGCGGACAAAATAACAATTAGCACAGCATAAGAAATAAATACTCCGATAAATTTTTCTTTTTTAGCAAGCAAAATGCTTGAAATTCCAAACAAGCCAAGCACAAAAACACAAAACCATTGGATAATTTTTATATCTGCATATATCTTTTCCGGCAAATAAAACTGCATAAAACAGCCTGCAATTGATGCTAAAATAAATATCCCGCCTAAAAGATAAACGGTAAAATTAATTTCTTTTCGATATTTTGAATTAAAAATATAATCTTCCCAAATATATGCCACAATAAAAGATGTAAAGAAATAAACAGGTAAAATATATGTTATTAGTTTTGTACTTGATGAACTGAAAAATAACATTGTAAATAAAAATCCAATTATGTTAAATAACAGGAATTTTTTAGACTTATCATCAAAAGAAATTGGAAAAGATTTTTTGACAATCCAATCTTTAATTTTTGATATTCCAACAGCAAGAACAGAAAGTATATAAGGGAACATTCCCCATAAAACTGTAAGAAAATAATAATAAAACGGCTGTTTTCTGTGAATTTCGCTTGATGAAAAGAATCTGTTTATATGATGTTTCATTATGTATTCATTAAAAAATAACGGATCATGGATTTTAAACATAACAATATGCCACGGCAAAACAATCAGTAAAAACAATAAACTTCCAATCAGAAAATATTGCGGTTTAAATATTTTTTTGAATGATTTATTAAAAATAGCCACAAAAAACATTGTTCCAAACGGTATTACAAATCCGGGAATACCTTTTGCCATAACTGCTAAACCGGAAAATATATAAAACAGCCACCAAAAATATTTAACATTTTTTTCTTCAACAAACTGAGTCAAAAACCCAAACATTACAGAAAAACCAACGCAAGTAGCCAAAACAATATCAAGAATTGCAAATTTTGCAAGTATTACAAATTCTATTGTTGTAGCTAATATCACCGCACTAATTAAACCGTATCGTTTAGAAACAATTTTTTTGCCCGTAAAATACATCAAAAATGTACATAAAGTACCATATAAGGCAACCGGAAATCTGGCACTGAATTCATTGACAGACTTAAAAAATGCAAATGATAAACATTCGCCCCAAAAATATAAAGGAGGTTTTTCAAAGAAATATTCACCATTTAAATACAAAGTCAAATAATCCTTTGTATTAAACATATCTCTTGCCATTGAAACATAACGGGTTTCATCAACATCCATCAGCGCATAATTGCCGATATTAAAAAAGAATACAAAATAACAAAATATGATTAACCCCAAAATGGTAAAAATTTCAGAGTGCTTTTTAAAAAAATCCAATACATTTTCCGATAAATTCATAAATTATCCTTGTTTTTAAATTAGTTCCACATCTTTAATATAGCGAGGCCGAGCCTTAACTTCTTTGTATAATTGTCCCACATATTCACCGATGATTCCAAGGCAAAATAGCTGAATCCCGCCAAAAACACTTAATAACACAACAATTGTTGCCCATCCGTTTGGAGAATTATGTAAGAAAAATTTCTCAAATACTGCCTCAAGTCCAACAATAAACCCAAACAACGCCATAAAAAATCCCAGTACAGCAACCATTCTCAACGGTACAATACTATATGAAGTAATTCCGTTTAATGCTAAAGCCATTAAAGAAGCATAATTGAATTTTGATTTTCCTGCAGTTCTTGGTTTTACATCAAAATTGACCGAGGCGGATTTTAGTCCGACTTCATGAAAAAATCCTCTCAAAAATAATAATTTTTCAGGGTACATTTCAAGAACATCAAGCGCACGTTTACTCACCAATCTATAGTCAGAATGATTTGCCGGAATATGAGCACCCAACAAATTCATAGTTTTATAAAAAGCTAATGCCGTATATTTTTTTAAAAAAGAATCTGTTTTTCTGTTGTTTCTTATCCCCAAAACAACATCAAAACCTTTTTGATATTCATCAATAAATTTTTCTATAGCCCACTCATCTTGTTGCAAATCCGCATCAATTGACACAACACAATCACAACCTATATTTTTTACGCCCTCCAAACCTGCAAGAATAGCTTTTTGGTTGCCGTAATTTCTCAAAAATTTTAAACCTTTTACGAGGTTATTTTTATTGTGCAATTGTTCAATTATATTCCAAGTAGAATCACTAGAACCATCATCAATCAAATAAAGATAACTATCCTCTCGAATTTTTCCTTTAGAAATCAACTCATTTATTACCAAAAATAGTTTCTCAACCGTATCTTTAATACATAATTCTTCGTTGTAACACGGAATAATAATTGCTAATTGCGGTTTTTCCATATCTCCCTCTTAAAAAATATTCAACCAAGTATATTTATATTATAATACTAACAGGATAAAGGCAATAATATGTATAAAAAATTTATATTAAACGCAGATGATTTTGGAATGTCGCATGCTTTTAACAGAGCCGTATTAAAAGGATATCAACAGGGAATTTTAACATCTGCAAGTATTTGTGCAAACGGTGAAGCTTTCGAACAAGCTATAAACGAAGTAATTTCTCAATGTTCTGATTTATCTATCGGTGTTCATTTGAACATAATTGAAGGGAAATCACTAACAAAAGCCCCTATGCTTACTGATGAAAACGGTATTTTTAACAACGGTTACGGTGCACTCATTTTAAAATCGTATAATAAAGAGTTTTTAAAACAGGTTGAACAGGAATTTAGGGCACAAATTGAAAAAATAAAATCTAAAACAAATGTTGACCATATTGATTCCCATGTTCATACTCATGCAATCCCAAATATTTTCAAAATTGTTGTCAAACTTGCTAAAGAATATAATATTCCTTATGTGAGAACACAATTTGAACATCCTTATTTGATACCTTCAATAAAAAAACATTTAACAATCGCTTATCCGATTAATTTAATAAAAATAATACTTTTAAATACTTTTACATTAATCAATAAGCCATTATTGAAAAAAAATAATCTTAAAACAAATGATTATTTAATCGGAGTCGGCTACACCTCAATGATGGATGATAAAACAATTTTTTACGGGCTAAAAGCTCTGATAAAGAAAAATTGTTTAGCAGAAGCACTTATTCATCCATGCGATTATGATGATAACAAAATTGATCATCACACTGCAGAATTTGAATTAACTCAAAACAAAAATTTAAAAAAATATATTAGTGAAATCGGATTTGAATTATCAAATCATAAAAATGCCATATTATAATATTGTTTTACTAAAACTTCAATAATAAAGTAACTAAACTAAATATAAAAAACATTATCTGAACAACGGTATATTTTTTTAGAGTTTCATATTTAACAAATTTTCCTATCACAAAAGGAGAAATCGCACATAAAAATAAAACTAGGCTGTACAAATTATCATTTGTAATCAAGCCATATAACCCCGCTATACAAAGCATTATGATATAAATAATCATACTTCCTGCAACAAAATATCCGTAAACGGCTTTATTTTTCGGTTGTTCAAACGTATAAAAAAGTCCTATCAATAAAGAAATTACAGCTAATATATTTACAATAATCGCCGCCTGTTTAATTATATACATAAAGCCTCTTTTTCTTCTGTGACAGAAATAAATTTGTCTAAAAATTCTTTAACGGTATTCATCACAAATTCTTTTTCATTATCATATAAAACCATATGATAACTGTCATTGAGTTCGACATATTCTTTAATTTTTGAAGAAATTCCGTTTAAAACCACTTTTGCACTCTTTGGACTGGATAAATTATCATATTTAGAATGAATACACAAAACAGGGCAATTAACTTTTTTAAGATTCTGTCTGACGTTTTTAGAAAGTTTTAAAAGCCCGTCTACACAATTTAGCGGATAATTATCCATTCCTATGTCGGCTTTAGCCGTAATTTTTGCTAAACTCTTTCTTGTTCGTTCGTTTTTAACCCCAAAGCAATCATCTTCCGGAAAAGTATAATAAAATCTGACAATCGTGCTAAGCGCAAAAGGAAGTAAAGATATTGTCCAAGGGATGCAAAATCCATCCAAAAACAGTGTTGTAGAAAGTGCAACAACCCCTGTAATATCATCATTGTGTTCAGCCAAATATATAGCCATTGATGCACCTAAACACAATCCTGATACGAAAAATTGGTTATAGTTATTTCTTAGTTTATTATATTTTCCTTGAGCAAAATCACACCAATCATACCACGTAACAGTTTCAATTTCACTAATTCTGTCCCCATGTCCCGGGAACGAATAACAAAAAACATCAAATCCATTCTTAAACAAAAAATCACCATACTTGCGCATTTCAAACGGACTTCCTGTAAGTCCATGAAATAATAAAATAGCTTTTTTATTTTGTTTATCCTGAATTTCTGTATGAAGTAACTCAAAGTCTATACTATGCGTCACTACGACAACCTCGTAAATAACTGATCAAGCAAGCTTATTGCCATATCTATTTCTTCGTATGATATTGTAATTGCAGGAACTAAAGTTATTGTATTATTATAATGGCTTCCCTTGTTGAGAATAATACCGCATTTTTTGCCATTATAAGTCAAATCACCCTTCAATCCTTCAGCTAAAATATCATGCAACAATTGAGGATCAGGAGTGTATCCGTCTTCGGTTACACATTCAATTCTTAACGCTAAGCCTAATCCGTCAACATTACCTATACGTTTGTGACGTTTTTCCAAATCTTTTAAACCGTCTAAGAAGTATTTACCTTTATTTGCGACTTCAGTTTCGAAATCACCTTCTTCAAAAGTCCTCATAACTTCATAACCGGCTCTCATACCTATAGGATTGTTGCAGAAAGTCGAATGAGTTCTGCCGTTTGGCCATACTTCAGGACTGATTAATTCTTCTTTTGCCCACATTCCGCCAAGCGGGTTCAAACCGTTTGTTAATGATTTACCAAAAGTAATAACATCCGGTTTTACACCATAATGTTCTATAGCCCATAATTTACCGGTTCTGTACATTCCCATTTGTATTTCATCATCAACAAATAAAACACCGAAGTCATCCAAAACTTTCTTTAATTCTTTGAAATAACCTTTCGGCGGAACAATATATCCGCCTGAACCCTGAACAGGCTCTACAAAGAACGCACCCATAGCACACTCTTTAGATGAATGGTCATATATACCTGCACAATTATCTTCAAATTCACGTCTTAGCTGTTGAACACAATAATAATTACAAGAATCGCATTTCTTACCGTACGGGCATCTGTAACAGTATGGATATGGAACAAAATGTGCTTCTTCTGCAAAATGTCCGAAAGGTTTTCTGTATCTGTAACCTGCTGTTAAACAGCTTGCTCCTAAAGTTCTTCCGTGAAACCCTCCAAAGAATGAAAACATTCTGCTTTTATGAGTATAATTTCTAACAAGTTTTAATGCGTCTTCTGTTACTTGAGAACCGCCGACATTAAAATGTACACGGCCTTTTGTTCCAAATCTTTCTATATTTGCTTTTGCAATTTTTTCAGACAATAAAACTTTATAATCGTATTGAAAATGAGAAGAAATTTGCGGTAATGTATCAATCTGATCCACAACAGCATCTCGAATTCTTTTATTTTTGTAACCTAAATTACAAGATGCAAACCACATCTCTAAATCCAAAAACGGCTTATTATCAGAATCATACATAAATACACCGTTGCAATCTCTAAAAACTTTAGGATTAGCATCCGCATGGATTTTATCGCCATAAGTGCAGTATTGTTTATCAATACTTGCCAATTCTTCGTCTGAGATATAACGACTGCTTGTTTCAACAGTGTTATTATTTTTAATACTTTCTAAGTTTTTTACGAGTTCTTTTTCTAATATTACCATATTCCCACCCATTTAATACATTTTTTTAATTTACATTTCAATAATACATCTAAAAATTTCAAAATAAAGAGTTAAGTAAGCATTTGTTACAAAATATGTTACTTTTGTGACTATTGTGATTCAAAATATAATGTAAATGACTCTGTAGTCGATAGTTTTACTCTTCCTCCGTGAATCGGGACAACAATAAACCCTGCGGCATATAAAAGAATGTTGCCTGCCTGATACAAAGGATAAACCCAAATTGATCTGTTTGCACCTGTTTTCGTAATTGAACCAAAAAGATCAATTTCACTTTCATCAGGAATATAAAAATTACTTATTTTAATACTTTCAGGTGTTCCCATTTTGTCTGAAGCTGAAATAGTTTCCACCCTGCCTATAATTGTAGTCCCTTTATTATATTTTTTCCCTTTAATTTCAAAATCATGCTGCGCTACAAAAGGTATTGTTGAACCTTCTAAGATCTGACGGGTTGATTTTAATTGCTGGGCTATTTTTATTTCAATAGGGATTTGTTTTTTTGTAAAGTCATAGTTATTTTTTGGTTTTATTCTTCTGACATTACTAAGATCAATATTTTTTTCTATAAAATATTCATCTGTAACGACCTTATTAGGTAATAAAGTCGTTTTTGAATGTTCTATAAAATTGCTGTCTTCCAATAGTTCATCTTTTATTGGCTGGTTTGCTGATTTGTTTACATAAACTCCTAATTTAAAAGGTGCTCCATCATATAAATTAGGGTTTAAAAGTTCATCCACAATGGGAGTCTTATTATCAAACGCGTACACATCTGCATTTGTGCACAAAATTAGCAATGACATTATGATTAGTATTGACTTAAAAAATGTATTTTTCATATTAGTATGAATAGCGAATTTTATTATTTGAATTTGTTTTAATTTTTTCCAATAACTTCATCCTGT
Organism: uncultured cyanobacterium; assembly: GCA_946545285.1. Classification (GTDB taxonomy): domain Bacteria; phylum Cyanobacteriota; class Vampirovibrionia; order Gastranaerophilales; family Gastranaerophilaceae; genus Zag111. The sequence goes on along the minus strand of CAMNNA010000010.1, from coordinate 7,174 downwards.
TATTTCTCGATGTTAACAAGAAATTTTGATAGTAAACATTATCTTTATATTCATTTTCAACCAAAATATGAGGATATTTTGTATAAATATATTCATATATTAACATCATTCTTCTTGATACAAGTGTATGGTTAGATAAAACATCATATCTGTATTGTTTGCCGATTTTATTCAAAATCGTGATAAGTGCAAGCGGATTATAATCTGCATTTACCATATAATCAACCGCAGCTTTATCAGCTTTTAAATCATATTTATTTGGTGCAACCCAATAGTTTAAAATGGAAATATATCCCCTTAATATACCTTCATAAGAATCTACACCATGCGCAATAGAATGACTCAATATTGCTGCAAGTTCATCATCACTGTCAATATACGGGATTACAACAGGCTTAACCCATACTATTCTGTTAACAGAACTGACATCAGTCCAAAAATCTCTGGTATAAACTCTATTTATTGCCATGAATGTAAATCTTTTATCAATTCTGTTAGTATTTAAAATTCTAAAACCTACAGAATTCATACGGCTTTGAAGATCTTCTGTTGATTTTACATCCCATGCAAATGACGGTTGAACAACCGAAATTAAAATAAAAACTACCAATCCTAATAAAAATCTTTTAATCATACTAAGCTATCCTCTTCTAACATATCTATAATATTACGAAAAGATTTAAAATGTGAATGTTTTATATTATTTTCTTTACAATATTTATGCAAATTCTTTGAGGCAAATAAAACATCTGCTTTTGATGCTATGCACAAATCGCTTGTCCCGTCACCTATATAACAAAAACTTTTTTCTTTAACTTTTTGACATTTGCACATACCTGCTTTTTTATCGCACTTATCATTGTAATAAGGAAATTTAATATCAAATTTACCGTTTTCAAAAATCAATTTATTTGCAAAATAAGGAATATCCAAATTATAACGTTCAAGAACTTTTTTAATAAATATATCGAAACCGTCGCTTAATATTGTTAACTTAATACCATGTGATTTGACATAATCAACAAAATCTAAAAAATAATCATCAATTTCAATTGAATTAATATAATCATCAAACTGTTTTTGAGAAACATTTTTCAACAACCCGACCTGTATTATTGCATTTTCTTTTGAAGAAATTTTGCCTTCAACCCACAATTTTTCTGATTCCGTCCAATTTGGGGCATACATTTCAAAAAAACTGTTTACCGAATCCTCTTTTGTAATTGTTCCGTCAAAATCGCAATATATTGCTTCAATCTTTTTCATATTTAAAATTATACAACAAAATGAATATTGAAACAAAATATTATTTTTGTCTTCTAATATGCTTTATCATATACATTAATACGGCAAAAGTGATAAGAACACCTATTATTTCCGCATGAATTAACGGTAAATTAAAACCTATTTTTTCACTAAAAATAAACGACATTGTTATAAATACATAAAATAATGCCGGCAAAAGAGTAACAAAATAGTTTTTCTTTTCTTTTGCCAAAAATATCGTAGCACAACACAACGTCGGAACAGCAATTAATTGATTAAAGAAAGTAAAATAATTCCATATTAAAGAAAAACTGTTAGCATGAATTTTTGCCCAAATAAGAACAGCTAAAACACAAATAACAATCGGAATCACTATCTCTAATCTTTTTATAATGTTTTTTTGTTCAACATTTAAAGCTTCGGCTATTGTTATTCTCAAACCTCTTAGTGCTGTATCACCGGAAGTTATAGGTAAAATAATAATTGCAATTGTTACCAGAAATGCTAAATTAAACGGAACAAATTTATCTGCAATTATATTTATAACATTAACAGTTCCGATAAGATCTTGAGCAACAAGGTTTGAGCTGTAAACATCCATTGCCGCTGCCGCCCATATAATAGCTATCAAAGATTCAAGGCACATCATCCCGTAAAAAATTCTTTTCCCGTCATGTTCTTTATCGACAGTTCTTGAAATTATTGTCGCCTGCGTTGAATGGAAACCTGATAATAATCCGCAGCTTACTGTCATAAAAAACATCGGGATAATAGGTAAATTATCCGGATGAATATTAAAATTAGATAAATTCAGATTTTGCAGATTTACTCCGTTTATTATAAAACCTGCCAAAACAAAACCTGTTCCGATAATTAACATTAAACCTAAAATCGGATAAAATTTCCCTATAATTTTATCAATAGGAAATAATGTTGCAACAATAAAATATGAAATAATTACAATATATGTTCCCAGTACTTTCGGATTTGATATTGAAAAATCACTAACCTCCATAAATCTTTCAACAAAAAGATCTCCTGCTGTATAAACAAATACTGCCGCAAGCAGTAAGAGCATTATTGCAATTATAATTATAAAAATTTTAAAGGCTTTTTTCCCCAGATATTTATGAATTAAACCGGTAATTTGCATTCCTCGATTTCTGACAGATAACATTCCGGCAAAATAATCGTGAACTCCGCCTGCAAATATACAGCCTAGAGGGATTAATATAAATGCAATCGGGCCAAATAAAATCCCCTCAATTGCGCCAATTATCGGACCCATACCGGCAATGTTTAACAAATGAATAAGCGCATTTCTATTTTTTGCAATAGGAACAAAATCCACACCGTCATTGTATTTATGCGCAGGAGTCTGTCTGTTATCAGGCGCAAAAAGCTTCTCTATATAATTTGAATAAAATATATATCCAAAAATTAAAATTGTAATACCAAAAATAAAAGTAATCATACCTACATTATAAATAAATTTTTGATTTAGGCAAAGTATTTATTAAAATAAAAAAATTATAAAAAACAGATTTGAACATTTTTTATAATTATTTTATTATAAAAAGGTGAAAGCCGAAGTATTAAAAAGAATAAGAATAGAAAGATATATATTTGGGATAATAATGGCATTTGTTATGGTTTTTGTTGCCGAAGTTTCTCATGAATCAGAAATTATTTTTCCGGAAATTTGTGCATTAACTATCGGCGCATGGGTAAGTGAACAGCAGCCGTGGATGACAAATAAAAGGCGTATTTTTATTTTAATGTCTTTGGCGTCATTATTTGGAGTTTTGGTTGTAAAATTCTGTAATACTGCTTTAATAATTCAAGTTTGTCTTTGCTTTGCTTTTACAGGGTTTATTTTAACACTGTTTCGTACAAATTTTGTTCCCATAATTTCTGCGTGCATATTGCCTGTTTATCTTAAAACAAACAGTTGGATTTATCCGATATCTGTTTCTTTTATGTCGTTGATAATAATTTTGGCGCAGTGGCTTATGGAAAAATACCATTTTCGACCGGTTAACAATTTTGTTCCATGCAAATTTGATATAAAAGAGCAAATTAAAAAATGGTCGAAATTATTGCTTGTATTTGGACTAATTGCACTTATACCGTTTAAAACACATCAAATATATTTTCTTGCACCGCCTTTAATTGTAATGTTTACAGAGCTTTCTAATCCTGAAAGTCCTGCCAGATTAAAACCTTTTTATATCGTAGGATTAATGAGTTTTGGAGCTGTTGTGGGTTGCTGTTTGAGGTTAATATTAAACGAAATTTTTGGCTTCCCTCTTTTTATATGCACTGCTTTAGCTTGTATAATCTTATTTTTCACCCTTGACAGATTAAAAATATTTTTTCCTCCTGCGGGCGCAATTTTACTAATTCCTATGATATTAGATAAGTCATTGCTTTTAAAATTTCCGGCAGAAGTATTTGTCGGTGCGGTGATTTTAAGTTTTTGCGCAATAATTTTATTTAAAGAAAAAGAATTAGCGTCTTGATAATTTTTTTAAGATTTAAACATTATTGTTAAAACATTTTCATTTTCTATACGGTGATATTCAACATTATCAGCCATATTTTTCACCATATAAATCCCCAATCCGCCAATAGGGCGCTGTTCAGGAGGTAAGTCTATATTAGGATCAGGTTTTTCAAGCGGATTATAAGCCACTCCGGAATCTTTAAATTTCATTGTAACAGAATCATCGGTTTTTTCTAAAGATACGCAAACCGCACCGGTTTTTGGCGGATAAGCATAGAAAGATATATTTGCATAAATTTCTTCTGCGCACATATCCAGTTTATTTCTTAATTCAGAATCTAAATTCCATTGTTCAAATGCTTCATGAAGCCAAGTATAAAACGATTTATAATTTGCTTGTAAAGCTTCTGTTTCGAAATTTTTGACTTTTTTATCGCCGTTATATTTGAATGCCAACATTGTAATATCATCACTCTGAGGGGTAGAATTCATATAATTTTTAATATCCGTTGTAGTATTTTCAATGATTTGTTTTATATCAGATGTTTTATTTTTATTAAGACTGTCCACTAAATTTTGTTCTCCAAACATTTCATTTTTATCATTAAATGCCTCTGTAATGCCGTCAGTGTATGTAAAAATAATATCTCCAGGATTTAATTTTGTATCATAGATTTCAAACTGTGCATCTTCAAATGCGCCCAAAACAATATTCGGAGCAAGATTCAAATATTCAAAATCCCCGTTATTTCTTTTTATCAGAGGTTGATTATGACCGCAATTTATCAGATTTAATTCTCCGGTTTTGGTATTTATCAAACCTGCAAGCATTGTAACGAAAAATCCTTGTTTATTAGTTTGAGAAATCTTTTTATTAATAGTTTCAATAAGACGTTTTGGGGGATAACCGAGTTGAGATACATTGTTAATAAGCGTTTTAACTGTCATCATAAATAATGCCGCAGGAATACCTTTACCGGAAACATCAGCAATTAAAAACATAAACTTATCTTCATCAACAAAATAAAAATCATAAAAATCTCCGCCGACTTCTTTTGCGGTTTCCATAGTTGCAAATATATCGAATTCAGATTTTTCAGGAAACGGAGGAAATACATTTGGCAGACTTGATGCTTGTATTGATTTTGCAATAGATAATTCTGAGTTAATTTTAGCCCTTTCCTGCGTAATTGATTTAATATCTTTTGTCATTTTGTCAAATGTCGATGCCAATTGCGCAAATTCTTCCGGTTTTTCTATTTTTATTTGAATATCTTCCCCTTTTCCGATTTTATGAGCAATATCTGTTAATTTATCAATCGGATTAATAATATAACGATTTAAACTGAAATATAAAAGAGTAGGAATAAGTAGTGTTAACCCGAGCATTGATAAAATCATAAGAAAATATACAAAATTTACATCTTTAAACATTTCGGATTTCGGAAGGCAAATAATTATCAACATTTCGTCATCTATTTTATTTACAAATGGTATGTACGTTCTATTATGATAATTTATGTAAGTTGTTGCGTACAATTTATCGGCAGTTGTATACCAAGGAATTTCTTTTAAAGATTTTCCTATAACCGTTTCATTGTCAAGATACGGATCATTTGATGCAATCACATAATCATCTTTTAAATTTCCAAATAAAGCAAAACTATTTTTTATTTCTCCTCCGCTTTTATACATAGAAAAAGTCATTTCTAAAGGTTTCATTTTTGAAACTTCATCAATTACTGAATCCAATTCCCAATCTACAGTTGCAATTCCTATTAACTCATTATCTACATATATACCGGTACCGAGAGTAACCATTTTAGTATAACTGCCTTGATTTTCGTAATATGGTTTTGACCATACAATATTTCGCTGCGGAGTAACTTGGGAAATTATTTGCTTGTACCATTCTTGATTTGGATAATCATATTCCTTACTTGCAAAATTTCTGTCAATAGTAATTTTATTGTTTTTATCTCTAAATGCATAGAAACAAGTATATTTTTTGGATTTATCAATAATATAAGGTTTGAACCAAATACCGCCACCTAAACTTTGAGGATAATCTTCAAAAATTCTGACAACAGCTTTATCAGTCAATTCAGGACTTCTGTCAGTCTTATAAAACAAACTCCCGATTAAAGCTAAACTTTTAAGGTTATCTTTTGATGTTATAATTCTATTTTCAAGCCCTTGCACAAATGAACTTGCAGTGATAGAAAACTTATAATTTTGAACCATCAACTGCTTTGTCTTCATTCGTGAAATAATTATATGAAAAGCAAATGCCAACATCAGAAATGCAAGCATCAAAATTGTAATTGCAAGAATCTTTAATTTAACAGTCTTAAACATTATTCAAATACTAAAAATTTATCGAAACCAACCATTTTAAAAGCGTTCATAACCTGTTCGGGAACATTTTTCAATTTAATAGTTCCGCCTGATGCTTTTAATTCTTTGTACAATTCTAAAATTACTTTTAGGCCAAAACTTGACATAAAAGTAATATATTCAAAATCTAATTCAACTTCAGTAATAGGTTCTTCAGAATCAAGAATACTGTCTTTTATTTTTGACCCGTATTCAACAGCAGAATCCAAATCCAGTCTGCCGACAGCTTTTACATACAGGCAAGACATATTTTTTCTTTTAATAGTTAAATCCATATACGTTTATCCTCTTTTTCTTAATTATTATACATAATAAAATGCTTTTTATCAATCATTAAATTTTATGTTACAATTTGTACATGGAAAATATAGATTTAGACGAATTTCGCACGATTATGGCATCTGAAAAAATTGTTGAAAAAGAAATGCTAAAGACATTCCACAAACTTTCTCAACAAGCACTAAAAATTACAATGGAAATAAACAATAAATACCACACTGAAGATGAAATTATTGAATTATTTTCTGAATTAACAGGCAAAAAAGTTGATAAAACATTTAGACTTTTCCCTCCTTTTTATACTGATTGCGGGAAAAATATAACTGTCGGTAAAAATGTTTTTATAAATGCGTGTTGCAAATTTCAGGATCAAGGGGGTATAGAAATAGGTAACGGCGTATTAATCGGTCATAATGTTACACTTGCAACCCTAAATCATGATGAAAGACCTGAATTTAGACAAAATATTTATCCAAAACCTATTAAAATTGGGAATAATGTTTGGATAGGTTCAAATGCAACGATATTACAGGGCGTAACAGTAGGTGACGGTGCAATAATAGGCGCAAACGCAGTTGTAACAAAAGATGTACCCCAAAATACAATCGTTGCAGGAATACCTGCTAAAATATTGAGAAAAGTTATATCATAATTAATTAGATACTTATCCTACTTATCAAACTTATCTTTGAAGTGAATGGTGAGTAGTGAGTGGTGAGTAGTTCG
>CAMNNA010000009.1 GCA_946545285.1 uncultured cyanobacterium | reverse complement strand
CTTCTGCCAAAGTAAAACCGAATCTTTTTGTCATAATCTTTTTTCACCTTTCTTTTTTTTAACTATAACAATACGCTTTACATGCCGATTATATTACTATTTTTTTTTCTGTCTGTCAACCGTTTGGATGATTTTTTTGTAAAATCCGTGATATACCGTGCCAAAAACACAACAGTAATACTTCTCGATACGCTTACAAGTTTATTAAACCCAAAAATTGTCATTCTGAAACATTAATTCTCAAAAACTAATCCTTAAGAATTAATCCAAAGGTGTAATCCCTTGCTACATAAGGGTTTTAGAATTGTAAATAATTGTTAAAGAATAAAGTAGTGTTGTTAAGATTCCGTAATATTTCCTTTTTAATTACTCATTTTATGTTTTTTTATTTAATTATGTTTTAAAAACTTACGTAAATTATAAAGTTTTTAAATTGTATTTTAAAAACTATTGAAAAAATATGAAGAATTTGGTATAATAGTAAAAAAGAGGTATTTAATGATTCAACGGGATGAATATTTGCAAAAGCTAATATCTTTTAAAGATAAAGAATTGATTAAGGTAATTACAGGTATCAGAAGATGCGGAAAATCTACTTTATTTAAACTGTTTCAACAATATTTGATTGACAATGGCGTTGAGCAAGATCAAATTATCAGCATTAATTTTGAAGATTTAGATTTTGAACATATAAATAATTACAGAATTTTATATGATACTATAAAGTCTAAATTAAATAAAAATAAGAAATATTATATATTTTTAGATGAAATTCAACATGTTGAAAACTTTGAAAAAGCAGTTGACAGTCTATATATAAAGAAAAATGTGGATTTATACATTACAGGTTCCAATGCTTTTTTCTTGTCAGGAGAACTTGCAACTCTTCTTTCAGGCAGATATGTTGAAATTAAAATGTTACCTCTGTCATTCAAAGAATATTTATCAGCGGTGGATGATAATATAAGTATGGACAGAAAATTCAGTTTATATTTTGAACAAGGAGGATTTCCTTATCTGTTAAATATCCCGAATGAATCGGATAAAATTGATTATTTGAAAGGTATCTACAATACTATAGTTTTAAAAGATATCGTGACCAGAATAAAAATTTCAGATGTTTCTATTTTGGAAAGTATCGTCAAATTTATGTTTGATAATATTGGGAATTCGACTTCAGCAAAAAAAATAAGTGACACACTTACTTCATACGGAAGAAAAGTTACCGCACCGACAGTTGAAAAATATTTAACTGCACTGGTAGACAGTTTTATTTTGCAAAAGGTAAACAGATACGATATTTCAGGAAAACAACATCTCAAAACAGCAGAAAAGTATTATGTTACTGATTTAGGGTTACAAAGATTTTTGCTGAATAAAAATAAATTAAATTTGGGTCATAACCTCGAAAACCTTGTATTTTTAGAACTCATAAGGCGGGGCTATAAGGTTTATATAGGTAAAATTGATTCACTTGAAGTTGATTTTATTGCAGAAGGGTTCGGATATACAAATTACTATCAGGTTGCGTTAACGGTAAAAGATGAAAATACTCTTACAAGAGAACTAAAACCCCTAAACAGTATAAAGGATCATAATCCAAAATATTTATTAACTACTGATTTGACTCCTGAAACATCTTATAACGGAATCAGACAAATTAATGTAGTTGATTGGTTATTAAACAAATAAAATAATTATAATTTCCTGTTTAAGCCCGGCAATACTAATCTTCATCAAGGCTTAAAATTGCCATAAATGCTTCTTGCGGAACTTCCACACTGCCGACAGATTTCATTCGTTTTTTACCGCGTTTTTGTTTTTCTAATAATTTACGTTTTCTTGTTATATCTCCGCCGTAACATTTTGCAAGTACGTTTTTGCGCATGGCTTTTATATTTGTTCTTGCAATTACTCGCCCGCCGATTGCCGCTTGAACAGGGACTTCAAACAGTTGTTTCGGGATTATTTCTTTCAATTTAGCGGTTAATTTCTGTCCGATGTAAAACGCACTGTCAGCATGGCAAATTACAGACAGGGCATCAACGATTTCACCTGATAGCATAATATCAAGTTTTACAAGATTTGAGCGCTTATAATCGCCAAACTCATAATCCATGCTCGCATAGCCTTTTGTTCTTGATTTTAATTGATCATAAAAATCTGTAATTACTTCGCTTAATGGAATTTCGTATGATAAATCGACTCTTATTTTATCCAAATAAGTCATGTTTTTGAAAATACCGCGTTTGCTTTGCGCAAGTTCCATCAAAGTTCCGACGTAATCGTTCGGGGTAAAAATACGAACTTTAACATACGGTTCTTCAATATAATCTCTATATTGAGCATCAGGTAAATTCGACGGATTATCTATATCAACCACTTCGCCGTTTGTTTTGTGAACTTTATAAACAACGGAGGGTGCTGTTGTAACCAAAGAAAGATTGTATTCTCTTTCTAATCGTTCTTGCGCAATTTCCATATGGAGCATGCCCAAAAATCCGCATCTGAATCCAAAACCTAATGCATTTGAAGTTTCAGGTTCAAAAGTAATTGAGCTGTCGTTAAGCTTTAATTTTTCCAAAGCCTCTTTTAAATCCGCATAATCTTCGTTATCAACAGGGTAAAGTCCGGAAAACACCATTGGAAGTGCTTCTTTGTACCCCGGCAGAGGTTCTGATGCCGGATTTTGGATATTTGTAATCGTATCTCCGACAAATCTTGTCAATTCCTTAATTGAACCCGCAAAATATCCGACATCCCCGCAAGTAAGTTTTTGAACAGGTTTTCTTTCAGGGGTCTGATAACCGAGTTCTATAACTTCACATTCTTTCCCTGATGCCATAAATTTTACTTTATCGCCAACAGAAATTTCACCATCCATAACTTTAAAATAACAGACAGTTCCTAAATATTGGTCATATACACTATCAAAAACCAGTGCTCTTAAAGGGTTTTGGCTGTTATCTACAGGCGCCGGTACATAATTTACAATTGATTCTAATACGTCTTCAATTCCTTCACCTGTTTTTGCGCTCACAGGAATTGCAATGGATGAATCAAGCCCCAAAATTTCCTCAATCTCTTTTTTTACCCCTTCCACATCCGCTGATGGCAAGTCAATTTTATTTATGACAGGAATAATTTCTAAATTTTGTTCAATAGCAAGATAAACATTTGCAAGAGTTTGTGCTTCTACACCTTGAGTAGCATCAACTATTAACAAAGCCCCTTCACAAGCCGCCAAAGACCTTGAAACCTCATAAGAAAAATCAACGTGCCCTGGGGTATCAATAAGATTCAGTTCATAATCTTTTCCGTCACGCGCTTTGTAATTCATCCTTGCGGCATTTAATTTTATTGTAATCCCTCGCTCGCGCTCGATATCCATAGAATCCAAAAGCTGTTCTTGCATATCCCTTTGGGCAACTGTTCCCGTTTTTTCCAAAAGTCTGTCCGCAAGTGTGGATTTTCCATGGTCAATATGCGCTATTATACAAAAGTTTCTGACATTTTGTCTGTATTTCATAATTTTGATTATTACAAAAACCAACTGTTTTCGCAAGGTATATTTATTTTGCGCTTGTAATAAGTTTTTTATTAAAGTAATATTTCTTTGTCGATATTTATTATAAGGAGAGAAATTATGATTAACGCAAAATTAGAAGAAGCTTTCAACGACCAAATCAACAAAGAATTGTATTCGGAATATTTATATTTGGCTATGAAAGTTAAATTTATGGAATGGAATCTTCAAGGATTTGTGAATTGGTTTGATGTTCAAGTTCAGGAAGAACACGCACACGGGATGGGAATGTTTAATTATTTGGATGAAAGAGGCGGAAATATTGATCTTCGCGCCATTGATAAGCCGGAAGTAAAAGGAAATACCCCGTTAGAAATCTTTGAACAAGTCTTAGAACACGAACAATATGTAACTTCAAGAATTAATGCTTTAGCAGATGTCGCAGAAGAAGTTAAAGACAGAGCAGCATTGAATCTTTTAAATTGGTATATTAAAGAACAAGTCGAAGAAGAATCAAATGTAGGCGGGCTTTTAGCAACTTTAAAACTTATCGGAGATGACAAAAAAGCTTTATTAATGCTTGATAAAGATTTGGCAGCAAGAGCTTTTGTTGCACCTGTTATAGGTTAATAATTAATTTTAATGCAAAACCCTGAGAATCAGTTTTCTCAGGGTTTTTATTGTGTAGAAAATAAAATTTTTTTATTAATCGGCTTTTTTAGCTTTATTAACCGCAAAATTAAAAATCAATCCTGAACCTAAACCAATCAAAGCACCTATTCCCAAACCTTTTAGAGCACCTTTTGATAATTCTTTATAAGATTTAAGCATTTTTTCTAAAGTTTCGGAAAAGGCTTTTTCAAACTTTTCAAAATCAAATACGCCGATTTGAGCAAGTTTTTTTTGAAAATCTTTTGACATTGTAAACATTTGTTTATGCATTTCAAAACGTGCATTATTTGATTCTTTTACTGCCTGCGAGTAAGTTTTTGTTCTTTCTTTTATCGGAGTGTTAATAATATCATGAACAGCTTGTTCTTTGGTTCTGAATTCTTCGATTGCATTTACCAATTTATCTATTATTGAATATTCTTTAAGATTTAATTTATTTTCAGCTACTGCATTTTTAGCCGCACTTAAATTAAAAGAATCTCTGTACTCTTTCATTGTATCAACAACCGAAAGATTAATATCGGCAAGTTTTTTTAAAGTTTTTTCACTCGGATGATAAAATCCGTATAACGATCCGCCTATAGCGCCTGCAGTTGTACCTATTACCAAAGATTTATTGTCATTACTCATATAGATTCCTTTTATTTTTTTAAATCATGTAAATATAAAAATTGCTGTTTTTCATTTGTTTGTAAATAAATATTAAGTAAGCTGTCAAAAAATTTTTTTAGGTGAGTTAATATCAATTATTAAACGAGTTTGGAGAAAGAAATGGATATACAAAGAATTTCGATAAACAATGAGCCGAAATTTGGAATGGGATTTATAAAACCTGAAAACGAGGAAGAATTGATAAAATTCACAAAAAGTTTATATAAAGGTTCATACGGGAGTAAAAGAAGAATAACAAGGGGCCTAAAGCGTTTTGAAAAAAAACATGAAAATAATCCCCATGTAGATATTAAATGCGGAAAAAACGGAGCTGTATTGTTAGTTCCGAAATCACCGGAAGCTAAAAAATATTTTGTTGGCTATGCTATTTCTCCGCTGCATTATCCGACAAAAACAGCCAGATTAATAGAACAAATGGCTCATGTTGCTTCTGATGTTGATAAAAACGGATCTTTATTAGACCGAATTATTTACGGGATTAAGTTATCTTTCAAAGTTTTTAAATCTCAGATTGATACATTTATTAATCCTGTGGAATCTTTACCTTCTACACTAAGAAGGGCAGGAGATCAGGCTAAAATTATAGCTGATGAAATCGGTGTTATAGCAAGAAAATCAAATAAAAATTGAGGACAATAATATGAAAATTCAAAAAACTGAAAAAAATAATTACTATAATCCTTCTTTTGGGGTTAAATTAACACTCGGAACCAATAATGCAAGATTTTTAGAAAAAAATATGAAAGATTCAAAATTGTTGGAAAAAATTATTGATGCATTTGAAAAACATCCGTCCCCTGCGGAGGTATCTATTTCAACAGTTCAAAAATCTTTTTTTAGTAATAGGGTTAATGACAATCAGTTAATAACATCTATTGAAAGCTCATTTTTATTAAATAATGGGAATACGCTGAATAGAGAACTTTTTGATTTGCAATCAAATTCAAAAGTTTCATCCTCAGCTTTAATTAAAAACACATTAAGAAAATTATTAACCCCAACAGAAGAAAGAACTTTTCATCGAACGGTAGGAGTTAATTATACAAAAGAATATACTCAATGGAGAGAAAAATACATTAAACCAATTTGGGAAGAAATCAAAACAAAATTTGTTATTCCGCAAGAAGGGATACTTACGGAAAATGCATATTGGAAACTTATTAGAAAACAAAATTCAAATATGGCTTATAAAAATGATTATCAATTGGAAAAAGAAGCAAAAGAATTTTCAAAAATAACTGAATTAAATCCTGATATTTATATAGAGTATGCTAAAGCATACAATGATATCTTTACAGGATTAGTTGAATTCAGATCAAGTGTTTTACCAAAAATTTTACTAAAGCCGATAGCAGATTTTCAAATGAAATCTAAAGATGCTATGCCTTATTTAGTAAAAATAGCTGATATCGGATATCAATGGAAAAACGAACCAAATTCAACCGGTTCTTTAAAATATATTATGGATTATTTTCCTCTGAATGACAAAATTGAAAAATCTATTGTAAAGAACTATTTAAACTCTATTTATAAAAAAACGCTTACCACAATAAAATACAATGCAAAAGTCGAAGGCAAAAAGGTTTTTGACGGATATGCAACAATTGGCTATCACCTGAAAAAAGGAATATTGTCTGAATTTGAATTTCCTGAATCAGCGCAAATCTTGAAAAAAATAGAAATGAGTTTAAAAACATTACATCTTGCACCAAAGGCGGATGGTTCTGCGAATACAGAAATCCTTCCAAGTATTAAAATAAATACTTCGAAAGGTAAAATAAGAGTATTGGCTAAAAACCCTTTAATATTTGATCATAATCCATATTATGACAAATTCAAATTTTTGAATGACAATTTATAATTACATGATATAGCAATATTACTAATACATTTTTATTAGCAGCTAAAAAACAATAAATCTGAGGTTAACAAAGATTTATATGTTTAAGAAGAATTTAGTATTATTTGCATTGATTTTATCGCTGCTTATTCAATACAAAGTATTTTCGCAAGAAGCTTTAAAATACCCTGATTACGGGCAGGAGTTTATCGGAGAGGATAAATTCGAAAATTTCAATCGTAAAATATTTAATTTTAATTTAGGATTAAATAAATACATAATAAGGCCTGTGCATATTCTTTGGGCATCTATAATGCCTGAATTTGGGATGGACAGAATCAAATCTGCTACTGACAATATTGAATATCCGATAAGATTAATGAGCAGTCTTATCCAAAGAGATTTTAATGCTGTTAAAACAGAAACCAAAAGATTTTTAGTAAATTCAACAATAGGTCTTGGCGGAATGTTTGATCCTGCAAAAAGATTTTTGCATTTAGATCCGTCAGAGGAAAATATGGAGCAAGCATTAGAAAAATGTCACTTAAAACCCGGACCTTATTTAGTTTTGCCGGTAATATCATCAACAAGTTTAAGAGGAGCGCTGGGTAGAATTCTGGACACTGCACTAAATCCCGGTTCATATATTGCAACACCTATTCTTGCAATGGTAAAAGCAGGTTTAACTATTAACAAAACCTCTTATATGCAGCCATTTATCACAATGGTTGAGTCAACTTATGCAGACCCGTATGATATTGCAAAAAAGGCTTACGGACTGGAAAGACATATCAAATGCCGTAATTTTGACAGAATTGCTTTATCTGATCTTGTTCCTCCGCAATCAAAAGATGATTTAACTAAAATAGTTGCAAAACCTGCAAATAAAGAACAAAAACTTGCTCCTGTCGGTGTGGTAAAAACCTCAGTATGGTCAAAAGTTATGGCCCCCGAAATTCTAAAAGGAGGCATAGATTCTATAAGCACAGAAAATTTTACATTAACACCTGATATAAATTTAGAAAATTATAACCCGCAAAATCCGGTTGTAGATTCGATGAGAACAGCATTATTTGATATTCCTGAAGTAAACAAATCAATTTGGAATGAATTATCTTTATGGAACAGAAGTTTTGCACAAAAAATAAAAACATCTTCGATTTTGGCAACCGAAAACAGACCGGAATATAGTTTCAGATACATATTAAATAAGGATAAAAACGCACCTGTAGCAGTTATTTATCCTTCAATAGGGGAAGGA
Organism: uncultured cyanobacterium; assembly: GCA_946545285.1. Classification (GTDB taxonomy): domain Bacteria; phylum Cyanobacteriota; class Vampirovibrionia; order Gastranaerophilales; family Gastranaerophilaceae; genus Zag111. Next base: position 21,250 of record CAMNNA010000009.1, on the reverse strand, counting down.
ATATATTCAACGCATTCGGTATTATGGGCAAAATTATTTTATGATGCCGGATATTCGGTTGTCATTCAAGGAAGTCATTTTCAGTGGGAATTTGTGAAAAGTATGCCAAAAGGCTATCATCCGGGGTTACCTTTAAAAGATTCCGAAAAACTTCAAGAAGTTACAAATAAAATTTTGGCAAAACTTGAAAAAAAATATGAATGCAATTTTAAAAACAAAGTAATGCTTGGAACATCATTCGGTGCTGTCGGGGTTTTATTTGTAGGAGAAAGAGAATTTAACGAAAATCCGGTAAACGACAACTTTTACATTGCAATTTGTCCACCTGTAGAACTTTTGTATGCTATGAATCAAATTGATAAAAATACAAATGAATGGAAAAATGCTTCCCAAAATTTGAAAGATAAGACAGCGCAAATTGCAGCTAAAGTTCTAAAAATTTATAATGCGAAAGACGACGGAGTTATCGAAAACATAAAATCGTTACCGTTTGATGAGGAAGAAGGAAAACTTATAACAGGGTTTATAATGCATCAAAAACTTTCTGATATTGTTTTTACAATAGAAGAAGGATCAAAATCTTCCAAATCAGATATTTATAAAAAAATTAATAATATGGATTATAAAGATTACGCACTTAATTATCTTTTGACAGGGGCAGATTCCGATATTACAGATTTAAGTTCCCAAACGGGTTTAGGAGTAATTTCAACATTTTTACAGGTAAGTAATAATTACAAAATTTACCACAGCGTAAATGATTATTTAACAAATACAAACCAGCTAAAACAATTAAAAATTTATGCCAAAAATAAAATGGTGCTTTTGGATAATGGAGCGCACTTAGGATTTTTATACAGAAAAGAATTTTTAGATAATTTAAAAAATTTAATAACATTAAACAGGTAAAAATTATGATTAAAAAAATATTTATATTAACAGTTTTACTTTTGCCAATACCTGTACTGGGTGTTCAATACGGGTTGTATTCTCCGCAAGATTACGGAAACAATTTTCAACCTGAATCAGGAGAAAAAATATTGTTTATTTTAGATCTTTCAAACAGTATGAATGAAAGATTAGAAAATTCTTCAAAATATAATTTAATGGTCGAAACGATAAAAAAAATTCTGCCAAAAATTAACCCAAATACAAGTGTGGGTTTGCGAGTTTACGGGCATAGAATGGGATTCACCCCAATGGAAGCATGCAGAGCATCAACTTTAATTTCTCCGATCGGACCAAATAACAGTCAAAATATAGAAAATTCACTAATGAAAAAACGCCCGAGAGGAATGACACCTATTACATATTCTCTAAAACAAGCCATAAAATATGATTTTATGGGCTATAGCGGGCAAAAACATATAATACTTATGACAGATGGCGGAGAAAATTGTGATGAAAGTCCATGTAAATACGTAATGAATTTAATAAAAGTAAGACGGGATGTTAAAATTGATGTTATTGCTTTTAATATAGACGACCGAGATGATTTGGAACAGTTAAAATGCACAGCTCTTGTAACAAGCGGAAAATTTTACAATGCACAAACATCTGCCGAATTATTAAACGGATTTAATAATTCGTTGGAAGGTGTAAAAAGTGTTGAAGCGCAAATAGTTATTCCAAAAAAATGACTTTAATTTGCAGATTTCAAATTCTTACTATACTGAGGGTTAACCGCAATCCATTTGAAAGCTTGAGTTTCAACTTCAGGAATATCAATTACAAATGTTCCGCCATAGCGCCCGCGAGAAAAGACCAAATAACCTTCTTTGCCTAATTGAGTTAACGATCTTCGCAATGTATTAGGACTTAGATCAAGAGTTTTGGATAATTCTGCTATTGATGGCAGTTTATCTCCTATTTCATATTCATTAGCAATCATTCTTTTTAATCGTTCAATTGTTTTTTCATACAAATAAACCATGGCATCTTGAGCAGGTGCAAATATTGAAGATTCCGGTTTTTCGTTTAAGTATTCTTTTTCATTTGGCATTTTAACAACAATTGTACCGTATTTTCCTCTGCGGGTTTGCAATATATTTTTATTAACTAGTCTTTTGACTGCATCATGTATACTTTTTACACTGGTATTATAATCTCTTGCAAAATCATATAATGGAGGCAGTTTATCACCGACTTTAAGATTTTTTGAAATATAATTTTCTATATCGGATGAAATTTTATCAACAAGTGTTTTTGGGTTTTTATCGTAATTCGGGTCATAATCAAAATCACAACTTTTTACAACCCAAATATATTCCACAAAGTTTTTATTTTTCTTTTCGATAATTCCTATTGATGTCAAATATTCAAGGGCCATTTTAGTTACACTGTAGCTGTATCCGATAATCGCAGAAATTGCATTTGTAGAAGGTAAATAACTGTTTACATTAAAAGAATTTGACGCAATATAAATTTTAATATCTTCAATTGCGCAATCTCTTTTGGTCATAAATTTCGGAACAGTATTTTCATTTTTATCGGAGTTTTTGATTATTGTTCCGATATACTGTTTTGATTCTACAATATTATGATCTTCCAAAATTCTGAATGCACTTTGCATTGTTCCCGTGCTAACCCCTAAAATATATGCAAAATCAGCTTTAGAAGGCAAAAGACTTCCGAATTTAAAATTCCCGCTTTTTATATTGTTATTAATCGTTTGTTTCAGCCATTTTGCTATCGCCATAGGTTTTGAATCGGATGTATTTTTCAAATCCGGTAAAGTAACTTTAAAATCTGTAATATCAGTTTTTTTGTAATTAGATTTTTGTGATGTTAAAATTTTTGTCATTGTTTTAAACCTGCTTTTTATTTGTACTATATTTGTAAAAAAACATCAAGTTTTTTTTTGCTAGTTAGTTTTAAAAATGTTAACAAATATATTGACGAATATTTTGATAGAAATAATACTATAATTATGGGGAAACAAAAAGTTACAGCACTTGTTGATTGTGATTCGTTTTTTGTGTCTTGCGAGCAAAAAAGGAATCCTGAGTTAAAAGATAAACCTGTATGCGTTTTATCAAATGATGACGGGTGCGTAATTTCTCGATCAAAAGAAGCAAAACAAATGGGTGTTCGAATGGGAGAACCGTATTTTATGGCAAAAAAAGAACATCCGAATGCCATTTATATAACTGCGGATCACTGGTATTATACAGAAGTTTCTCAGCAAGTTATGAGTGTTTTAAAAGATTTTAGTCCGTATGTTCAGATTTATTCTGTTGATGAAGCTTTTGTTGATTTTACCGGATTAAAAAGGTATTATAAAAAAAATTATTACGATTTAGCTATATATTTAAGGCAAAAAATTTTAGATGAAGTTGATATTCCCGTATCAATAGGAGTTAGTTCGACAAAAACACTTTCAAAACTTGCATCAGACAAATCAAAAAATATAAAAAGCCACGTTTATTTAATCGGAAAAAGAAAAATCATAAAAGAATTAAAAAACACAAATATTGAAGAAATTTGGGGAATCGGAAGAAGATTAACAAAATCATTAAAAAGCAGCGGCATTTTAACAGCAGAAGAATTAGTAAATAAAAGCGATGATTGGCTTGACAAAAAAATCGGAATTCACGGAATTGAAATGAGACACGAACTTTTAGGAGATATGGTTTCTCCTGTAATAAATGAAGTCAAACCCCCGAAATCAATACAAAATACAAAAGCATTTGGAATATTTACAGATGATTTTAATTTTATAAAAAACGAATTAAACCGTCATATTCATACTTCTTGCACTAAACTCAGAAAATGGAATACTAAATGTCTTGAAATAGGTGTAATGCTAAGAACAAAGGATTTTAGAGTATTTTATCAAAAAAAAGATTTACTTGAATCAACAGATTTTGAATTGGAAATATCGAATATTGCAATAAAACTTTTGGAAAAAATTTATACCCCCGGAATCCTATACCGCGCAACAGGCGTTGTTTTGTCTAAAATCGGAGAGCAAAACACATCTCAATTAACACTCTATACTCCGCAAGAATCAAGTAATAAGAAGATAAATCTGACAAAATGTTTTGATTCTTTAGAATCAAAATTTGGCAGAAATATTATTCAAACAGGTTTTACCAAACAAAAATCGAATAAGTAGCAAATTTTTTTTTTACTATTTTTATAAGTATTATCATGGATTTAAAAATAAATAGTACAAAAAATAATTTCACCGGTTTAAAAAATGTGGGAGGGTTTGGAATCTCTAACGGCATAGATGTTTTACATTTTTTAAATTTTGAATTAACAAATACCGGAACAAAAGATTTAGCAGAATTTGAAAAAATATTGAAAAAATACCCTCATCCGATAAATAAAAATTTTATAAACTTTTGTCATTTGACAAAAGATGATACTTATAGTTTTAACGGAAAAACGTTAGAAGTTTGTGATAAGAATTTAGAAATATTTGAAAAAATCTCTAAATTATTAAAAAGAATAGGGCAATACAAAGAAAATATGCCGCTTAATAAAGATTATTTATATGGACCTGATGCGCAGGCAATATTTGGCGATATTATAAAAACGGAAAGAATCCCATATGATAAGCAAATCAGGGAACTTCACAGCAAAGATATGGTTAAAAATGTAAGTATAGTCCTAAAATCACTGGTAAAAAAAACAATGGCTAAATATTTTGAAGTATAATAAAAACCGAGGGGAAAAATGAAAGTAGGAAAAATAAGTTTTACTTCAACCGCAATAAATACGCAAAATCAAAAAGAAAAAAAAGACTTTCTTAATATTTTTTACGACAAAGTAAAAAATGAAGCGGATATGACAGATGCCATTAAAGTTCCGCGAACAATATTTAAAGGCTACTTAGGAATTATGACCGGAACAACTTTAGTAACACTCGGTTCATTGATAAATAAACCCAAGTCATTATCAAAAACATTGTCTGTAACAGGGCTTTTGGCTTCCTTATACGGGACTTGGGCCTTTGTAAGACCTTTTATTTTAATTGGTAAAGGTGTTGAAAAAGTCGGGGATAAATCGTAGGGTATAAATATATTGAATATTTCAAAAAAATTTTGTATAATCTTTATAAAGAGAGTTGTTTTATGAAAAAAGAAGAACTTGATATTACATTACTAAAAAATAGTTTCGACACGTTGAATCAATGCTATAAAGATTACTGCAGTCAAAAAGATGAAAAAATAAAAGAATATATAAAAGATTCCTGTATCAAAAGGTTTGAATATACGTACGAAACCTCTAAAAAAATAATGAATAAGTTTTTAAAAAAAGAATATGATAAAAATGAAAAAGATCTGACAATAAATAATATTTTCAGGGAAATGTACGGATTTGGATTTATCAAAAATTTCGAAAATTGGGTCAATTACAGGGAACAAAGAAACAACACTTCTCACGAATATGATATTGAAAAAGCAAGAACTGTAATAGTATTTATTCCTGATTTTATTGAAGATGTTCGATTTTTTATAGAAAAACTTGATAAACATTTGGAGCAAAATGGTTAAGGGTGTAAACAAAAAAGAATTTGACATAATAAAAGAAATATTGAAACAATACCCTTATGAATTCTTTTTTTATGGATCACGTGTCAAAGGAGATTACCAAAAAGGTTCTGATTTAGACATTTTAATAAAATCTGACACTTCGATTAGTTTCAAAATTTTAGAAGAATTAGATTTAAAATTCAACAAAAGTCTTATTCCATACCGAGTAAATTTTTGTGACTATAACAGTATTTCAGCAGATTTTTATAATCACATTAAAAAAGATCTGGTTAAAATATAAGTTTTATTTTAAATGCTTTTGATATTACACTTTCAGAATTTTTAAATTTTTAATTATTTACCTCTAATCAAAATCTACAGGCGGACGCTGAATTTTATCAATTGCCTCGCGGGCAGTAAATACAAGCGCTTCCGGCACATTATCTATGACAGTTAATTGGCGCAAAACATCTACTACCCGCTTAAATGCTCTAACAATATCTCCTTCTCCGATTTCAATTGATTCAGTCACGGTTTCCCACTGAGCCCCTTCAACCCACAATTCAATCATTGAACTAAAATAAGGATTAATATATAAAGGAGCATCTATATCATGGTTATTTTGAGCTTTTTCCAGTTTTCTGCGCAAATTACGGATTTTATTTAATGTTTTTCTGACAGGTTCAGAAAACGGAATATATGGAATATCTATTCTCAAATCTTCTGTTGTAATTGCACAAATTACTCCGGCTAATTGAGATGGAGTAAGGTTTTCCAACAATCCTGAAAATATGATTTCAGATAAATAAAGTTCATTTTCACTTCTTATTTGGGAAGTAGTTTTTCCTTTTTCGGTCGGATAATCGTTTTCAAGATAACCGTATTCTTCCAACAACGCGCGGTGATTCAAAAATTTATTCCAATAAATGTCTTTTTGACGTTCAATTTCTTTTTCCAGTTTTTTCTTTTTAGATTCGTATCTTGTAATAATTTCAATACTCTTTGAATGTTTTTTATACAATTTACACTGATCGCACGCAAAAGATTTCATTTTTTGCAAATCTTTTTTATTTTGTTCCCCGAACTTTATAATATCATCTGATAAAGGTCGATTTTTCTTTCCCTCTTGCTTTTGAATTTTTTTATAAGTTTGGCGATTTTGAACATAAATAAATCGAACTTTGTCATATTCATTCAAATCCTGATCATTCAATTTATAAGGACAAGAGAATGCATAATTTGAAATTTCTTTGTCGTATTGTTCAATTTGTGCCAGAATTGGTTTTAAGCGGTAGTCAGATGAATAATATCCAAAACTTTTTAAAATCAATTCTTTAGATTCATCAATGGAAAATCTTTGTAACAAATTTAAAACCATCGAGTAACTTGGAGAAAATTTGCTTTCCAATGGATTAGAACCGCTTAAAACAAGTTCTGCTACTTCTTCAGGAGTTTGATGCGGAGTTCCGACAACAGTAACATAACCGACTTCATCCATCCCTCTGCGGCCTGCACGTCCGGACATTTGTAAAAATTCATTAGCAGTAAGCATTCTATGCCCCGAATCGGTGCGTTTGCTTACTGCGCTTATAACCGTTGATCTTGCCGGCATATTTATTCCGGCGGCAAGCGTTTCTGTTGCAAAAACAACTTTTATCAAGCCCTGTTGAAACAATTTTTCAACCAAATTTTTCCATGCAGGTAAAAGTCCTGCATGATGAGATGCAACACCTTGAATCAAATAATCAATATGCTTATTGCCGTATAAATGCGGATTTTGAGCAATATATTCTTCGATAAATTCTTTTATTTTAACTTGTTCCGCTTTCGTATTTAATTCCAAACCTGAGCATTTTTCCATTTGTTCATCACATTTTTTACGTGAAAACGTGAAATAAATTGCAGGCAGCATATCGTTATTAGCTAAATTTGAAACAATTTGTTTTACATAAGATTTTTTCTTTTTTTGTCCCAAACCTCGCGCCCACTGAGGTCTTTCCGGTCTGATTTTTGAATTTAGCTGACCGGATGGTGTTAATAACGGAAGCAATTTAAATGGCTGAGAAGAATCAAAATAATAAAATCTTAACGGAACAGGGCGAAAATCTGTATTTACGAGTTTTGTTTTAGAATGAACAGTATTTATCCAGTTTGTCAATTCATCACAATTTGCAACTGTAGCAGATAGCGCAATAATTTGAATATTAGTGGGACAATAAATAATACTTTCTTCCCATACAGTTCCTCTTTGTTCATCATTCATATAATGAACTTCATCTAACACAACATAGCGAACATTTTTCAAATTATCAGCAACAGCACCAAAATTAGTACCATATAGCATGTTTCGAAAAACTTCAGTTGTCATAATTACAATCTGCGCATCGCGATTAATAGATGTATCACCTGTTAATAGTCCTACTTTGTCTTGTCCGTACTGCTCAACAAAATCATAAAATTTTTGGTTAGATAAAGCTTTTAATGGTGTTGTATAAAAAATTCTTACATTTTCTTTTAATGCATTATTTATAGCATGCTGGGCAATAACTGTTTTTCCTGCTCCTGTTGGAGCGCATACTACAACACTTTGCCCTTGATCAATAATTTCACAGGCTTCTTTTTGAAAATCATCCAGTTCAAACGGAAATTCGCTATTATCAAACATTTCGCTATCCTCAATTATATTATGCATAAAAAAATGTAATTTGTAAATTTCCGTAATATTAAAAAAATATATAGCAATTTTTATTGTAAAATTTATTTTATATATATAGTAAAAGGTAAAAGGTATTGACAGTAATCAGTAACATATTAAAAAATACATTCAAAGTCACGTATCGCACTATCCGATACGGTTATCAGGTATGGAAAACAGCTCCAAACGGAACAAGAGTTTTTGCAAAAGGAAACACTTTTACTGCTATTAATCGTGCAGGAAAAGTTGTAAAGATAACAAAAAGAACGGTTGATGAAGGAGTAATTAATGTTTATTCAAAAACATTTTTACCCGACGGAGGGATTCATATAACAGAATCAAGCAGAACACCTGATTTACTTGACGGAGGATTTGCAAACTGGTTTAAGCGAATATTTGACTGCAAAGGAAAAGAAATAAAACCAAATGATTTTAAATTCGCAACCCAATACAGAATAGAAGAAAATAAAATTATAGGAACTTTTGATAGATATAAATTTAATAATGCTTTTGAAATGACACAATATTTCAGGCACACAATAATAAAATAAATCAATTAACAAAAGGCAGGTAGAAAAAAATGAGTGCAATTTCATCAATTTTAAAGACCGGGTATCGTTATATCAGATACGGGAAACAACTTGGAAAAACATCAGCAAACGGAACTAAAGTTTATCAGCGCGGGCTAAAATCCGTTGCAATTGATTCTAAAGGTGATATTAGAAGAATAATTAAAAGAACAATAATTGATTCTGATTCTTACCGTTACAAAACATTGGATTTTCTAAAAGACGGAACAATTATTAAAACCAGAGGAGGAAGAATTATTCTTAACCCGCTTAGCAAAACCCAAAGCGGTTGGTGGTATAAAAAAATGTATAACAAAAATAAAAATATCGTACCATTTTTTAATAAATCATATTCAGGACAATGGCATATGGATGAAGATGGGATTTCCGGAATCGTTGATATGCTTGTTTCTAAAGTTAAAAATATCAGAACATACTTTTAATAATATAAAAAGCCGAAAAATTAGATTTTTTCGGCTTTTATAATTAATTATTTATTTAAAACAATTTTAAATTGTATCAAAACCGGTATATTTTCTCAAAACTTCCGGAATAACAATAGTTCCGTCCGCCTGTTGGAAATTTTCTACAATAGCGGCAAAAGTTCTGCCAACAGCCAACCCTGAACCGTTTATTGTATGAACGAATCTTGTTTTTCCGCTTTGTTTTTCTTTGTAACGAATATTTGCGCGTCTTGCTTGGTAATCGCCGAAATTTGAACAACTTGAAATTTCTTTATAATTATTATAAGACGGCATCCAAACTTCTAAATCCCAGCATTTGTTTGCACTAAAACCGATATCACCTGTTGATAATGCAACTTTTCTATACGGCAAACCTAAAAGTTCAAGCATTTCTTGCGCATCACGGGTTAGTTTTTCATGTTCAACCTTACTTGTTTCAGGAGTACAAAGTTTTACAAGTTCCACTTTATTAAACTGGTGAACTCTTATTAAACCTCTGGTATCTTTACCTGCTGAACCGGCTTCACGTCTAAAACACGGGGTATACGCAGTCATTAATTTAGGTAAATCATCTTCTGATAAAATTTCCCCCGAATAAATATTTGTTACAGGTACTTCTGCTGTAGGAATTAAATATAAATCTTCATCAACGCATTTATACATATCTTCTTTAAATTTCGGCAATTGCCCTGTTCCTGTCATCGTAGCGGCATTAGCCATAAACGGAGGAAGGATTTCTTCATATCCTTGTTTTTCTGTGTGAAAATCCAAAAAGAAATTTATAATAGCGCGTTCTAATCTTGATCCTTTTCCTCTATAAAGAGTGAATCTTGATTGAGAAATTTTTACTCCGCGTTCGAAATCAACAATATTTTTTTCTTCACACAAATCCCAATGGGCTTTTGGTTCAAAATCAAATTTTGTCGGCTCCCCCCAACGTTCAACTTCAACATTATCATCTTCAGATAACCCGATAGGAGTTGTTTCATCAGGTATATTTGGAATATGAAGAAGAACTATACGTTGTTTTTCATCTAATTCGTTTTGTTTTTCTTCTAAAGTTTTTATTTCATCACCCAAAGCACGAACTTCTTCCTGAATAGAATCAGTATTTTCTCCGTTTTTTTTCATAAGACCGATTTTTTGAGATTCGGTTTTTCTTTTTGCACGAAGATCATCAGCTTCTTTTTGAACTTTTCTTCTTTCTTCATCAATTTTTAAAACTTCATTGATTGAAAGCTCCGGATTTCTTCTTTTCAATAATTCATTAATTTTTTCCGGATTTTCTCTGATTAATTTTATGTCAAGCATATCTACCCTCTTTTCTACTGCCATGTGAATGATAGTTTAAAGAAAGATTATGTTCAAGGGGGTGAGAATAAAGAATAATTTTAATTTAAACTTCGCCTAAAGAATCAATTTTGAATGATGAACCGAGTTCTTCCGCTGCCAAAACAACTATATTCGGAATAAACATAGATAGCAGTGCAAACATTATTTGGCGATAATCAATCGGAACTATAATTTTTGGAGTAATTATTCCGAGTTTTTTCGCTTTTTTCTTAATTTTGTTTGCCAGCTTTTCTGCAATTTCCGAATCAATTTTAATTAAAGATTCATCAGAATCGTCACAATTCATAACAATTTCAGTATAAGTTTTATCGGATAATTCAAATACACTTATAGTTTGACCGTCATCATTTACATAATTTTTACAAATCTGATGAGAAAGAGCAAGTCTGATTTTATTTAAAATATCAGGCTTTGAATTGTCATCCGCAAAATCATTTATCTTTTCAAAAATATATGTGATGTTTTTGATAGATACACGTTCTTTTATTAAATTAGTCATAATATATTTAATATCAGCATAATTTAATATATCAGGAACAATATTATCAACTAAAAAACTGTTTTCTTTTTCCACAACTTCTAAATATTTTTCTATATCTTCGTAATCAAGCAAATCATCAACATGTGAAATCGCAGAATATTCAAGCGCATAAGCGATATACTCTGAAGAACTCAAACCATGCTGCCAAAAATCTTTAGCTAAAGATTTTTCTACCCAAATTGTTTTTCTGTCGCAAGTTTGATCGACACTTTCAATTGATTTTTTAATTTTATGTTCGGTATGAAGTTCATCTTTATAAAACATAATATGATTCGGATATGCAACGGATCTAAAAACTTCCATCCCTCGAATTCTTATACTGAATTCACAAGGTCCTAAATTTTCATCATCCTTAAACACCACTTTCGGGATAATATATCCGACATTTTTTGTAAGATTTAGTCTTGTTTTTACAGTTTCTGCTATTAACTGTTCTTGACCGAAATTTTCTCTTTCGGAGTCAACAAATTCCAATAATTCTTCACTTAAATATATCGCAAGCTTTTCTTCATGCAGTTTTGAATACATCAAATCGGGAGAAGTAGCATGATTTAATTGCGCTTTTAGATTGTCTAATTCTTTTAATAAAGATGAAATTTTATCATTTAATTTTTTTCTTTTTATTCCATCTGCCGTATCATCAGCATCAAGTTCAGCTTTTATTTTATTTATTTCTTCCCTTTTATGTTTAATTTTTGACTGTATTTCAAGACAAGTTTCGTATTCGGTAAGTTTTGGCGAAAGCATTTTTTCCATTTTGCTTTTAAAATCAGAAATACTAATTATATCTGATTCAGCAAAAGATTCGGATTTAGTTTCTTTCATGAAAATGCAATTCAGAATCGGATCCGGCGAATCTTCATCTCCGACTTCGTGCATACTATACAAATCCCATCCGTTTAATGACATTTCATTCAAAAGATTTTGAAGTTCCTGCGCATTATTTGCAGGACAGGTTTTGATTACATATTCCATTCTGTTTTTGCCAAACATATTTTATCCTTTTATTAATAATTTAATCGCTTCAACTGCTGTTTTAATAGCGATTTCAGTATCATGAACCACCGGATTTTCTAATCCTGCTTTTTCTCTTTCTTGGTTTGCAACAACCAAAAATACTGAACCTACTCTGACTTTCAAAAAATTACCCGCAACAAACAGTGCAGCAGATTCCATTTCGGAAGCTAAACACCCTAAACGTTTCCATGCTTCCCATTTATTTAAAAGTTCATAAGAAACCGGCATAATTTCAGGGTTATGCTGCCCGTAAAAAGCATCCTTACATTGAACTATCCCCGTATGGTAATTTAGCCCCAAATTTTTAGCAGATTGAACCAAAGAATTTGTTACATCTAAATTTGCAACGGCAGGAAATTCAATCGGCGCATACTCTTTGCTTGTACCTTCCATACGAACGGCACCGGTAGCAATTACAATATCTCCGCCTTTTACATCCTGTTGAATTCCGCCGCAAGTACCCACTCTTATGAAAGTTTCAGCTCCGACTTTAGTTAATTCTTCAATCGCAATAGATGCTGACGGACCGCCAATTCCTGTTGATGTAACACTGACTTTTTCACCATTTAAATAACCGGAATATGTAACGTATTCCCTTTTATCTGCAACAAGCTCTGCATTATCAAAAAATTGCGCGATTTTTTGGCAACGCTTAGGATCGCCCGGAAGTATGACATACTTCCCGACATCCCCTTGTTTTAAACCTAAATGATACTGTCTGCCATCTTGTGTGTATTTCATTACTGTTCTCCCGATGCCATAGTGCTACGGTATTGTTATATTTTTTATTTAAGTTTTTGAATAACTTGTTCAGTAATATCAACACCACCGACAAATACAACTTGATCAGACAAAACAGCATCCAATTTTTGTGCAACCATTACAGCTCTTGCCGCGTTTTGGATTTGAGTTTGAATTTGGTTTTGTTTGTCTTGTTGTAATTTCATCAACGCGTCTTGTCTTGATTTGAATTCATTTTGAGTTTGAGATTCAAAATTTTGTTTTTGCAAAGGAGTACCTAAATTTTTGTATTGTTTTTCTTTTTCAAGCATATACTGTTGTAATTCAAGTCCTTTAGCATCAATTTCTTTCAATGCTTGCTGAGCTGCAGGATAAGAATCAATAATTCTTTGGTAATCAATATACCCTACTTCTGCTTTTGCTACAGATCCGATCCCCATAATTAAACCTGCGCCGATAATTAATGACATTAATTTTAAGTTTTTCATACTGTGAAACCTCCTATTTATTTCATTGTAACATATCATTAGTATAATAAATCTCCTACACCGAAAGTGAAGTAACCGTGTTTAGACGTATTGCGTCCTCCGTTGGTAAGCGGAATACCGTAGTCGATAGACAAAGCACCCATCCCAGGTACAAATACTTTTAAACCGACACCGACCGCAACACCATACATAGGTCTGTCATAAATTATGTTTGATACAGTTCCGTCAAACACCTTACCTGCATCAATCCAAGCTGTTAACCTTAAGTTATTAAGGAACGAAATTCTTGTTCTGTCCATAAACGGAATCGGAGTTGCAAATTCTGCAGATCCCATTACAAAAGCTTTACCTGTACCGACACCGCTCATTTTGAAACCTCTTATCGTATAAGGTCCGCCTAAACGATAAGCCATAACTTCAGGAATATCTCCGTGTATAGCCCCTCCGGCTTTTGCAGTAAATGACAATGAAGATTTTTTAGCAATAGGGATGTATTGCTTAATCATACCGGTTAACTTGCCGTTTGTTTTATTAAGCCCGTTTAAACCGATATTTTCATCAAATCTGATACTTGCCATAGTACCATGTCTTGTAACCGTTGCGGAATCTCTTGTATCATACAATAAGGCAGGGCTCAAAGATAAGAAGAATCCGCCTTCTAACTGTTTAGCACGTTCTGATAACGGAACATTATATTTTCTGTACAAGCCCGCGATTTTATCAAAATCACCTTCTTTGACACTAATATTTTCAGCCCCTAAACTAAATGTTGCAGACGCATGACGATTGAATTTTAGTCTGTGCGCAACAGTCATTTCAGCACCATATCTTCTTTCAACAGCCAGCGGAATTTGGTATGATCCGAAATCTCTGAAGAATAATCTTGTATTCAAAGAAGTATCAGCGTTAAAAAAGTACGGTTTAAAATAACTCAATTCCGCTTGAAGATTCATGTGACTTTTTACGGAAGCATCGTTTAAAATTACTCCGGTACCGGCTAAACCTGTTAAAGAAATTCTTTCTGCACGACCCCTAAAGTTATTTTCGGAAATCCCCATAGACCCGAATAGACCGGTAACAGTATCAATACCTCCACCGACAGAAATACTTACACTTCTTTGTTCTTTTACTTTTATTGTAATATCATAAGCATCCGGAATATCTTCACTTGGTTCAATTTCTCTTGTTACATCTTTAAAAGCCTGAGTCGCGTATAATCTTACTAAATCCTCTTTAATAAGATTTTCGTTATAAATCATTCCCGGCTCTGTCAAAATATTTCTTGCAACGATGTAATCTTTGGTTTTTTCGTTGCCTTCAATCATTATTTTATCAATAATACCTTCTTTAATGCTGACATTAATCGTTCCGTCAGGGTCATCAGTAACAGAATCTACCCTTGATAATATATAACCCTTGGTGTTATACATTTCTTGAATTTTGTATATTGCCTCATTAATCATTCCGATATTTTGAGGTTTCCCCTTCATATCTTTCAGAACTGCAACAATATCTTCCGTCGGAATAACAGTATTGCCTTCAATTGTAAAATCTTTTACAGGGATATTTTCTTCCATAACAATTTTTAAATTAACAGTTCCATCTGAATTCAGAGTAGGAACAGCCTTCATTTTTTCCGTAAAATATCCTGTATCATAAATGGTTTTTAAATCTTGCGCCATTTTTGATCTTGTATAGAGTTCACCTTCTTTTAATTGCATTTTAGACCTGATTTCGTCTTCGGTCATGGAATTTAATCCGTAAAACTCTATAATTTTAATTTCTTTATTTTCTTTATCGCCGGGGATTGAAGTTACGGTAGAATTTTCATATTCAAAAGGACTTTGCATTTCGGTTGTGGAAGAATGTAATTTGTTATAATCAGTGTGAGAATCCAATATTGAATTTATAGATTCAATAGAACCCGTTGCCTCATCCATAATTCCCATAGAATCCCAAGCATCACCGATCGCAAAACTTGAATTTTGCGCAAAGCAAGTAAGTATCATTATAAATAAAATCTTTTTCAAAGAGTAAAATTTCAAGCGCTTGTTCCTTTTTGACCTATCCTGCTCTCCGTAAGAATATTTTAGCATAAATTTTTTAAAATAGTAAAATAATTTACATCTGTTTACTTAGAAATTTACACTATTATTTGAAAAATGCAACAGCCATAACAGCAGAAATAATTATCGCCGTATTGTAATGTAAAAATGTTGGAACACAAGTATCCCAAATATGATCATGTTGATTGTCTACATTTAAACCCGCGCTTGGCCCGAGCGTAGTATCAGATGCCGGAGAACCCGCATCTCCTAATGCAGCAGAAGCAGATAATAAAATTATCACTGAGGGGATACTGAATCCTAATTTTAGACATATCGGAACAAATAAAACCGCTAATATCGGAATTGTACCAAATGAAGTTCCGATTCCGATTGTTATAAAAAGTCCGATTAAAAGCATAATTACGGTAGCCAGAATTTTACTTGTCATCATAAACGGAACGACCGAATTTACTAAAGAATCAATCGAACCGGTCGCTTTCATCACACTTGCAAATCCTGCAGCAACAAGCATTACAAATGCAACATACCCCATCAATCCGACTCCTTCATTAATCAAATTATCCATTTTATCATGATCAATTGCCTTCAAACCAAAAATTACACCCAATCCTACCAATGCTCCCAATGGCAAAGACCCTGTCCACAATTGAACTAAAAGAGTTAAAACTGCAGCAAATATAGTTATATAGTGGTTTTTTGTAAGTTTTAAATCTGTTGTTTGAACAGGAATTTCATTTTCTGTTGATTGATAAATTCTTGGTTTTGAATATGACACAAATATTGCAAACAAAAAGGCAACAAACATTCCGAATCCGATAACACTGTTATATTTCCAAATATCATTTTTTATGACATCCATACCGTTTTGCATCATATTATCAGCGATCAATCCCTGAAATATTAATCCAAATCCTGCAGGAATCATGATATAAGGCGCTTTTAATCCAAAAGCCAAACCGCACGCTACAGCACGCCTATCAAGTTTTAATTTATTCATTATCCCGATTAACGGCGGTATCAAAATCGGAATAAATGCAATATGCACAGGAACAAGGTTTTGAGATAAAATTGCGATTCCTGTTAAAATAAATATTAAAGAATATTTATTAGATTTTATAACAGATGCAATTTTCAAAGATAGGATCTGAGCAAGCCCCGTATGAGTCATAGATGCTGCAAATGCACCTAATAAAATATAACTCAAAGCGGTTTCTGAATTGTCCCCCATTCCGTGAATAAAAACATTCATCACGTCAGACAAATCCATATTTGCACAAACCCCGCCTATAACAGCAGATATTATCAATGCAAGCAAAACATTCATCCTTGCAAGGCAAAGTATGCAAAGAATTACAACCGCAATGACTATAGGATTTAAAATAATTGATATCATAACCTCTACAATATACCATAATCCAAAATTTCATGTAAAATACTTACTAAAAAAACGACCTTTGAAATTTCAAAGATCGTTTTTAGGGAATTTTAACAGTAAGGGTTATTTATTATTTTTTGTTGGTTTCATAAAGTGCGAATGCTGTTGCGGCAAGACCGGCCAAAACAGAAATTATTTTTCCGTATTTTCCTGCTTTAGCAAGTTTTTTACCTTTTTTAAGTAATGCCGCATCTGAGGTTCTTGTTGCTTCTGCAATCATTTTAGCGCCGTCTTTACTTGAAAAATTCGACAACCAATATCCTATTCCGCCTAAAGCTGTGCCGGGAATTGCTGATCCAAGGAACTTACCGCCGTCTTGAGCATCTTTATTTTTTGTACTTACAGGCTGACCTGTTATTTGAGAAATCAAATCTTCTGATGAATAGTTTTCATATCTGCCCATAGTAGATGCATTCAAAAATCCTTGAACGAAAGGATTATTCATATTTTCTCTAAGCTCATCTTTTAGATCTTTTCCGGTCATTGCCCTATATTCTTCCATTGTTTGAGCCTTGATTACTTCGGGATCTTCCAAACCGTATGTAGAAGCTACATTTTGAGCTAAAGCATTATAAGCGCTCATAATTTGATCCGGATCTTTGTCTTTAATTTTATCCTGCAAATCGCTTACTGACTCTTTAACCAATCTCATTGGAGCATTTACCTGAGCTTCTTGATTTCTGTAATTTTGCCTTTGTCTTACGGCATAATTATTGTAATATTCCTGCTGACGATCCATATTTTGGTACATGTTTTCATACATTTTTGAATAATCAATTGTACCGCCTCCGGTAAACGGCATCGGGAATCCTCCTGTATAGCCATAAATTGAATCATTCATTGACATCCACGGACAGTTTCCAGCGTACGAAGAAGGATCAAATTGGTAGAAATTGCTGTAATCATAGCCATAAGCTCCTACCGTCGGATTATATGTCATATACGGATTGTAATAATTGTATGACGGAATTGCACCTACCTGAGTTGACATAACTAACCTCCAAAAATATACCTTTTAACCTACTTACACTTATATAAAGTTTTTTTGTTCTTAAAAATTGCAAAATCATGGTCAAATATTACAATTTTGTTACATTATTTGGTTGATGAAATAAATAATAAAATAGTTTAAACTTTGGCTAAGTATAGTATTTTGGAGAATAATTTTGAAAAAGTTTATTTCGTTTATATTTTCGATAGCGGTATTGGGCGGAATTTGTTATTACGGATACTTGCATAAAAATTTTGTCATAAGACAAATAGATAAAGTACAGGGAATGTATTTCGTATTCAAAGGTGACAAAGCGTATAAATCAGGGAACATGCGTGAAGCTATTAATTTTTACGGCAAAGGATTAAAATTGTTTCCGGGGCATTACGGTGCTTGGTTTAATTTAGGAAATATTTATGTTGCATACGAAGATTACTATTCAGCGTTAGATGCCTATTCAAACGCTTACAAATATAACCCGAATATGATGAAAGCAAGAATGAATTACGGAATAATTTCAACAGAAAAATTCGGAAGTTTTGATTTGGCGATTGAACAGTATAACAAAATAATAGAAACCGAAAGAAAGCTTATTTCTATTCCTTATATCTACGATAACAAATTAAGTACAAAAGAAAATAAAGCTATTGCTTATTACAATATTGGAGTTAATTACAGGCTCAAATCACTTTATACAAATGATAATTGGGAATTGTCACGAATGTTTTTATCAAAAGCAATTGAAGCTTATAAAAATTCGTTAGAAATAAGTCCTCAAAGATACGACACTCTCTACAATTTAGGGTTAGCATACTATTTATCCGGAGATTATCACGATGCAGGAAAATACTATTGTAAGGCAATAAAAGTTTCACCTATGAGTTATGAAGCGCATTATAACCTTGCCGTACTGTTAAGAAATCAGAAATATTACAAACAGGCTTATGAAGAAATAGAAAAAGCGTCAACTCTTATTTCTGCTTTGGACAAAAATTCTGCAATGCAATTGCATGCATCAATTGCATTGAATGATATTATGCGCAGTGTTTACAGCGATAATAATTTAAAAAATAAGCTTAATACAGCAATAAAAAATGAAAAAGAAAAAATTAAATCCGAATACCCCATCCTAAATGATCACGGTAAAATAGGGTTTTCCGAAGAATCAGATAATAAAATTAAAAAGACTTTCGGAACATGTCCTGCTTTAGATATTTTTGATGAAGAATATTAATATCAAAATCGTCTTACATAATAATTTTTATCATTTTTAAGTTCTTTTCGGATTTTTTCCAATTCAATATCATCAAATTTTCTTGTAAGAATTTTTGCGCATTTTTCTCTAATGGTGTATTCCTGAATATCTTTTGCCCGAATAATAATTTTTTTTAATTCTTCAAAATTAACCTTGTCCCATAATACATAAATCGTTTCAAGACACCAATACAATTTAAATGCTTCTTTATTCACTTTATATTTTCCGTCTTGAAAATCAAATTTTTCAACAATATCCAGTAATTCATTCGCTAAACTTATTAATTTTGGGCAAAAATAAGTGCAAAATTCATCATTACTTTTTAAATTTAAAACTACATTTATAATATTTCTGCAAATATTTGCGTTAATATCAGTGATTGCGTCAAGAAAAATATCATAATTTTCTTCGCAATAAAAATATTTTAAAAAGTTATTATTTTGCGTAAGTTCTTTTAATCTAAGACTTACTGCCTCCCGAATCTTACCATCCTGACCTGTTAAATTTGAAACAAGAATAATTGCTTCATCTTTTGAATTTATGCTGTCTAATTTCAGTGCGGCAATCTGTCTTTGGGCAATATTTCCGGTTTTTAAAAAATCTAAAAGTTCGGTTTTTGAGTATTCGGTTTCGAAAAATTTCAAAGCCTGATTAAAATTTTCATCCAAAGTTTCATAATAACCGTTATTCAAATTTTACTCCTTGAACTTATTATGTAAAAAGCATAGCATAAAGTCAGATGAATTTTTATCTCAAAATCGTTTAAATGCATGATATATAAGAGTTTGATTTTAATATAATCAAGAAAAGGAGAATTTATGGGAAATATTTTATCAATTTTTCAGGAAATATTTACAGGCAAAACGGATAACTGCACAAAAATCGGATTATCAGCGTTAAAAGAACCAAATTTATCAGTCTCAAAACCCCAATCACAAAAATCAAAACCAAAAGAATTGAAAATTTCTGATTTGATGCGCAAAGGTACTTGCTAATATAAAAAACATTTGCCCTTATGAGAAGGTGAAAAATCAGTAAATTCAGGATTTTTATTCTTACAAATTTCCATAGCATACGGGCATCTTGTGTGAAATTTACAACCGCTTGGAAGATTTTTCACAGAAGGAAGTTCCCCTTCAAGTTCGACTTTTTTTATTCTGTTTTCATCATGAAGCTTAGGGACAGCACTCAATAAAGCCTTTGTATAAGGGTGTTTTGGATCGGAAAAAATTTCTTCGGTATTTCCGATTTCAACAATTTCGCCCAAATACATAATCCCGATTCTGTCAGAGATATATTGAATTACACCTAAATCGTGGGAAATAAAAAGAAAAGTCAGGTTAAAATTATTTTTCAAATCTTTCAAAAGATTAATAATTTGAGCCTGAATACTAACATCCAACGCACTAACAGGTTCATCTGCAATAATAAATTCAGGGTTTAAAATCAAAGCTCTTGCAATAGCAATTCTTTGCCTTTGACCGCCGGAAAATTCGTGCGGATAAAGATTCAAACAGCTTTTGTCAAGCCCGACATCAGAAAGTTTTTGTTCAACAATTCGAAGAATTTCTTCTTTTTTTAACTTAGTATTAATCTCTAAAGGTTCAGATAGAATTTGACCGATTTTCATTTTAGGATTCAAACTTGAATAGGGGTTTTGAAAAATCATTTGAACACTTTGATAAAAATTTTCAGATTTAGAAGAGAAAATATTTATTTCCCCTGACTTAATTTTAATAAGCTTCATAACAGCCTTGGCAAGGGTAGATTTTCCGCATCCTGATTCGCCGGCAATAGCGAAAATTTCACCTTTTTTAATATCCAAATCCAAACCGTTAACAGCATGAACTTTTTCAATCCGACCGTTTATTTCGGACTTTTGAGTATATTCGACAAAAAGATTTTTAATTTCAACTAAATTATTCATAAAATAAGTTTATTTCACAAAATGAAATATATCAATGCGCAAAGGGGTAAATTTTAAATAAAAAAAGAGGACAAAAGCCCTCATTAAAAATTAAGAATAGCTGGAAGTATGAAAAAGATTAATTATATTTAAATTCAAAAAACTAATTTTAAAATTGCCGTGACGGGTATAATTTGAAAACAAAATTTAATAAAAAGTTGAATAGTTCATGTGTAGTTAGAC